>NZ_JBFAWW010000001.1:345409-874797 GCF_040680495.1 Streptomyces sp. NPDC052036 | reverse complement strand
GTGTGGAGGTGACCGGTACTAATAGGCCGAGGGCTTGTCCTCAGTTGCTCGCGTCCACTGTGTTGGTTCTGAAACCACGAACAATCCCGCCACTGGTTGGTGGTGTGTCGGGTTGTGTGTTTCATAGTGTTTCGGTGGTCATAGCGTGAGGGAAACGCCCGGTTACATTTCGAACCCGGAAGCTAAGCCTTACAGCGCCGATGGTACTGCAGGGGGGACCCTGTGGGAGAGTAGGACGCCGCCGAACAATTCTTCAGAGCGGGTCCCCGAACTTCGGTTCGGGGACCTGCTCTTTTGCGTTGCCCGTCACTTTGCGTTCACTTTGCCGGACGAGCATCCGAGCCATGAGTACTGCAGGAATGCTCAGGGCCGCGGGCATCGGCCGCGGTGACGAGGTCATCGTGCCGGCCTTCGGGAACATCGAGCTTGCCGAGGCCGTGACCCTGGCGGGCGCGACCCCGGTGTTCGCCGACATAGACCCGGTGACGTACTGCCTTGACCCCTTCGCCGTCGAGGCCGCGGTGAGCCCGCAGACCGCCGCCGTCGTCGTCGTGCACCGCTTCGGCCGTCCCGCCGACGTGGCGCGACTGCACGAGGTCGGGCAGCAGCACGGGCTCCTGGTGCTGGAACAGGGGGAGTCCGAGACGCCGTACGCCGAGGTGGCCCAGCGTCGTGAGCGGGCGGCGTACCTGGACCGGCGGCTGCGCGGCGTGCGGACGCCCGATGGCAGCGGCGGCCACACCTACCAGCAGTACGTCGTGCGGGTGCCGGGCAACGGCCGGCCGGACCGTGATGCCTTCGCACGAGCCGTACAGGCCAGAGGAGTCGAGTGCCGGGTCCCCGTGAAGACCCCCGTCCACCGCATGCCGGGATTCCGGCGGGACGTGTGTCTGCCCGAGACCGAGCGGGCCGCCGACGAGACGCTCTCGCTGCCCGTGGACGCCTCGCTGACGAAGCGTGAGATGAACCGGATCGTCTCGGCGTGCAACGCCCTGGGCGGGCTGCTGCAACCCGCCTTCTGAGCCCGCCTCTCGCGTTTGGGAACACACGCAAGTTCGGGGTACGATCTATTCCGTTGCCGCGAGGGGAACCTCGAAAAGGCGACAGGCCCCTATAGCTCAGTCGGTAGAGCGTCTCCATGGTAAGGAGAAGGTCAACGGTTCGATTCCGTTTGGGGGCTCCGAGAAAAGGCCTCGCCCATCAGGGCGGGGCCTTCTTCATGTCCCGGATCCGGCCCGCCCGGCTCTCCCGACTGGGGCCGGGAGCCCGGGCGTTCCTCGCCAGTCAGTCCTTCAGAAGGCCCGGCACCCGCATCGCCAGAATCGCCATGTCGTCCGACGGGGCGTCCGAGGCGAAGCGTTCGACCGCGCGCATGATGCGGGCCGCGACCGCGCCGGCGGTGAGGCCTGTGCAGGTCGTGAGGACCTCCGCGAGGCCGTCGTCGCCCAACATACGGGTGCCCTCGCGGCGTTCCGTGACACCGTCCGTGACGCACAGCAGGACGTCCCCGGGGTCGAGCGTCACCGTCTGCTCGTACAGCTCCAGGTCCTCCATGACGCCGAGGAGCGGCTGCGGTTCGGCGGCCGGCTCCACCGAGCCGTCCTGGCGCAGCCGGAGCGGGAGCGGGTGGCCGGCGCAGACCACCCTCAGTACGGCGCTGCCGTCCTCCTGCGGCCACAGCTCGCCGTAGAGCAGGGTCAGGAAGCGGCTGCGGGCGCCCTCGTCGAGGATCGCGGAGTTCAGGCGCTCCAGCACGGCCGGCCCGCCGAAGCCCTCGCGGGCCAGCAGGCGCAGGGCGTGCCGGGCCAGGCCGGTGACCGCGGCCGCCTCCGGGCCCGTACCGCACACGTCGCCGATGGCGAAGCCGTAGGCGCCGTCGCGGATCGGGAACAGGTCGTAGAAGTCGCCGCCCACCTCGTTGCCCTCGCCGGCCGCGCGGTAGATCACCTCGACCTCGACTCCGTCGATGTCCGGGAGCTCAGGCGGGAGCAGGCTGCGCTGGAGGGACTGGCTGATGGCCGTGCGCTCCGAGTACAGCCGGGCGTTGTCCAGGGCCAGGGCGGCCCGGCGGCTGAGGTCCTCGGCCAGTTCCAGGATCTCCTGGCGGAAGTGTTCGTCGGTCGGCTTGCCCAGTGTCAGCATGCCGATGACCCGGTTGCGGGCCACGAGAGGGAGGACGACCGTCTCGCCGCCGACCGTCGCGGCCGTCGCCAGCGTGGTACCGACGCCCGAACTGACCGCGGGCAGCTCGGGCAGGCCGAGGCTGCGCATGGAGGTGCGCAGTGCTGCCTGGTGGGCCACCTCGGCAGGGGCCGTCCAGACCCGGGCGCCCGGCGTGGGGATGGGTTCCGGCGGGGCGATCTTCGACAGGAGTGCCTTGAGGCCGTCGATGCGCTCCTCGTCCTCGTGCAGGACATAGGACAGATACGGCTCCGACACCTGGTCGGCGATCGTGTACACCGCGCACCAGGAGGCCAGCGTCGGGATGGTCATCTGGGCCATGAGCGCCAGTGTCTGGTTCCGGTCCAGAGTGCCCGCGAGGAGATCGGAGGCCTCGACGAGGAAGCTCAGCGAGCCGCGGCGCAGCCGCTCCAGCTCACCGAGGCGGGCCGACTCCACGGCCAGCGCGATGCGGTCGGCCGCGAACTGGAGACGCAGCGCCTCCTCGTTCGAGTACCGGGAGGGCGACTCGGCCGCGACGCCGAGGGAGCCGGTCAGCCGGCCCTCCACCTTCAGCGGGACCGTCACCACGGAACGCATGCCTGTGCCGCCCAGCAGGGGCACCGCGCCCGGCACGGCGGCCAGGTCGTCGTGAACGGCGGGCATACGCGCCGAGCCGTAGCGGCCGGGGCCCGCGTCGACCGGGACGCGGGCGAAGCGCTGGCGGGCGGAGGGCAGGCCGGTCGAGGCGCGCACCTCCAGCTCCGTCTCGTCGTCGGTGGCCAGCAGGAGGAAGGCGGCGTCGCCGTCGAGCATGTCGCGGGCGCGCTCCACCGTGCGCTGCAGGAGGCCGTCGAGGTCGTCGGGGGCGGGAGAGCCGATGAAGACCTCGAAGGGGTCCGGGACCTGGCCGTCCTGGGCAGTCGCCGTGTCGGTGGCGGGCCCGCGCAGGGGGGTCTGCAGCACGGCCCGCTCGTGGTCGCGCACCAGCAGGCAGACCGTGGAGGGCTCGCCTGCCGTGTCGCGTACGCGAAGGTGAGAGGCGTATACGGGGATCACTCGGCCATCGGCGCCGCGGATGCCGTAGCTTCCCTCCCAGCGGGAGAGCCGGAGGGCCTCGGCGATCCCGGTGCCGGTGCCGGGGGTGTGCGGCCAGGCGGCGAGGTCGGTGAGCGGTTTGCCGGTGACCTGCTCGGCCGCGTATCCGAAGAGATCGTCCGCGTCCTCGTTCCAGGCGGTGATGGTGCCCGTGCGGTCGATCTGGACGACCGCGACCCGGACCCGGCCGTCGGCGAGCGGCAGGAGGTCCGCGGGGAGCGCGGGGCCCGCCGCGCGCGTGCCCACCGGACGTTCGGGGAGGTCGAGCCGGAACCAGACCTGTTTGTGGGTGGGGGTGTACTCGACGCCCCAGCGGTCCGCGAGGGCGGCACAGAGCTGGAGGCCGCGGCCGCCCTCCCGGTCGGGGCTGCCCATGTTCACGGCGCTCGACTGGAGCGGGATCTCACGTTCGGGATACCGGTCGGAGACCTCGATGCGTACGCCGTCGTCGCTGCGCAGGCACAGGACCTCCGCGGCGGTGCCCGCGTGCACGACGGCGTTCGTGACGAGCTCGCTGGTGAGGACCACGGCGTCGTCGACGATGTCCGCGAAGCCCCAGCCCTGGAGGGTGTCGCGGACGAAGGACCGGGCGGTCGCCACCGATCGTCCGACGGGGTCGAAGCTTGCGGCCGCGCGCGCGGTGATCACAGATCTCCCTGTCCTGTTCTCGACGTGCGGGGCGTCCGGGCCGACCCCCTCCTGCCGGGGCAGCGGCTGGTTCCCCCTCTGCCGGGGATCCTGGGGGTTTCCCCCGGGACGCAGTCCGGTGGTCATGGTGCGGTGCCCCTCCGATGCCTGCCCGCTCGTGCTCGTGCCACCGCCCAGGCCGGTCGCACCGGCGCGGCTGGACAGCCGCATGCAAGGTTACTTACCTTCGCCGTCCATGCGGATGCCGGTTGCCGGTGTTTACGTCCGGAGGGTGTGCGGAGCATGTGCGAAGCTGCCGAACTGTTATGGCCTGGTTCAGGCATGGTGAAACACTGGGCAAGCTTCCTATAGAGGTCCGGGCAGGCCGAGTGTCTTCTGCCAGGCCGGGCAGGAGCACCGCGCGTACCCGGTGGAACGGGCACGCTGACGCACGAGCAACCGGTACGTCGAGCAGTACCTCTGAGCACAGCAGTGAAGGTCGACCCCTGCGGGAGGGACACAGTGGAGTCTGGCGCAGCGACGCGGGGCACTAAGGCGCGCGCGAAAGGCGGACAGTCCCTGAGCAACCAGCGCTCGGCGCGCAACGGAACCACCGCGGTGGACACGGCGGCCCTGAACCGGTTGCTGGCGGCTCTCGCGTCGATGAGGGACGGCAATTTCCGGAAGCGGCTGACGGTCTCCGGCGACGGAGTGATGGCCGAGATCGCCGCCGTCTTCAACGAGGTGGCGGACCGGAATCTCCATCTGACCGGCGAGCTGGCCCGGGTGCGCCGCATGGTCGGGCGTGAGGGCAAGCTCACGGAGCGGCTGGAGACGGGCGCCTGCGAGGGTTCCTGGGCGAGTGCGATCGACGCGTCCAACGCTCTCGTGGACGATCTCGTACGGCCCGTCTCCGAGGTGAGCCGGGTGCTGTCGGCGGTCGCCGAGGGCGATCTGTCGCCGCGCATGGAGCTGCGGACGCCGGGACCGGAGGGCACGGGGCATCCGCTGCGCGGGGAGTTCCTGAAGGTCGGTCGTACGGTCAACAACCTGGTCGACCAGCTGTCGACGTTCACCGACGAGGTCACCCGGGTGGCCAGTGAGGTGGGCACCGAGGGCAAGCTGGGCGGTCAGGCCCGGGTGCGCGGTATGTCCGGTTCGTGGAAGGACCTCACGGATTCGGTCAATACGATGGCGTACCGGCTGACCGCGCAGGTGCGGGACATCGCCCTGGTGACGACGGCGGTCGCGAAGGGTGATCTGTCGCGCAAGGTCACGGTGCACGTGGCCGGCGAGATGCTGGAGCTGAAGAACACCGTCAACACGATGGTGGACCAGCTCGCGTCCTTCTCCTCCGAGGTCACCCGGGTCGCCCGGGAGGTCGGTACCGAGGGTGAGCTGGGCGGTCAGGCCCAGGTGCCGGGCGTGTCGGGTGTGTGGAAGGACCTCACCGATTCGGTGAACCTGATGGCGGGCAATCTGACCGCCCAGGTGCGCGGTATCGCGCAGGTGACGACGGCGGTCGCCAACGGTGACCTGTCGCAGAAGGTGACCGTGTCGGCGCGCGGCGAGATGGCGCAGCTCGCCGAGACGATCAACCAGATGACCGAGACGCTGCGCACCTTCGCGGACGAGGTCACCCGGGTGGCCAACGAGGTGGGTGCCGAGGGGCGGCTCGGCGGGCAGGCGAATGTGCCCGGTGCGGCGGGTACGTGGAAGGACCTCACCGATTCGGTGAACACGGTCTTCCGGAATCTGACCACTCAGGTGCGGGACATCGCCGCCGTGACGACAGCCGTGGCGAGCGGTGATCTGTCGCAGAAGGTCACCGTGGACGTGGCCGGCGAGATGCTGGAGCTGAAGAACACCGTCAACGGGATGGTGGACCAGCTCTCCGGGTTCGGTGCCGAGGTCACCCGGGTGGCGCGGGAGATCGGCGTCGAGGGTGAGCTGGGCGGTCAGGCCCAGGTGACGGGTGCGGCCGGAGCGTGGAAGGACCTCACGGACTCCGTCAACACGGCGTTCCGCAACCTCACCGGTCAGGTCCGCAACATCGCCCAGGTGACGACGGCGGTGGCCAACGGTGATCTGTCGCAGAAGGTCACCGTGGACGTCTCCGGTGAAATGCTCCAGCTGAAGAACACCGTGAACACGATGGTGGATCAGCTGTCCGCGTTCGCCGACCAGGTGACGCGGATGGCGCGGGACGTGGGCACGGAGGGCCGGCTGGGCGGCCAGGCCGTGGTGCCGGGCGTGTCGGGCACCTGGAAGGAACTCACCGACTCCGTCAATTTCATGGCGGGCAACCTCACCTCTCAGGTGAGGCAGATCGCCCAGGTGACGACGGCGGTGGCGCGGGGTGACCTGTCGCAGAAGATCGACGTGGACGCGCGCGGCGAGATCCTGGAGCTGAAGAACACCATCAACAACCTGGTGGACCAGCTCTCCGCGTTCGCCGAGCAGGTGACGCGGGTGGCCCGTGAGGTGGGTACGGAGGGCCGGCTCGGCGGTCAGGCGCAGGTGCCGGGCGTGGCCGGTGTGTGGCGGGACCTGACCGACTCGGTGAACGGCATGGCCGGCAACCTCACCACCCAGGTCCGTAACATCGCGCAGGTCGCCACGGCGGTGGCGCGGGGTGATCTGTCGCAGAAGATCGACGTGGACGCGCGCGGCGAGATCCTGGAGCTGAAGAACACCATCAACACGATGGTGGACCAGCTCTCCAACTTCGCCGAGCAGGTGACACGGGTGGCCCGCGAGGTGGGCACCGAGGGCATCCTCGGCGGCCAGGCCGAGGTCCAGGGTGTCTCCGGCACCTGGAAGGACCTCACGCAGTCCGTGAACTTCATGGCGAACAACCTGACCATCCAGGTGCGCAACATCGCGGAGGTCACCACCGCGGTCGCCAAGGGCGATCTGTCGAAGAAGATCACCGTCGACGCCAAGGGCGAGATCCTCGAACTGGTCACCACCGTGAACACGATGGTGGACCAGCTGTCGTCCTTCGCCGAGCAGGTGACGCGGGTGGCCCGCGAGGTGGGCACCGAGGGCATCCTCGGCGGCCAGGCGCATGTCCCCGGTGTCACGGGCATCTGGAAGGACCTCAGCGACAACGTCAACCTCATGGCCAACAACCTGACCATGCAGGTGCGCAACATCTCCCAGGTCGCGGCGGCCGTCGCCAACGGCGACCTGACGCGGACGGTGACGATCGAGGCGCGTGGCGAGGTCGCGCAGCTCGCCGACACCTTCAACACCATGGTGAAGACGCTGAGTTCGTTCGCCGACCAGGTCACCAAGGTGGCCCGTGAGGTGGGCACGGACGGCATCCTCGGCGGTCAGGCGCACGTGCCGGGTGTGGCCGGCACGTGGAAGGACCTCACCGAGTCCGTGAACCAGATGGCGTCCAACCTGACCGGTCAGGTGCGCAACATCGCGATGGTGACCACGGCCATCGCCAAGGGTGACCTGACCAAGAAGATCGACATCGACGCCCGCGGCGAGATCCTCGAGCTGAAGACCACCATCAACACGATGGTCGACCAGCTCTCCTCCTTCGCCGAGGAGGTCACCCGGGTGGCCCGTGAGGTGGGTACGGAGGGGCAGCTCGGCGGCCAGGCGCGGGTCCGGGACGTCGACGGCACCTGGCGCGACCTGACCGAGTCGGTGAACGAGATGGCCGGGAACCTGACCCGTCAGGTGCGTGCCATCGCGCGCGTGGCGACCGCGGTGACCCGTGGCGATCTCAATCTGAAGATCGATGTGGATGCCTCGGGCGAGATCCAGGAGCTCCAGGACTACATCAACAAGATGATCGCCAACCTGCGCGACACCACGATCGCCAACAAGGAGCAGGACTGGCTCAAGGGCAACCTGGCCCGTATCTCCGCTCTGATGCAGGGCCGTCGTGATCTGGAGGACGTGGCGTCGCTGATCATGAGCGAGCTGACGCCGGTGGTCTCCGCGCAGCACGGCGCGTTCTTCCTGGCGATGCAGCTGGTGGACGGCCAGGGCCGGGGCGCCGACGCGGACGACCAGTACGAACTGCGGATGCTGGGGTCGTACGGCTACTCCATGGGCTCCATGCCGACGTCGTTCCGGCCGGGTGAGGCGCTCATCGGGACGGCCGCGCAGGAGAAGCGCACGATCCTCGTGGAGAACGCGCCGAGCGGCTATCTGAAGATCTCCTCCGGGCTCGGCGACGCGCCCCCCGCGCAGGTGATCGTCCTCCCGGTGCTGTTCGAGGGGAAGGTGCTCGGCGTCATCGAGCTGGCGTCCTTCACCCCGTTCACGCAGATCCAGCGGGACTTCCTCAACCAGATCGCCGAGATGATCGCGACGAGCGTCAACACCATCTCCGTCAACACCAAGACCGAGGTGCTGCTCAAGCAGTCGCAGGAGCTGACCGAGCAACTGAGGCTGCGGTCGGAGGAGTTGGAGCAGCGGCAGAAGGCCCTCCAGGCGTCCAACGCCGAACTGGAGGACAAGGCCGAGCTGCTGGCCCAGCAGAACCGGGACATCGAGGTCAAGAACACCGAGATCGAGGAGGCGCGGCAGGTCCTGGAGGAACGCGCCGAGCAGCTCGCGGTCTCCATGCGCTACAAGAGCGAGTTCCTGGCCAACATGTCGCACGAGCTGCGGACGCCGCTGAACTCCCTGCTGATCCTGGCCAAGCTGCTCGCCGACAACGCCGAGGGCAACCTCTCGCCGAAGCAGGTGGAGTTCGCGGAGACCATCCACGGCGCCGGTTCCGACCTGCTCCAGCTGATCAACGACATCCTGGACCTGTCGAAGGTCGAGGCGGGCAAGATGGACGTCTCCCCGACGCGTATCGCGCTCGTGCAGCTCGTCGACTACGTGGAAGCCACATTCCGGCCGCTGACCGCGGAGAAGGGACTCGACTTCTCCGTACGGGTGTCGCCGGAGCTGCCCGCCACGCTGCACACCGACGAGCAGCGTCTGTTGCAGGTGCTGCGCAACCTGCTGTCCAACGCGGTGAAGTTCACCGACACGGGGGCCGTCGAGCTGGTCATCCGTCCGGCGGGCGGCGATGTGCCGATGTCCATCCGGGAGCAGTTGCTGGAGGCCGGCTCGCTGCGGGACCCGGACGCTGATCTGATCGCGTTCTCGGTGGCCGACACCGGCATCGGTATCGCGGCCAGCAAGATGCGGGTGATCTTCGAGGCGTTCAAGCAGGCGGACGGCACGACGAGCCGCAAGTACGGTGGTACGGGGCTCGGGTTGTCCATCTCGCGTGAGATCGCGCGGCTGCTCGGCGGTGAGATCCACGCGCAGAGCGAGCCTGGACGCGGCTCGACGTTCACGCTGTATCTGCCGCTGCACCCGAGCGAACTGCCGCCGCAGGGCTACTCGCAGCTCGCGCCCGCCATGGAGGCCGACGAGCTGCTGGCGTCCGAGGCGGAGTTGTCCGCGCCGGACATCGAGACCCCGGCCGAGGTGAAGTCGTACCAGGAGACCCAGAACGGGCCGGCGGCGCTCTTCCGGCGCCGGCGCAGGGCGGTCTCCGCGGGCGTGCAGCGCGGTGTCGGCGGGGGGCAGGAGCAGTGGGCCGGGGAGCAGCAGGAGGGGCCGCGGCCGCGGCAGGGTGTACGGTTCGACAGCGAGAAGGTGCTGATCGTCGACGATGACATCCGCAACGTCTTCGCGCTCACGAGCGTCCTGGAGCAGCACGGTCTGTCGGTGCTGTACGCCGAGAACGGCCGGGAGGGCATCGAGGTGCTGGAACAGCACGACGATGTCGCGGTGGTCCTAATGGACATCATGATGCCGGAGATGGACGGCTACGCCACGACCACGGCGATCCGGCGGATGCCTCAGTTCGCGGGGCTGCCGATCATCGCGTTGACGGCGAAGGCGATGAAGGGCGACCGTGAGAAGGCCATCGAGTCGGGCGCCTCGGACTATGTGACCAAGCCGGTCGACCCCGATCACCTACTGTCCGTGATGGAACAGTGGATGCGTGTGCAGTGATGTGAATGCGGATGCGGTGAAGGGGCCCTGAATGTTCACGCGGAGTTGCCGACCGAGTGCGGCCCGGGCCGTGTAGAAGTGGGGTGCGGGGGGAACCTTCTGGTCTCCTGCTGCGTTTCTGCTACGTGCACAGTGACATCGCGGTGACAGGGTGTGGTGACGGGCGGGGTGCGGCTACGATGACCGGCACAAGGACGGGCGGCGCAAGGGAGTCGTCCCCTGGGGTGGCGTCGGGCGGCGTCACTCCGAGTCCTGAGGACAGGGGAGGCCCCACGCCGGGGCGAGGAGGGCGGGCCATGGTGCAGAAGGCCAAGATCCTCCTGGTCGATGACCGGCCGGAGAATCTGCTGGCGCTGGAGGCCATCCTCTCCGCGCTCGATCAGACGCTGGTCAGGGCATCGTCCGGGGAGGAAGCGCTCAAGGCACTGCTGACGGACGACTTCGCGGTCATTCTGCTGGACGTTCAGATGCCGGGTATGGACGGATTCGAGACCGCGGCGCACATCAAGCGGCGGGAGCGGACGCGTGACATCCCGATCATCTTCCTGACCGCCATCAACCACGGCCCGCACCACACCTTCCGGGGATACGCGGCGGGGGCGGTGGACTACATCTCCAAGCCGTTCGACCCGTGGGTGCTGCGGGCGAAGGTCTCGGTGTTCGTCGAGCTGTACATGAAGAACTGCCAGTTGCGCGAGCAGGCGGCCCTGTTGCGGTTGCAGCTGGAGGGCGGCGGCAAGTCCGCGGCCGGGGAGAGCAAGGAGCCGGCCGGGCTGCTGGCCGAGCTGTCCGCACGGCTCGCGGCGGTGGAGGAGCAGGCCGAGGCGCTGTCCAAGCAGCTGGACGACGAGTCGGCGGACGCGGCAGCGGTGGCGACGGCGGCTCATCTGGAGCGCAAGCTCACCGGGCTGCGCCGCGCCCTGGACGCACTGGAACCGGGCACGGGCAGCGGCACCCCGCCGGTGCCGTCCCAGAACTGACGTCCTGTTCCGGCCGGGGTGCAGGCGCGCCGGCCGGACGGCCCGGTGGCCGCACCTCGCGACAAGCGACGCCGTCCCGGGCTCCCACCGCGGGCCGGCCGGTGCGGCGCGCTTCTCCGCCAAGCGGCGCAGCCCGATTGAGTCCGCGTCAGTTCAGCGCCTCTCCCGAAGCGACACGAACGGGTGAAGCAGTGGCCACGCGTGTCCCCTGTCGTCTCCACCGGTAATCTCACACTCATGGCCTCACGTCCCGCAGCCAAGAAGTCGCCCGCGAAGAAGGCGGCTGCTCCGAGGCAGGCTCCGGCGAAGAAGGCACCCGCGAAGAAAGCCGCCGCCAAGAAGGCATCCCCCAGGAAAGCCGCGGCGAAGAGGCCGGCTCCCGCACCGGCGCCCAGCCCGACCGCGGGCGTGTACCGGCTCGTACGTGCCCTCTGGCTCGGCCTCGCGCACGCCGTCGGAGCGATGTTCCGCGGTCTGGGGCGGGGCGCGAAGGGGCTCGACCCGGCGCACCGCAAGGACGGCCTCGCGCTCCTGCTGCTCGGTCTGTCACTGATCGTCGCCGCGGGCACCTGGGCCAGTCTGCGCGGCCCCGTGGGCGACCTCGTCGAGATGCTGGTCACCGGCGCCTTCGGACGGCTCGACCTGCTCGTGCCGATACTGCTCGGCGCGGTCGCCGTGCGCCTGATCCTGCATCCGGAGCGGCCGGAGGCCAACGGCCGTATCGTCATCGGCCTGTCCGCGCTCGTCATCGGAGTGCTCGGCCAGGTGCACATCGCCTGCGGCGGCCCGGCGCGCAGCGACGGCATGCAGGCGATAAGGGACGCCGGCGGACTCATCGGCTGGGCCGCGGCCACTCCGCTCACGTACACCATGGGTGATGCCCTCGCGGTGGCGCTGCTCGTCCTGCTCACCTTCTTCGGGCTGCTCGTCGTCACCGCCACGCCCGTCACCGCCATTCCGCAGCGGCTGCGGCTGATGGGCGTGAAGCTGGGTCTTCTGCACGCCTCGGACGACGACCGCGACGGCTTCAGCAGCGAGGACGACGAGCGGTACGACGAGCAGTGGCGCGAGGCGCTGCCCCGCTCCCGCCGGCGGGGATCCGCCGAGGGGCCCTACGACCCGGACGGGGCCGAGGAGGAGGCGATCGCCCGACGGCGCGGCCGCTCCCGGCGCCCCGCCGTGCAGCAGCCCGCCCTGGGCCGGGAGATGGACGCCGTGGACGTCGCGGCGGCCGCCGCTGCCGCCCTGGACGGCGCCGTCCTGCACGGGATGCCGCCGTCACCGCTCGTCGCCGACCTCACCCAGGGGGTCGGCACCCAGGACCGCGAGCCGACGACGCCGACGCCCGTGCCGGGCGCACGGCCCCAGCAGGACAGGCTCCCGGCCGACAAGGCGGTGCCCGACCTCACCAAGGCGGCACCGCAGGAAGTCCGCGATCTGCCGCCGCGTGCCGAGCAGCTTCAGCTCTCCGGCGACATCACCTACTCCCTGCCCTCTCTGGACCTCCTCGAGCGCGGCGGGCCGGGCAAGGCGCGCAGCGCCGCCAACGACGCGGTGGTCGCCTCGCTCACGAACGTCTTCACCGAGTTCAAGGTCGACGCGGCCGTCACCGGCTTCACCCGGGGCCCGACGGTCACCCGCTACGAGGTGGAGCTGGGCCCCGCCGTGAAGGTCGAGCGGATCACCGCGCTCACCAAGAACATCGCGTACGCCGTCGCCAGCCCCGATGTCCGGATCATCAGCCCGATTCCCGGCAAGTCCGCGGTGGGCATCGAGATCCCCAACACCGACCGGGAGATGGTCAACCTCGGTGACGTGCTCCGGCTCGCGGCGGCCGCCGAGGACGACCACCCCATGCTGGTCGCGCTCGGCAAGGACGTCGAGGGCGGGTACGTGATGGCGAACATCGCGAAGATGCCGCACATCCTCGTCGCCGGCGCCACCGGTTCCGGCAAGTCGTCGTGCATCAACTGCCTGATCACCTCGATCATGATGCGGGCGACCCCCGAGGACGTGCGCATGGTCCTCGTCGACCCCAAGCGCGTCGAGCTGACCGCGTACGAGGGCATTCCGCACCTGATCACGCCGATCATCACCAACCCCAAGCGGGCCGCCGAGGCGCTCCAGTGGGTCGTACGGGAGATGGACCTGCGCTACGACGACCTCGCGGCGTACGGCTTCCGGCACATCGACGACTTCAACGAGGCGATCCGCAAGGGCAAGATCAAACCGCCCGAGGGCAGCGAGCGTGAACTGCAGCCGTACCCGTATCTGCTGGTGATCGTCGACGAGCTGGCCGACCTGATGATGGTCGCACCGCGCGACGTCGAGGACGCGATCGTGCGCATCACGCAGCTCGCGCGCGCGGCGGGCATCCATCTGGTGCTCGCCACCCAGCGGCCTTCCGTGGACGTCGTCACCGGTCTGATCAAGGCGAACGTGCCCTCCCGGCTGGCCTTCGCCACCTCCTCCCTGGCCGACTCGCGCGTCATCCTCGACCAGCCCGGCGCCGAGAAGCTGATCGGCAAGGGCGACGGGCTCTTCCTGCCGATGGGCGCGAACAAACCGACCCGTATGCAGGGCGCGTTCGTGACCGAGGAGGAGGTCGCGGCGATCGTCCGGCACTGCAAGGACCAGATGGCGCCCGTCTTCCGGGAGGACGTCGCGGTCGGCGGCAAGCAGAAGAAGGAGATCGACGAGGACATCGGCGACGATCTCGATCTGCTGTGCCAGGCGGCCGAACTGGTCGTCTCCACGCAGTTCGGATCCACCTCGATGCTCCAGCGCAAGCTGCGCGTCGGCTTCGCCAAGGCCGGCCGCCTGATGGACCTCATGGAGTCGCGGAACATCGTCGGTCCCAGCGAGGGATCCAAGGCCCGGGACGTCCTGGTGAAACCCGACGAACTGGACGGAGTGCTCGCCCTCATTCGCGGGGAGTCTCAACCGTAGGGATCGGACGTTCCCGGAAGCGCCGCACGAGCGGGCCGGCCGGGCGCGCCACCGGCACCCCCGGCGACGCGCCCGGCATCCGACCGTGACCCACTCGTAAGTGATCCGTGAGCAACCGTTCCACTGCCGCGCACGTCAACTTGAGCAAGACGACAGCAATATGTCCCACCATCAGGATGACCGGCCATTCAGATGGCGTACAAAGTCGTACCGCCCGGTTGCCCCACCCTTTCGTACCCCCCCTAGACTGAACTTCCAGCACAGGTGGCTACACGCTCGAAAGGCGCCCCCGTGTCCATCGGCAACTCCCCAGACGGAAACTCCCCTGAGGACGTACCTCCCTTCGACGACGCCCGTGACGACGCCCGTGAGGACGCCTCCGCGTCCGATCGCCCCTCGATCGGCCGAGCCCTGCAGCAGGCGCGTATCGCGGCCGGGCTGACCGTCGACGACGTCAGCAGTGCCACCCGGGTCCGCACCACGATCGTCCACGCGATCGAACAGGACGACTTCGCGCCGTGCGGCGGCGATGTCTACGCCCGCGGTCACCTCCGCACGCTTGCGCGAGCTGTGCATCTCGACCCCGCACCCCTGCTGGAGCAGTACGCCGCCGAGCACGGCGGACGCCCCGCTCCGACCCCGGCGGCCCCGCTCTTCGAGGCGGAACGCATCCGCCCCGAGCGCCGGGGGCCCAACTGGACCGCGGCCATGGTCGCGGCGATCGTCGCGGTGATCGGCTTCGTCGGCTTCACCCTGGTCAAGGGCGGTGACAGCGGGGAGAGCGCCAAGACGCCGGTCGCCAAGGGTCCCCAGGCCGGCACCGGCAAGGCCGCCTCGGCCGTGCCCAAGAGCAGCAAGCCCGCCGCCCCGAAGCCCGAACCGTCCGACAGCGCGATCGCCGCCGCGCCCCGTGACAAGGTGACCGTGCAGGTCAGCGCCGCCGACGGCCGCAGCTGGATCTCCGCCAAGGACCACAACGGCCGCACCCTCTTCGACGGGCTGCTCAAGCAGGGCGACTCGCAGACCTTCCAGGACAAGGAGAAGATCGACCTGGTACTCGGCGACGCGGGCGCCATCCAGCTCTACGTCAACGGCAAGAAGATCCAGGACGACTTCCAGTCCGGCCAGGTCGAGCGCCTGACCTACACGAAGGGCGACCCCGTCACCGGGTGACGGACGGCCGCGGCGCCCGGGCGGTGACCGAGCGGTACGCAAGGGGCACGGACACACGGGGTTGGCCAAGATCGGCCAACCCCGTCGACGTGGGCTGTCAGCGGGACGAAGTAGTCTTGAGCCCATGTCTGAACGCCGTACCGTCGCACTCGTCACTCTTGGCTGCGCCCGTAACGAGGTGGACTCGGAGGAGCTCGCAGGCCGTTTGGAGGCGGACGGCTGGGAGCTCGTAGAGGACGCCGAGCACGCGGATGTCGCCGTCGTGAACACGTGCGGCTTCGTCGAGGCCGCGAAGAAGGACTCCGTCGATGCCCTTCTGGAGGCCAACGACCTCAAGGGACATGGCAGAACCCAGGCCGTCGTGGCGGTGGGCTGCATGGCCGAGCGGTACGGCAAGGAGCTCGCCGAGGCCCTCCCCGAGGCCGACGGCGTGCTCGGTTTCGACGACTACGCGAACATCTCGGACCGCCTCCAGACCATCCTGAACGGCGGCATCCACGCCTCCCACGCCCCGCGCGACCGGCGCAAGCTGCTGCCGATCACTCCGGCGGAGCGGCAGGAGTCCGCCGCGGCCGTCGCGCTGCCGGGTCACGGTCCGGCCGACCTCCCGGAGGGCGTCGCCCCGGCCTCGGGCCCCCGTGCGCCGCTGCGCCGCCGGCTGGACGGCTCCCCGGTGGCCTCGGTCAAGCTCGCCTCGGGCTGCGACCGGCGCTGCTCCTTCTGCGCCATCCCGTCCTTCCGTGGCTCGTTCATCTCGCGTCGCCCGAGCGATGTGCTGAACGAGACACGCTGGCTGGCCGAGCAGGGCGTCAAGGAGATCATGCTGGTCTCCGAGAACAACACGTCCTACGGCAAGGACCTCGGTGACATCCGTCTCCTGGAGTCCCTGCTGCCCGAGCTCGCCGAGGTGGACGGCGTCGAGCGGGTCCGCGTCAGCTACCTCCAGCCGGCCGAGATGCGGCCCGGCCTGATCGACGTGCTCACCTCGACCCCCAAGGTCGTGCCCTACTTCGACCTGTCCTTCCAGCACTCCGCGCCCGGTGTGCTGCGCGCGATGCGGCGCTTCGGCGACACCGACCGCTTCCTGGAGCTGCTGGACACCATCAGAAGCAAGGCGCCGGAAGCCGGTGTGCGCTCCAACTTCATCGTGGGCTTCCCCGGCGAGACCGAGTCCGACCTGGCCGAACTGGAGCGCTTCCTGAACGGCGCCCGGCTGGACGCGATCGGTGTCTTCGGCTACTCCGACGAGGAGGGCACGGAGGCCGCGACGTACGACGACAAGCTCGACGAGGACGTCGTCGCCGAGCGGCTGGCCCATATCTCCCGCCTTGCCGAGGAGCTGGTCTCGCAGCGCGCCGAGGAGCGCGTCGGCCAGAGCGTCCATGTGCTCGTGGAGTCGGTGGACGCGGAGGAGGGGGCCTACGGCCGCGCCGCGCACCAGGCGCCCGAGACGGATGGCCAGGTGCTGTTCACCGGGAGCGAAGGCCTGAGCGTGGGCCGTATGGTCGAGGCGAAGGTGGTTGGTACGGAGGGTGTCGACCTGGTGGCCGAGCCGCTCGCGGGCTCGCTCGGGTGTCCTGAGGAGGCGGGCAGATGACCGGAATCCCGGCATCCGCGGCGGGCGGCTCCTCCCGCCCGCGGGGCGCGGCGTCCGCGCCGGGCACCCCCGGCACCGCGGCGATGTCCGGCCCCAAGGCGGGCAAGGGACCTTCCGGCACCCCGGCCGCCCGGTCGGCCCGGAGCAGCCCGGACACGCCCGGTTCCTCCGGCACCCCGGACGACGAGGCACGGCCGCCGCGGGGCGGCAAGCTGACGGCCGCCGCGGTCAACCAGGCCAGCGTCTGGAACGTCGCCAATCTGCTGACGATGCTCCGCCTGGTCCTGGTACCGGGCTTCGTCGCGCTGATGCTGGCGGGCGGCGGATACGACCCGGCGTGGCGCTCGCTCGCCTGGGCGGCCTTCGCCATCGCCATGATCACCGATCTGTTCGACGGTCATCTGGCGCGCACGTACAACCTCGTCACCGACTTCGGGAAGATCGCCGACCCCATCGCCGACAAGGCGATCATGGGCGCGGCCCTCATCTGTCTGTCGTGGCTCGGCGACCTGCCGTGGTGGGTGACGGGTGTGATCCTCGGGCGTGAGCTGGGCATCACCCTGCTGCGCTTCCTGGTCATCCGCTACGGCGTGATACCGGCCAGCCGGGGCGGCAAGCTGAAGACGCTGACCCAGGGTGTCGCCGTGGGGATGTACGTTCTGGCGCTCACGGGGTGGCTGGCGACCCTGAGGTTCTGGGTGATGGCCGCGGCGCTCGTCCTGACCGTGGTCACCGGGCTCGACTATGTACGACAGGCCATTGTGCTGCGCAGGCGCGGCATCGCCGAGCGCCGTGCCGCGGCCGAGGAGGCGCAACGTTGACATCCCTGGCCGCCGAAGTGCTGCGACTACTGAACGTGAGAGGCGAGACGCTCGCCGTCGCCGAGTCGCTCACCGGCGGCCTGGTGGCCGCGGAGATCACGGCGGTGGCCGGCGCCTCCCAGGCCTTCCGTGGGTCGGTGACCGCCTATGCCACCGATCTGAAGCGGGACGTCCTGGGCGTGGACGGCACTCTGCTGGCCGAGCGGGGAGCGGTGGATCCGCAGGTCGCGGCCCAGATGGCGGCCGGTGTGCGCAAGGCGCTCGGTGCGGACTGGGGACTCGCGACGACCGGTGTGGCCGGGCCCGATCCCCAGGACGGCCGGCCGGTGGGCACGGTGTTCGTGGCCGTGGACGGGCCACTCGAAAGAGTTTCCGACGAACTCGGTGGCGGGAAAGTGGCAGCGCTGCGGTTGAACGGCAGCCGTGCGGAAATCCGTATGGAGAGTGTACGGAGCGTACTCGCACTGCTTCTCGAGGAGCTTGCGGGCGAACAGACCGGGAATGAGCGGGCACAGGATACGGAACAGAACGGGGGGACTTGATGTTTGCAGCCCTGAGTGAACACAACAGCGCTCCCCGCACGGCCGCGGCGCAAGGCGGTACGGTGGGGCGTGAAGGATGCGGTTACGCGGTCCGAGGAGGGAGCCACCGATGATTCTGCTCCGTCGCCTGCTGGGTGACGTGCTGCGTCGGCAGCGCCAGCGCCAGGGCCGTACTCTGCGCGAAGTCTCCTCGTCCGCCCGAGTTTCGCTCGGCTATCTCTCCGAGGTGGAGCGGGGGCAGAAGGAGGCGTCCTCCGAACTGCTCTCCGCGATCTGCGACGCGCTGGACGTACGGATGTCCGAGCTCATGCGGGAAGTGAGCGACGAGCTCGCGCTCGCCGAGCTGGCACAGTCGGCAGCGGCCACCGAGCCGGTGCCCGCGCCGGTGCGTCGGCCCATGCTCAATTCCGTGTCCGTCACCGGTGTCCCACCGGAACGGGTCACGATCAAGGCGCCCAGCGAAGCGGTGGACGTGGTCGCCGCCTGACACCCCGCGGAGGGGTGCGCACGGCACCGAAGCGTACGAGAGCCCCGGCCGGGGCCCCTCCAGGAGACCTGGAGGGGGCGGCCGGGGCTTTCGTATGTCCGGGGCGTGATCCTTCGTGCGATGGGCCGTGATCCTTTGTGCGCCCGGGGCTGTGGTCCTCGTGGCCGTCGGGTTCCCGGGCCGGCGGGCGTGCGGTCCCGTTTGCCGGGCCGGTGGGGTGCGGTCATCGTGGAAGGGCGCTCGGGGCCGTACGCACGCTTGCGGAGGATGTCGATGTACGTCGTGAAGAGCCCGCTGTCCGACACGGACCTCAAGATCGTCTCCGAGGCCCTGCAGGGGGCCTTGATCGATCTGGTGGACCTCTCCCTCGCGGCCAAGCAGGTCCACTGGAACGTGATCGGGCCGCGCTTCCGCTCCGTCCACCTCCAGCTCGACGAGGTGGTCGACAGTGCGCGCCTCCACTCGGACACCGTGGCGGAACGGTCCTCGGCACTCGGCGTCCCGCCGGACGGGCGCGCCGAGACCGTCGCCCGGGGCAGCGGCATCGGTGCGGTCCCGCAGGGCTGGGTCAAGGACACGGACGCTGTCGGCACGCTCGTCTCCGCGCTCGGCGCGGTGATCGCACGCATGCGGGAGCGGGTGCGGGCGACCGCCGCGCCGGACCCCGTGAGCCAGGACATCTTCCTCGACATCACCGCGGACCTGGAGAAGCACCACTGGATGTTCCAGGCGGAGAACGGGTGAGGCGGACAGGGGAGGCGAACAGGTCAGGCGAACGGGTGAGCGGGCCGGGTCGCGAGGGGCACCGGACTCGTGTGGTGGGGCCGGGCGCGGGGGAGGGTGTGCGCGGGGTGCGCCGTGTGCGACAGATGCCCGGGGCATGCGCTGGGTCCAGTGCGCCTGTGTGCCGCTGGTGCGCCCTCCCTGGTGGTGACAGGGCGGTCTAGGGTCTGGTTCCTCGGGTTGGAGGTGACGGCCATGGCGGGGCGCACGGCGCGCTGGGGGGCGACGCTGGCGCTGGGTGCGCTGTGGTGGTGGGGGGTACTCCGACTCGTGCTGGCACCCGATGCGGGGGTGCTGGAGGGGGCGGTCGTGACCGGGGGGTGGGGGCTGAGCCTGCTACCGGTGCACTGTGTGCCGAAGACCCGTGCCGTGGGGGCGGCCGGGTCGGACCAGCAGGCTGGGTCCTGGCGCCGGTGGTGGACCGCGCGGGGGCGCGGGAGGGGCGCGCAACCGGGGTGAGGGTGGGAGAAAGGGGGGCGTGCGGGGTCGGCTGGAGACGGTGTCCGGGGGCGTTCAGGGGGCTCCTGGGTGTGGTTTACGGCCGGCCCGGCCGCCGAGGCCGAAGGGGGCCCGGGTGCGGGCCCTGCGATTCCTCGCGACCGGGGCTGCTCACCAGGGCATCGCGACACCGCCGTTCGGGCGCAGGATCTGGCCCGTGGTGAACGAGGCGGCGTCGGAGGCGAGGTGCAGCACCGCGTGGGCGACGTCCTCCGGTTCGCCGACCCGGCCGAGCGGTGACAGCCGCGCCATGGATGCCTCTGTGCGTGCCTGGGTCTCCCCGTGCCGGTCGGTCATCGGCGTACGGGTCCATCCGGGCGCCACCGCGTTGACCCGGATCCCGTGCCGCCCGACCTCGGCCGCCAGGGTCTTCGTCAGCTGTACCACGGCCGCCTTCGCCACGCCGTAGCACAGCAGTCCCGGGCCGCCGGTGTCGACGGCGCCGGAGGCCATCGTGACGATGCTGCCGCGGGTGCCGTCCGCGATCATGCGGCGGGCCGCCTCCTGGCAGGCGTAGAGCACGCCCTTGAAGTTGACGGCCAGCACCCGGTCCAGGTCCTCGTCCCGGGTCTCCAGGACGGGGCTGCTGTGCATGATCCCGGCGACGGCGGCCATCGCGTCGAGGCGCGTGCAGGAGGCGACCGCCTGTTGCAGTCGTGCCCGGTCCGTCACGTTGAGCGGGTGCAGATGCGCCGTGCCGCCACGGTCGTTGATCAAGGCCGCTGTCTCGTCCAGGCCGTGCGCGTCCCGGTCCGCGCAGTGGACGGTCGCCCCGGCCGCCGCGAACAGCACGGCCGTGGCCCGGCCGATGCCGCTCGCGGCGCCGGTGACGAATGCGGTGCGTCCGCTGAGGTCGTACGCCGTGACGGGCATGGCCCCGACGGTACGAGTATCTCTGACGGGTCGTCAATTAGTGGTACGGGGAGGGTTGCCGCCCGGTTCTGCCGGGGCGCGGCGGCGGAGTCGGCCCCCACTGGCAGGCCGGGCACCAGTAGGTGGGGCGCTCCCGGGAGCCGTCACCCTGGTCGGCCACCCGGATCGGGGTGCCGCAGTACAGACAGGGCCGGGGCGCACGGCCGTACACGAACAGGTTCTGCTCACGCCGTCCCGTGGTGTTGCGCGCCGGGCGGTCGCGGTTCGCCTCCAGAAGTCTCTGGGCGAGGACGGGAAGCTGTGCGGCGTGCTCGGCCGGGAGGTCGCCGACGGGCAGCCATGGGGTCACCCGGAGCAGAAAGCACAGCTCGCTCTTGTAGACATTGCCGATGCCGGCCAGATTGCGCTGGTCCAGGAGGGCCTCGCCGAGCGGGCGGACGGGGTCACGCAGCAGGTTCTCCTGTGCCAGAGCGGGATCCCAGTCCGGGCCGAGGAGGTCGGGGCCGAGATGGCCCACGGCGCGGGGCTCGTCGGCGCTGCGGAGCAGTTCCAGGACGGGCAGGCGATAGCCGACGGCCGTGCGGTCGGCAGTGCCGAGGATCGCCCGGATCTGGTGGGCGGGGCCGCCGGTCCAGCGCTGTCCCGCCGCGAAGATCTTCCAGGCACCGTCCATCTTCAGGTGGGAGTGCAGGGTGAGTCCGCCCTCGATCCGGGTCAGCAGGTGTTTGCCGCGCGGGGTGACGTCGAGGACGGTACGGCCGGTGAGGTCGGCCGTGGCGTACTTGGGCACCCGAAGGTCGGAGCGCGTCAGCACCTTCCCCGCGAGCGCCCCGTGCAGACGCTTCGCGGCCAGGTACACGGTGTCGCCTTCGGGCATGGGTCAAGGGTGACACGCGGGGAGGGCACGGCGGCGGGCCCCTGGCCGCGTGCGCCGACGGCCGTGGTACGCGCCGGTGGCCGGGGAGCGGGGTGGTGGTCGTGGTGTGCGCGGGTGGCTGGGGGGTGGGGCCGTGGTCGTGGGCCCGCCGGTGGCCGGGGGAGCAGGGCAATGGCCGAGGGTGCTCGGACCCGCTGTCGCGGGGGTGCCGCCGGAGGCTTATGCGCGGATGCGCAGTCCCCGTGGGGTCGCGATGAAACCCGCTCCCTCCAGGAGGGTGCCGAAAGGGGACGACAGGGCGGATGCGCCGTTGACGCGCTCCACCGTGACCGTGCCCAGGGAGCCCGCCCGCGCGGCCACCCCGAGGGCCTCGGCGGCCGCGCGCAGACGTGTGTCCTCCGTCGGCTCGGTCTCCGGGTCCACGGGCCAGGCCAGCAGGGTCTTGCCGCCGCGCTCCATGTAGAGCGCCAGCTCGCCGTCGACCAGAACCACCAGCGAACCGGCCTTGCGCCCCGGCTTGTGCCCCGCACCCGTGGGCGGCTCGGGCCAGGCGAGCGCGGCGCCGTACGCGTTGGCCGGGTCGGCGGCCGCGAGGACCACGGTGCGGGCGGGGCCGGTGGAGCGGGTCCGGTGCGGCGGAAGCCCTGGTCCGCGCTGTCCGTACGGCGGACGGGGGCCGGACCCCACTCCGGTCCCGGAACCGGAGCGCGGACCTCCGAACCCCGGCGCGGACAGCGGGTCGGGGAGCGCCGGGCCCGAGTCGAAGGGGTCACCGAAGCCGGCAGCCGAGGGATCGCTGAAGGCCGGGGCGGGCGGGCCGTCGAAGCCGTCGTGGTCCCCGGTGGTAGCGAAGGGGCCGTCCGGGGTGTCGTCGTAGCCGGTGCCGAAGGGGCTCTCGGGCGATTGCCCGTGGCTCCCGGGGAACCCGTTCGTGAAACCGTTGGCGTAGCCGTTGCCTGCGCCGGATCCCGGGCCCGGCAGCGGTTCGCCCCGCTCGCGTGCGTTCGCCACCGCGCGCAGCCGGTCCACCGCGCCGTCCATCGCGAACTGTGCCGCGCCCAGCCCCTCGACCACGTAACCGCGCCGGGCCTGTCCGCTCTCCTCGAAGGCGGACAGGACGCGGTAGACGGCGGAGAAGCCGCCCTCCACGCCTTCCGCCGCCACCGCGCCCCGGGTCACGACGCCGTGCCGGTCCAGCAGCGTCCGGGCCAGGGCGTGGGCGCGGACGGTGGGGTCCGCCTCGCGGGAGGGGAGCAGTGACCAGCGGCCCGCGACGGTCGGCGGCCCCGTACGGGACTGGGGGCGGGCGGCGGCCGTGAGCGAGCCGTACCGTCCGCGCGGGACCGCGCGCTTGGCGCGGTGGGCGGTGGAACCCGCGGTGCGGCCCGAGCCGAGCAGCGACCTCATCGGCGCCAGCGTGTCGTTCGTCAGCCGGCCAGACCAGGCCAGGTCCCAGATCGCGTCGGCCAGTTGGGGGTCCGAGACGCCCGGGTGCGTCGTGACCCGGACCTGGTCGCCGATCTGCCGGAAGAACAGACCGTAGCCCCCCGAGAGGGCGGCCAGGATCGACTGGTGGAGCGCGGTCAGCTCCAGGGGATGCGGGTCGGGCAGCAGCAAGGGGGCCGCGTCCGCGAGGTAGAGGGAGATCCAGCCGTCCTTGCCGGGCAGCGCGCCCGCGCCCGCCCACACCACCTCGCCGGCGGCCGTGAGCTCGTCCAGCATCGCGGGCGCGTAGGCGGCGACGCGGGACGGCAGGACGAGCTTCTCCAGGGCGGACGCGGGCACGGACGCTCCCTGGAGCTGTTCGATCGCGCGCACCAGACCGTCCACGCCCCGCAGACCGTGTCCGCTGCCCATGTGCTGCCACTGCGGCAGGAACTGTGCGAGCGCGGCCGGAGGCACCGGCTCCAGCTCGTGCCGCAGCGCCGCCAGTGAACGCCGCCGCAGCCTGCGCAGCACGGCCGCGTCACACCACTCCTGACCGATCCCCGCGGGATGGAACTCTCCCTGAACGATCCGGCCGGAGGCCGCGAGCCGCTGCAACGCGCCCTCGGTGACGGCCACCCCGAGGCCGAACCGGGCCGCCGCGGTGGCCGAGGTGAAGGGGCCGTGCGTGCGCGCGTACCGTGCGAGAAGGTCGCCGAGCGGGTCCTTGACCGGCTCGGTGAAGGCCTCCGGGACGCCCACCGGCAGCGCCGTGCCCAGGGCGTCCCGCAACCGGCCGGCGTCCTCGATCGCCGCCCAGTGGTCGGTGCCCGCGATACGGACCTTGATCGCACGGCGGGCGGCGGCCAGCTCGGGAGCCCAGTGCGGCTCGGCCCCCCGCTCCACCAGCTCGGTGTCGGTGAGCGGGCCCAGCAACCGCAGTACGTCCGCGACCCCTTCGATGTCCTTGACCCGCCGGTCCTCGGTGAGCCACTGCAGCTCCCGCTCCAGCTCGGTCAGCACCTCGGCGTCGAGCAGTTCCCGCAGCTCCGCCTGGCCCAGCAGCTCCGCCAGCAGCCGGGAGTCCAGGGAGAGCGCGGCGGCGCGCCGCTCGGCGAGCGGGGAGTCTCCCTCGTAGAGGAACTGGGCGACGTACCCGAACAGCAGGGAGCGGGCGAACGGGGACGGCTCCGGGGTGGTGACCTCGACGAGCCGCACCTTGCGTGACTCGATGTCGCCCATCAGCTCGGTGAGACCCGGCACGTCGAAGACGTCCTGCAGGCACTCGCGGACCGCTTCGAGGACGATCGGGAACGAGCCGAACTCGCTGGCGACCTGGAGCAGTTGGGCCGCCCGCTGGCGCTGCTGCCACAGCGGGGTGCGGCGGCCGGGGTTGCGTCGCGGCAGCAGCAGCGCGCGGGCCGCGCACTCGCGGAACCGGGCCGCGAACAGCGCCGACCCGCCGACCTGGTCGGTGACGATCTGATCGACATCGCCCTTGTCGAAGACGACGTCCGTCGCGCCGACCGGCGCCTGCTCGGCGTCGACCGCCGTATGCAGGGGTGCGCCCGCCTTCGTCGGCTCCTGGTCGAGCAGGTCCAGGCCCATCAGATCGGCGTCCGGCAGGCGCAGCACGATGCCGTCGTCGGCGTGCATCACCTGGGCGTCCATGCCGTAGCGCTCGGCCAGCCGGGCGCCCAGCGCGAGCGCCCACGGGGCGTGGACCTGCGCGCCGAAGGGGGAGTGCACCACGACCCGCCAGTCGCCCAGCTCGTCACGGAAGCGCTCCACGACGATCGTGCGGTCGTCCGGGACATGGCCGCAGGCCTCGCGCTGCTCGGCCAGATACGACAGCACGTTGTCCGCGGCCCAGGCGTCGAGTCCGGCTGCCAGCAGCCTCAGCCGCGCGTCCTCCTTCGGCAGCGAGCCCACCTCGCGCAGGAACGCGCCCACCGCGCGGCCCAGTTCGAGCGGACGGCCCAGCTGGTCGCCCTTCCAGAAGGGCAGCCGGCCCGGGACGCCGGGCGCGGGGGAGACCAGCACACGGTCGCGCGTGATGTCCTCGATCCGCCAGGAGCTGGTGCCCAGGGTGAACACGTCCCCGACCCGGGACTCGTACACCATCTCCTCGTCCAGCTCGCCGACCCGGCCGCCGCCCTTCTTCGGGTCGGCCCCGGCCAGGAAGACCCCGAAGAGCCCGCGGTCCGGGATCGTGCCCCCGGAGGTGACCGCGAGTCGCTGGGCGCCCGGGCGGCCGGTGATCGTGCCCGCCACCCGGTCCCACACCACGCGCGGGCGCAGCTCCGCGAAGGCGTCGGAGGGGTAGCGGCCCGCCAGCATGTCCAGCACGGCCGTGAACGCCGACTCGGGGAGCGAGGCGAAGGGTGCCGCCCGGCGGACCATGGCGAGAAGGTCGTCGAACTGCCAGGTGTCCAGCGCCGTCATGGCGACGAGCTGCTGGGCCAGCACGTCCAGCGGGTTCGCCGGGACCCTCAGCGATTCGATGGAGCCGGACCGCATCCGCTCGGTGACCACGGCCGCCTGGACCAGGTCGCCCCGGTACTTGGGGAAGACCACGCCTGTGGAGACCGCTCCGACCTGGTGTCCCGCACGGCCCACGCGCTGGAGCCCGGAGGCCACGGACGGCGGGGACTCCACCTGGACGACGAGGTCCACGGCACCCATGTCGATGCCCAGCTCAAGGCTGGAGGTGGCGACCACGGCGGGTAGCCGGCCCGCCTTCAGGTCCTCCTCGACGAGGGCGCGCTGCTCCTTGGAGACCGAGCCGTGGTGGGCGCGCGCGAGCACCGGCGGCGCCCCCTGCGCCGCACCCGAACAGCCCATCAGCTGGGCGGGGGAGTGGTGCTCCTCCAGCGACTCGCCGGTGGCCCGCTCGTAGGCGATCTCGTTCAGTCGGTTGCACAGCCGCTCCGCGAGGCGGCGTGAGTTGGCGAACACGATCGTGGAGCGGTGGGCCTGGACCAGATCGGCGATCCGCTCCTCGACATGCGGCCAGATGGACGGGCGCTCTGCGCCCTCGGACCCGTCGCTGACCGGGGAGCCGCCCAGCTCGCCGAGATCCTCGACCGGGACCACGACGGACAGGTCGAACTCCTTGCCGGACTCCGGCTGGACGATCTCCACCTTGCGGCGCGGAGAGAGGAAGCGCGCGACCTCGTCCACCGGGCGGACGGTGGCCGACAGGCCGATGCGGCGCGCGGGCATCGGCAGCAGCTCGTCGAGGCGCTCCAGGGAGAGCGAGAGGTGGGCGCCCCGCTTGGTGCCCGCCACCGCGTGCACCTCGTCCAGGATCACGGTCTCCACGCCCGTCAGCGCATCGCGCGTGGCGGACGTCAGCATCAGGAACAGCGACTCCGGTGTGGTGATCAGGATGTCCGGCGGGCGGGTGGCCAGGGCGCGGCGCTCCGCGGCCGGGGTGTCGCCGGAACGGATGCCGACCCTGATCTCCGGCTCGGGCAGACCGAGCCGGACCGACTCCTGACGGATGCCCGTCAGCGGACTGCGCAGGTTCCGCTCGACGTCCACCGCCAGGGCCTTCAGCGGGGACACGTACAGCACCCGGCAGCGCTTCCTGGGATCGGCGGGCGGCGGCGTTGACGTCAGCTGGTCGAGCGCGGCGAGGAACGCGGCCAGCGTCTTGCCGGAACCGGTCGGGGCGACCACGAGCACGTCCGAGCCCTCACCGATGGCGCGCCACGCCCCGGCCTGGGCCGCGGTGGGCGCGGAGAACGCCCCCGTGAACCAGCCGCGGGTCGCGGGGGAGAAGCCGTCGAGGGCTCGGTGTGCAGGACTGGGCATGCGTCCATCCTGCACCCAGCCACTGACAATCCACCTGACCTGCGTAAACGCCGGACGAGGGGGGTGCCGTGGGGGTGCCGGGCGGTGGGGGCCGTACCGCAGAATGGAGCCATGGCAGGTTTCAGGGAGCGGGCACGGCACTGGCGGTACGAGGAACTGCCGGGTGTCGACCTGCTGCGAGCCCGCTACATCCACAAGACGTTCGTGCGGCACACCCACGAGAACTTCGTGATCGCGGCCATCTCCGACGGCGTCGAGATCTTCCACCACGGCGGTGCGGACCAGTACGCGGGCCCAGGAGCGCTGGCGCTGGTCAACCCGGACACCCCGCACACGGGCCGGGCCGGGGTGCCGGAGGGCTGGCGGTACGGGGCCGTCTATCCGTCGCCGCAGCTGGTGGCCGAGATCGCTGCCGAGACCACGGCCATCCGCGGCACGCCCGGCTTCACCGGTCCGGTGCTGGAGGATCCGTATGCGGCCGGCCTGGTCCACGAGGTGCTCCGGGCCGTGGACGAGGACAACCCGCTCGCCGCCGACACCCTGCTGCGGGTCGCCGTGACCCGGCTGCTGCGGCGGGTCGGCGGGCCCCTGCCGCAACGGGCCGTGCGCACCGCGGGAGCCCGGGCCGCCGCACGCGCGCGTGTCGTGCTCGAGGAGCGGATGGCACAGCCCCCGAGCCTGGAACGGCTCGCGGCCGACCTCGGCACCAGCCCCTTCTCGCTGCTGCGCGCCTTCCGCACCGCCTACGGGATGCCGCCGCACACCTGGCTGACCGACGCCCGCGTCCGCCGGGCCCGGCGTCTGCTGGACACCGGGACCACGCCCGCCGAGGCGGCCGTCGCGGTCGGTTTCACCGACCAGCCCCACCTCAACCGTCACTTCACGCGGATCGTGGGCGTCCCTCCGGGGGCGTACCAACGCGAGCGCAAGGGGGACGGATCCCGCGCCGCGGGGCGCAAGAACGTACAAGACCCGAAGGCCTGAGCGCTCGTAGCCTCCGGGGCGTGGCAGAACAGAGTGCTCTTGCGGACCTCCGCAGGAGAGACAGCGAAAAGCCGGACGCCGCCGTCGTCCGGGACGCCCTCGGGGTCGGGGTGGCCGTCGGCCTGTCCGGCTTCGCCTTCGGGGTCACTTCGGCCGGCAGCGGGCTCACCCTGCCGCAGACCTGCGCGCTCAGCCTCCTGGTGTTCACCGGTGCCTCGCAGTTCGCGCTCGCGGGCGCGCTCGCGGCGGGCGGCAACCCGCTCACGGCGGCCGCGGGGGCCTTCTTCCTGGGCGTACGGAACGCGTTCTACGGGCTGCGGTTGTCGCAGCTGCTGGCCCTCCCGCGCGCGGTGCGGCCGTTCGCCGCGCAGTGGGTCATCGACGAGACCACCGTCGTGGCGCTCGCCCAGCCGACCCGGCGGAGCGCCCGCGTCGGCTTCACCGTGACCGGGATCACCCTGTACGTGCTGTGGAACCTGACCACGTTGCTGGGGGCCCTCGGCGCGCAGGCCATCGGCGACACCAAGGCGTGGGGGCTGGACGCCGCCGGGCCCGCGGTCTTCCTGGCGCTGCTCGCGCCGATGCTGAGAACGGCCACGGAGCGTGCCGTGGCGGTCGCGGCCGTCGTGCTGGGGCTCGGGCTGCTGCCGGTCCTGCCCGCCGGTGTGCCGGTCCTGGCGGCGGCGTTGGCGGCTCCAGCGGTCCTCTTCCTGGCGGGCCGGCGGACGGCGGCGAACACACGGGGAGCACGGACCGAGACCGTGCGGAAGGCCGACGAGACCCAAGGGGGAGACCGTTGAACGTCTGGATCGCGATCGGCGCCACCGCCGTCGGCTGCTACGCCGTAAAGCTCCTCGGTCTGCTCGTTCCGGCCGGGATCCTGGAGCGGCCGCTCGTCCAGCGGCTCGCGGCTCTGCTGCCCGTCGCCCTGCTGGCCGCCCTCACGGCCCAGCAGACCTTCGCCGACGGCCGTGCCCTGGTACTGGACGCCAGGGCGGCGGGGCTCACCGCGGCCGCCGTCGCCTTGCTTCTGCGCGCCCCGTTCCTGGTCGTGGTCGGCGTCGCGGTCGTGGTGGCGGCGGGGTTGCGCGCGCTGACGGGCTGACGGAGCGTCCCGCCCGCCCCGAGGCCGACGGCCGGCCCGCCCGTCGGTGCATGAGTACCAGGCGGGCCCGGCCGTCCCGGGGCGTCAGCCGATGGCCCGCCCGAACGCCCGGAGGGTGAGCAGCGCCTCGATGGTCACCATGGGGCGGCATTCCAGGGCCGTGCCCGGAGCCCACTGGCGCCACCGGACAGGCCAGCCGCCGTCCTCCTGCTGCTCGCCCGTGAGGTGGTCCAGGGCGCGTGCCATCTCCTCGTCGGTGAACCACGCGCGCGCGAGGGAGTCCGGCGTACGCGCGAAGTCGTACGGGAAGTGGTGCTCGCCCGGCGCGTACCCGGGGGCGACCGGGTACTCCTGCGGACGGCCGGGGTCCAGGCACACGAGCCGTTCCTCCCGCACCAGGCGTCCCAGCCGGTCGGCGGCGGCCTGCGCGCGCGGCCGGTCGGGCGCCGAGTCCAGGAACGCCACCGCGGCCTCCACCTCGTAGGGATGCGTCTTGCGCAAGGAGTCGATCGCCTGCCAGCAGAAGTCGGTGGCCCGGAACAGCCATGCGTGCCAGACCTCGTTGCGGTGCAGCAGACCCACCACCGGGCCCGTGGCGAGAAGGTCGCCCGGAGGGTCGTCCGCGATCGGCACGAAGGGGGCCGCCGGATAGCCGCGCTGGCTGGGATGGATCGCCGGGAGGGCACCGTCCGGTGTCGACACGGCGGTCAGGTAACGGCACACGCGCTCGACCCGCTGCCCGCCGCAGCGGCCGATCGAGTCCAGGACGCGCAGCGCGTGCGCGGTGTGCAGGGGCTGGCTGACCGGACCCCGCAGATCGGGTTCGAGGGCATGACCGTAGCCCTCGTCCTCGTTGCGGTAGGCGGCCAGTGCCGTCTCCACCGGGTCGGCGCCGCCGTCCAGGAAGTGGTAGGCGAAGCGGCGCTGCTCCAGTACGCGCGCGGTGAGCCAGACGAACTGCGCGGCGCGGGAGAGCGGGGTGTGCGCCGGGGGTGCAGCGGGGAGTGAGGATGCTCCGGTTTCGGCCATGGGTCAGACCGTAGGACGGAAAGCGGCCTTGGCGAGCGGTCCCGGGCAGGGCCCACTCTCAGGAGCTGGATACTGGAGTCATGCGGTTGACGGTTTTCTGGCAGCGGATGGCGGATCACTTCGGTGGGGCGTACGCCGAGACCTTCGCGCGCGATCACGTGATGTCGGAGCTGGGCGGTCGTACGGTGCACCAGGCGCTGGACGCCGGCTGGGAGGCCAAGGACGTGTGGCGGGTGGTGTGCGGGACCATGAACGTTCCGCACGAGAAGCGCTGAACGCGCACGAAGATCGCCAGGTGGTCCCCGATTGTCGGTGGCGTCGGGGAGACTTGCTTCGTGGCCCCGACAGACGAGACCGCACAGGTCCCCCAGCAGGAATCGCAGCCCGACCGGCCCTCGGTGGGTGATGGCGCCGTGCCGCCCGCCCGCATGCCGCGCTGGCTGCCGCGTGCCATGGTGCTGGCGCTCGCCCTCATCGCCGTGTTCCAGCTGGGCAGCTGGGCGTTCCACCAGCTGACCGGCCTGTTGATCAACATCCTCATCGCGTTCTTCCTGGCGCTCGCCATCGAGCCCGCGGTGAGCTGGATGGCCTCCCGTGGCATGCGCCGGGGACTGGCCACCTTCCTGGTCTTCCTCGGCCTCACGATCGCCGTGGCCGGGTTCGTCACCCTGCTCGGCTCGATGCTCGCGGGCCAGATCGTCAGGATGGTCGAGGGCTTCCCGGCCTATCTCGACTCCGTGATCAACTGGATCAACACGACGTTCCACACCAAGGTCAGACGCGTGGACGTACAGGACAGCGTGATCCACTCCGACTGGCTCAGGAAGTACGTCCAGAACAGCGCGACCGGTGTGCTGGACGTCTCCGCGCAGGTGCTGGGCGGCCTCTTCAGGCTGCTGACGATCGGACTGTTCTCGTTCTACTTCGCCGCCGACGGGCCGAGGCTGCGGCGCGGGCTGTGCTCGGTGCTGCCGCCCGCCCGGCAGGCCGAGGTGCTGCGTGCCTGGGAGATCGCGGTCGACAAGACGGGCGGCTATCTGTACTCGCGCGGTCTGATGGCGCTCATCTCGGGCATAGCGCACTACGTCCTGCTGGTGGCGCTCGACATTCCGTACGCGCCCGTGCTCGCCGTGTGGGTCGGGCTGGTCTCGCAGTTCATCCCCACCATCGGCACCTATCTCGCGGGTGCCCTTCCGATGCTGATCGCCTTCACCGTGGCTCCCTGGTACGCGGTGTGGGTGCTGGTCTTCGTCGTGATCTACCAGCAGTTCGAGAACTACATGCTCCAGCCCAAGCTGACCGCGCGGTCCGTGGACATCCACCCCGCGGTCGCCTTCGGGTCGGTCATCGCGGGCACCGCCCTGCTCGGCGCGGTCGGCGCGCTGATCGCCATCCCCGCGGTCGCGACGCTGCAGGCGTTCCTGGGGGCGTATGTGAAGCGGTACGCCGTCATGGACGACCCCCGGGTCCATGGGCACCGGTCGTCGCGAGGCTCCGGAAGCCTGGGCATGCGTCTACGACGGCTCTTGTCCCGCTGAGTGCCACAGGGACTCACCAGGCGAGCGCCGCCCACACGCCCGCACCGAGCACGGCGGCCGTGTAGACGCCGACCGCCGCGCGCAGGACGCGCTGCTTCGCGGTGGTGCTCCAGGCGGTACGGGACAGCAGCCAGGCCAGTGCGGGCAGCACCAGCACGGCGTGCAGGCTGACGCCGTGCAGGGGCTTGAGCGGCGCCGTCGAGTGGTACGCCGCCTGTTGGTGCCCGGTGCGGGACAGCACGACCCCCCGCGCGATCATCACCGCTCCCGACAGCAGCGCCACCATCAGGATCGCGAAGCCGGAGCGCAGCGCGAGCGGCATACCCGAGGGGCCGTGGGGCCGGTGCCGGAACGCTGCCGCGGCGAACGCCGAGAGCACGACGACCAGGACCCCGCCGCCCACCGCGAGCGTCATCGCGACCGCGGTGTCGAAGGGCGTGGTGGTGTTGAGGTGCGAGGGCACGTGACGCCATGCCTGGAGGGTGATCCCGGCGACCTCCACGACGCAGTCGACGGCGAAGACGACGAGCAGCACGGTGCGCGACCGTGCGCCGATGCGCAGATACGAGGTCACCCAGGTGACCGCGATCAGCGTCAGCCCGAACGAGAGCCCGAACGTGACGGGCTTGCGCCAGGAGACAGGTCCGTCCCAGGGGCCTCCGTCGACGGCGAACACCAGCAGATGCGCCAGCCCCGACAGCACGAGGGCGGCACCGGTCGCGAGACAGAGGCGCTCGCCGGGACGGGCGGCGCGCCACACCGCGCTCGTCCGGCCGACGGGGACGGGGGTTGGGGCGGTGCCGGCGGTCCGGTCCGGGGCGGTGGCAGCGGGGAGGCGGAATCCGTGTCGGTCCATGGGGACAGCGTCGGGGCGACGGGCCCGCCGGGTCGTCGTACCGACGGAGACTCCTGCGGTACGCCCCGCGAAGCAGTCTCCCGTCGCGGTGGGGCACCGGCGTCCGGGTCACCCTTTTCGTCGGCGGCGCCCCGTTGCGACAAGGCGTCTCAGCGCGGTGTGTGCGGGCGGGCCCCAGGTGGGCTTGCCGCCGGGGCGGCCGTGGATGCCGGCCTCTCCGATGAGGATGCCGCTGAGGGCTCGCAGCACCGCCCAGCCGCGGGCGCGGCGCAGTGTCGCGGTGTCTGCGGCCGGCTGATAGGCGCTGTGGAAGCGTTCGGCGGCGCCGTCCGGCAGCAGCACCCAGGGTGCGGCAAGGTCGCAGGCTGGGTCGCCCGCGCAGAGGTCGCCGAAGTCGATCACGCCGCAGAAGGTGCCGTCCGCGGTGAGGACGTTGGCCGGATGCAGGTCGCCGTGGAGCCACAGTGCCGGGCCCGTCCAGAGGGGCGCGGAGACGGCGTCGTCCCAGACGGCGCGTACGGCGTCCGGGTCGGGGATCAGCCCCAGGCCGGTGGCCTCGGCCAGCTGCTGGACGAACTGCTCGGCGAGGTCGGTCAGCGGCCCCCCGCGGCCGTAGCCGCCGACGGGCGCGGAGTCGGGGGCGGGTCGGTGAAGGGACGTGAGGAAGGCGGCCAAGGCGTCGGCTGACTCCGCAGCGCGTGTGGCGGGAGCGCGGTCGGCGGGCGAGCCCGGCACCCAGGTGGTGACGATCCAGGGCCGCGGAAACCGCTTCGAGGGCTCGCCGAGGCGCTGCGGGACGGGGACCGGCAAAGGAAGGCGCGGGGCGAGGGAGGGCAGCCAGGCGTGCTCCTTGAGCAGCAGCGCGTCCGAGGACCGCGTCGCCCAGGGCAGCCGGACCGCGAGGTCGTCGCCGAGCCGCCACAGCTGGTTGTCCCAGCCGCGCGCGCCGAGCCTCAACGGGCGATCGGCCAGGTCGGGGTGCTGGTCATGCAGAAGATCCCGGACCAGCTCCGCGGTGACCTCGATCTCGGCGTGGGGCATGCGGAGCCACGGTAGACCGCCGGTGACTCACCGTTTGTGGCGGTCCGCGCTCCGTGCGGAGGAACGTAGGCTCGGAGATGCTTGCGGTGCGCTTGACATGAAAATCGAACATCCATTCTTATGGAGCTCTCCGGCTCGGTTCTCCGTGGGGCTCCGACAGGGTTTTCATGGAGAAGTGCCCGAGTTATCCACAGGCCGGACGAGCGTCGGGGCGCATTGTCAGTGGCAGGCGTTAGCGTCTTTGACGTGAAGCGATCGACTCAAGCAAACCGGGTGGAACCCATGGCAGGTACCGACCGCGAGAAGGCCCTGGACGCCGCGCTCGCACAGATTGAACGGCAATTCGGCAAGGGCGCGGTCATGCGCATGGGCGAGCGGTCCAGGGAGCCCATCGAGGTCATCCCGACCGGGTCGACCGCGCTCGACGTGGCCCTCGGCGTCGGCGGCCTCCCCCGCGGCCGAGTGGTGGAGATCTACGGACCGGAGTCCTCCGGTAAGACGACCCTGACCCTGCACGCGGTGGCGAACGCGCAGAAGGCAGGCGGCCAGGTCGCCTTCGTGGACGCTGAGCACGCCCTCGACCCCGAGTACGCGCGCAAGCTGGGCGTCGACATCGACAACCTGATCCTCTCCCAGCCGGACAACGGCGAGCAGGCGCTGGAGATCGTGGACATGCTGGTCCGCTCCGGTGCTCTCGACCTCATCGTCATCGACTCCGTCGCCGCGCTCGTCCCGCGTGCGGAGATCGAGGGCGAGATGGGCGACAGCCACGTGGGTCTGCAGGCCCGTCTGATGAGCCAGGCCCTGCGGAAGATCACCAGCGCGCTCAACCAGTCGAAGACCACCGCGATCTTCATCAACCAGCTCCGCGAGAAGATCGGCGTGATGTTCGGCTCCCCGGAGACCACGACCGGTGGCCGGGCGCTGAAGTTCTACGCGTCGGTGCGTATCGACATCCGCCGCATCGAGACCCTGAAGGACGGCACGGAAGCGGTCGGCAACCGCACTCGTTGCAAGGTCGTCAAGAACAAGGTCGCCCCGCCCTTCAAGCAGGCCGAGTTCGACATCCTCTACGGACAGGGCATCAGCCGTGAGGGCGGCCTGATCGACATGGGCGTCGAGCACGGCTTCGTCCGCAAGGCCGGCGCCTGGTACACGTACGAGGGCGACCAGCTCGGCCAGGGCAAGGAGAACGCGCGCAACTTCCTGAAGGACAACCCCGACCTGGCCAACGAGATCGAGAAGAAGATCAAGGAGAAGCTGGGCGTCGGCGTGCGTCCCGAGGAGCCCGCCGCCGAGCCGGGCGCGGACGCGGCGAGCGGCACGGCCACGGCCGAGGACACCGCCAAGACGGTGCCCGCGTCGACGGCCAAGACGACCAAGGCCAAGGCTCCGGCGGCCAAGAGCTGACCCGTGACACGACGAACCGACTGGGCCGAGCACGCCTTCCCGGTGGCCCCGCAGGGGCGGGGAAGCCGGGGCGAGGGGGGATCGGCCGAGGACGGCGACGGGGCGTACGACGACATGTGGGGGGACGCGGACGCCCAGGGGGCGGGCGCTTCGCGTGACGACGGCCGTGCGCGCGCGGGACGCGGACGAGGGCGGCGGCGCGGTTTCGGGGAACCGGCCGACGGTCCACAGGACGGAGGGCTGCCTTTCTCGTCGAGGGCCGAGAAGGGGGAGCCCCCGGCGGACCCGGTGGAGCAGGCGCGCGCGATCTGTCTGCGTCTGCTCACCGGGAGCCCGCGCACGCGCAAGCAGCTGGCGGACGCCCTGCGCAAGCGGGAGATCCCCGACGACGTGGCGGAGGAGGTGCTGTCGAGGTTGGAGGAGGTCGGTCTCATCGACGACGGTGCCTTCGCGGACGCCTGGGTGGAGTCCCGGCACCACGGCCGGGGACTGGCTCGCCGGGCGCTTGCGCGGGAGCTGCGGACCAAGGGCGTGGACTCCACGCTGATCGGCGAAGCGGTGGGACAGCTCGACACCGAGCAGGAGGAGGCCACCGCGCGGGAACTCGTCGCCCGCAAACTGCGCGCGACACGGGGCCTGGACCGCGACAAACGCCTGCGCCGCCTCGCGGGCATGCTCGCCCGCAAGGGCTACTCCGAGGGCATGGCCCTGCGGGTGGTCCGCCAGGCACTGGAGGACGAGGGGGAGGACGTGGAAGCGCTGGGGGACGGGGAGTTCTGAGCCCACGGAGCCGCTCGGCGGCAGGGTGGGCCACGTGCGGTCCGGTGGGACCGGGCACGGGACGAGAGCCCTGGACACGGTGGACGCGCGGGGGCGCCGATCGCGTCCAGGGCTCGAAGGCTCCTGACCCGTACGACGGGGCCTACGGTGTCACCGGCAACCCCGCCGCCTTCCAGGACTGGAAGCCGCCCTCCAGGTCCGTGGCGCGATGCAGGCCCAGTTGGCGCAGGGAGGCGGCGGCGAGGCTCGACGCGTAGCCCTCGTTACAGATGATCACCACGCGCAGGTCGTGGCTCGTAGCCTCGGGAACGCGATGGCTGCCCTGGGGATCCAGGCGCCACTCCAGTTCGTTGCGCTCGATGACGAGGGCGCCCGGGATCAGCCCGTCACGGTCGCGCAGGGCCGCGTACCGGATGTCCACGAGCAGGGCGTCCCCGGCCCGTGCGGCCTCGTAGGCCTCCTGGGCCTGAACGCGGTCGAGACCCTCACGGACCCGCTCCAGCAACACATCGATGCCTACGGGGTTTTCGGGTAGGGACGTCACTGCCAGTCCTCCGGACGCTCGATCTGCTCCAGACGCAGTACCTGCCCTGAGCGACTGTAGCGGCGGATCTGCGGCAGGGGAGGGTAGTAGGCGTGGACCGAGACCGCATGCCGGTCGGTGGACTCGTTGAGCACCTCATGCACATGGTGCTGCCCGAAGGAACGGCCGCTGCCCGCCGGCAGTCGCCGCTCGCGGTCCACCTCCTCGGTGAGTTCCAGGGTCCGCCAGCCGTCGGACGGCAGCCGGGCCGCGAGGGAGTTCTCCTTCAGTTCGCCCGAGGCGGTGACGAAGGCACCCACCGAGTCGGCATGGTCGTGCCAGCCGGTGCCCGTGCCGGGCGGCCAGCCGATCAGCCACGCCTCGCTGCCTCCGGGACCCTCCAGGCGTACCCAGGTACGGCCCTCGGGGTCGAGCGGCAGCGAGGAGACCAGTTCCGTGTTCGCGGCCGTCCGGCGTACGAAGTCGAGCAACTCGGCCTGGCCGGGTGCCTGAGCGGGAGCGGAGACCGATGAGGCGGGGGGAGCTGAGACAGGGGGGACCGATGAGGCAGAAGGGTGCACAGACACGGGGACCGTCCTGAGGTTCGCGTGGGGGCGCGCGGTGGTGCCAGACGGCGCGCGCGGGTGAAGGGGGAGCGAGATCAGCAGGACGGACGACACACGCAGCCCGCATAGCGGACGAGGTCCATATGGACCCTCCGCCACAGGCGCACACAGGTGTCGGTCACGATCCGGAGTAGACCACGGAGGTGGCGACCGGTCAACTCACCGTCACTATGTGGACGTCACGGTGACCGAGCGTTCGAGGGAGCGCATTCCCCGGCCCCTCAGCCGCGCCCGGAACGCCCCTCAAGCCCCGTCCGGAACCCCCGCAGCCGCGCCCGCACCCCCCTCAGCCGTGTCCGCTATGCCCTTCAGTCGACTCCAGTCCGCGCCCAGAAAGCCCTTCAGCCCGCGTTCGCCGCCGCCTGTTCCTTCGCCGGGCCGCCCAGTGCCGCCTCCGCCGCCTGGTACAGGTCCGCCGGCCGCACCCCGCTCAGTGCCGTCACCAGATGGCCGTCCGGGCGGACCAGGAGAACCGTGTGGGCGGCCGCGCCCGGATAGCTCTCGGCGACCAGCAGTTCGGCGGGATGCGGCAGGGCCGTCACCGCCGCCGCCAGCCGGGGCATGATCCCGGCCGACACCCAGTGCCTGCGCTCCCACACTCCGGTGCCCGGCGCCACCAGCACCACCAGCAGCGATCCGCGCCCCAGCCGGTCCCGCAGTCGTACGGACGAACCGTCCTCGGCGGTCACCCGCACATCCGCGACCGTCCCCCCGGGCTCGGTGTCCACCGGTGCCTCCGACTCGCTGGGCGCGGGCTGGAGCGGCGAGCCGGCGTAGCTGCCCGGCGCGCCCAGCGCCCCGCGCCCCAGATGGCCGTCCGCGAGCAGGGCGTCCTGGCCGCGTGCGGTCCCGGGAACGTAGGACCGCAGAGGCCCGCCGCCGCGCAGCAACGGCAGCGCCTGGTCGGCGGCGCGCAGCCGGGCCGCGACCACGGCGCGGCGCTCGGCCTGATAGCTGTCGAGCAGTGTCTCGTGCGGGCCGTGGTGCCAGGCCGACGCCAGTTTCCAGGCGAGGTTGTCCACGTCCCTGAGCCCCTCGTCCAGGCCGTGGGTGCCGAGCGCGCCGAGCAGATGGGCGGCGTCCCCGGCGAGGAAGACACGGCCGACGCGCCAGCGGCGGGCGAGCCGGTGATGGATGGTGTGGACGCCCGTGTCCAGCAGGTCGTAGGCGGGGGTGGAGCCCCCGTGCCAGCCCGCGAGCGTCTCCCGGACGAGGGTCACCAGCAGCTCGGGCGTGACCAGGTCCGTGCCCGCCGGCAGCAGCCAGTCCAGCCGCCATACGCCGTCGGGCAGCGGGCGCGCGCTGATCTCACCGACCGCCGTGCCCGATGTCCGCCACGGCGGCGTCCGGTGCAGCAACGCTTCCCCGGGCCAGGGGAGTTCGGCGTGCAGCGCCGCAACGGCATGGCGCTCCACGGCCGTACGCCCCGGGAAGCGGATGTCCAGGAGCTTGCGCACCGTCGAGCGCGGTCCGTCGCAGCCGACCAGATGACTGCCGCGCCACCAGATGCCCCGGGGGCCACGGGTGTGCGCCGTGACCCCCGACGGCTCCTGCTCGACGGAGTCAAGCCGGCTCTCCACCGCGACCTCGACCAGCGGTTCGCGGGCGATGGCCGCGCGCAGGGCGCCGGTGAGGACATGCTGCGCGATGTGCAGCGGGGCCGGTCCGTCGGCGACCTCGTCCTCCTGCGCCGTACCGCTCCGGCTCTCGGCGGCGCCGTATCCGCCCCCGCCCCGTTCCTGTGCGCCACCGGCCGGTGCGAACAAGACCTCCCGGGTCGTCTGCTTGCGCCGCATCGACCGCCACCCGGTCCAGCGCAGCCCGGCGCCCGCGAGCGGCACCCCGGCCAATCGTTCCATCAGCGCGGTGGTGTCCTCCCGCAGCACGACGGTGCGCGCGGCGCGCTGCTCGTCCTTGCCGGGGCCTTCGTCGAGGACGACGGAGGGCACTTCCTGACGCGCCAGTGCGAGCGCGAGCGTGAGCCCCACGGGCCCCGCTCCCACGATGATCACCGGGTCCACGGCGCGGCGCCCCCTGCCCTGAGCGGTGCCCTGAGGGACGTACGGGAACAGGCAGTTGGAGCAGGGTGCACGATCACAGAACGTATGCAACCCACTGCCGCTGCGCCCGTCAAGCGAGCAGGGCAGTGGCGTGACGCCACTGCCCTGGGGGACAGGCGGTTCGAGGAACCGGTCGCTCCGGCGGGCGGGCCGACGGAAGACCGATCGCACAAGCGCCGCTGTGGCACTCAGGCCGACGGAGAGCGCCCACGACCGCCTGAGGAACCGTCAGGCGTTGATGCCCGTCGACTCCGCGCCATTGACGGCCGCCGGCGCCAGCACCGCTCCGGTCGACTTCTTGGCCCGCCGCAGCCGCTTCTCCAGCCAGCTCGCGAACATCGACAGAGCGAAGTTGACCGCGAGGAACATGAGGGCCACGATCGTGAAGCTGGCGATGGTGTTGGCGCCGTAGTAGGAGCTCATCGGCGACACAGCGGACAGCAGTTCGGGGAAGGTGAGGAGCGCGCCGCCGAGCGCCGTGTCCTTCACGGTCACCACCAGCTGGCTGACGATCGCCGGCAACATCGCGGTGACCGCCTGCGGCAGCAGGATCAGCCGCATCACCTGGTTCTTGCGCAGACCGATCGCCAGCGCGGCCTCGGACTGGCCCTTCGGCTGGGCCAGGATGCCCGCGCGGACGATCTCCGCGAGGACGGAGGCGTTGTAGAGGACCAGACCGGTGACCACCGCATACAGCGGGCGATCGTCCGAGGCGACGTTCGTGTACTGGGCGAACAGGGCGTTGCCGAAGATCATCAGAACGAGCACCGGAATGGCTCGGAAGAATTCCACCACGATCGCGACCGGAACCCTGATCCAGGCGTGATCGGAGAGCCGGGCGATGCCCAGGACCGCGCCCAGCGGCAGTGCTATGAGCACCGCCAGGGCCGCCGCCTCGAGCGTGTTCTGCAGACCCGGCAACAGATACGTCGTCCAGGCCTCCGTCCCGCCGAAGAACGGCTTCCACTTCTCCCAGTCCAGCTGGCCCTTGTCGTCGAGGCTGGTGAACACCCACCACGCCAGGGCGGCCAGGGCGGCGAGAAACAGCACGGTCCAGGCGACGTTGCGCCGTTTGCCCCGGGGCCCCGGGGCGTCGTAGAGGACGGAAGTCATCGCTTCACCGCCACCTTCTTGCCCACCCAGCCGAAGATCAGGCCGGTCGGCAGCACCAGACACACGAACCCGAAGCCGATCACCCCGGCGATCAGCAGGATCTGGGCCTCGTTCTCGATCATCTTCTTCATCAGCAGGGCCGCCTCGGCGACACCGATCGCGGCCGCCACCGTGGTGTTCTTGGTCAACGCGATCAGCACGTTCGCCAGCGGGATCACGACCGCGCGGAACGCCTGCGGCAGGACCACCAGCGTGAGGACCTGGGTGAAGGACAGCCCCAGAGCACGAGCCGCCTCCGCCTGCCCGACCGGCACGGTGTTGATGCCGGCCCGTAGCGCCTCGCACACGAACGTCGCGGTGTAGGCGCTCAGACCGAGCACCGCCAGCCGGAAGTTGATGGTGTCGAAGTCCGAGGCGCCGAGGCTGACCCCCAGGGTCTGGTTGAGTCCCAGGGAGGTGAAGAGGATGATCACGGTCAGCGGGATGTTCCGCACGATGTTCACGTAGGCGGTCCCGAAACCGCGCATCACCGGCACCGGGCCGACCCGCATCGCGGCCAGCGCAGTGCCCCAGATCAGGGAGCCGATCGCGGAGAGGACGGCGAGCTGAACCGTCCCCCAGAACGCTCCCAGCAGGTCGTAGCGATCAAGAAAGTCGAACATGAGGTCCCGCGCTTCCGCGTGTCGGACAGGCCGGGTGCGCCGCCCACCGGGGGCGGCGCACGGTCGTCAGGCCCTGCTTACTGGACGATGTTGCCGATCTTCGGCGCGGGCTCGTTCTTGTAGCCGGCGGGGCCGAAGTTCTTCTCCACGGCGGTCTTCCACGAGCCGTCCGAGACCATCTTCTCCAGGGCGGTGTTGATCTTCGCCTTGAGGTCGCTGCCCTTCTTGACGCCGATGCCGTAGTTCTCGTTGGTCATCTTGAAGCCGCCGAGCTTGAACTTGCCCTTGAAGGCGGCCTGCGAGGCGTAGCCGGCGAGGATCGAGTCGTCGGTGGTCAGCGCGTCGATGGCACCGTTCTCCAGACCCGTCAGACACGCCGAGTAGGTCGGGTACTGCTGCAGCTTGGCCTTCGGGGCGAGCTTGTCGTGGACGTTCTGCGCCGAGGTCGAGCCCGTCACCGAACACAGCTTCTTCGAGTTCAGGTCCGCGGGCGCCTTGATCTGGTTGTCGTCGGCGCGCAGCAGCACGTCCTGGTGGGCGAGCAGGTAGGGGCCCGCGAAGTCGACCTTCTGCTGGCGCTCCGGGGTGATCGAGTAGGAGGCGGTGATGAAGTCGACGTCACCGCGCTGCAGCATGGTCTCGCGGTCGGCGCTCTTCGACTCCTTCCACTCGATCTGGTCCGCGTTGTAGCCGAGCTGCTTGGCGACGTACGTGGCGACGTCCACGTCGAAGCCGGTGTACCCCTGCGGCGTCTTCTGGCCGATGCCGGGCTGGTCGAACTTGATGCCGATCTTGATGGTCTTGCCGCCGCCCGAGGACGACCCGCCGTCCTTCTTGTCGCCCGATCCGCAGGCCGTGGCGGCGGTGGCGAGGGCGAGCACGGCGACCGTGGCGGCGGTGACCTTGCGGAACTTCATGCTGAACATCCTTTGAGTGGTGAGGAACGAGGTCCGTCAGGGAGGGCGCCCCGGATGGTGGGAAAGCCGGGGCCCGCGCCGTCAGTGGTGCAGGATCTTGGAGAGGAAGTCCTTGGCCCGGTCGCTGCGCGGGTTGCTGAAGAACTGGTCGGGGGCGGCCTGTTCGACGATCCGGCCGTCCGCCATGAAGACCACGCGGTTCGCGGCCGATCGTGCGAACCCCATCTCGTGGGTGACGACGATCATCGTCATGCCCTCCCGGGCGAGCTGCTGCATGACCTCCAGGACCTCGTTGATCATCTCGGGGTCGAGGGCGGAGGTGGGCTCGTCGAAGAGCATGACCTTCGGGTCCATCGCCAGGGCGCGCGCGATGGCGACGCGCTGCTGCTGGCCGCCGGACAACTGGGCGGGGTACTTGTCGGCCTGGGTGGCGACGCCGACCCGGTCGAGCAGGGCGCGGGCCTTCTCCTCGGCCTGCTTCTTGTCCGTCTTGCGGACCTTGATCTGGCCCAGCATGACGTTCTCGAGCACGGTCTTGTGGGCGAAGAGGTTGAAGGACTGGAAGACCATGCCGACGTCAGAGCGCAGCCGGGCCAGTTCCCTGCCTTCCTCGGGCAGCGGCTTGCCGTCGATCGCGATGGTGCCCGAATCGATCGTCTCCAGGCGGTTGATGGTGCGGCACAGGGTGGACTTTCCCGACCCCGAGGGGCCGATGACCACGACGACCTCACCACGGGTGATGGTCAGGTCGATGTCCTGGAGCACGTGCAACGCGCCGAAGTGCTTGTTCACGCTCTTCAGGACGACCAGTTCGTCGGTCGCGGCCACCGAGTCCTTGGCCACCGATGCTGCGGTCATTACTGGTTGGCTCCGTCCTCACTCGGTTTCGGAGGACAGTAGTGACGCCGTGCGACCAGCGTCATTACATCTGAGGGAGATCTGAGCATCACGATCCGATAGCGATCGTTCACCTGTCGTAGTCACCGCGGGCCGTCCGCGTACCGGCTGAATAACGGAAGGCGTCCGCAACCGGATCCCTCTTGACGCCGTCCTTGTTCATCGGCGTGACTGCCTTGGTGCACGCGCCCGCGTGCATTCGTTCGCACGGATGACGCTTTCCGCCTTCGGGCGGGTGACGTCTTCCCGGCACAGACGGCCCCTTCCCGGTAGAGGATGCGGACCGGCTCTTGCACAGGATGGCAGCGAACGGGGACCGTGGGACCCAGAAATCCGGAGGGGGCCGGTATGAGACTGCTGCTCGTCGAGGACGACAACCACGTCGCGGCCGCCCTGTCCGCCGTGCTCGCGCGACACGGCTTCGACGTCACCCATGCCCGCAACGGTGAGGAGGCCCTGCGGGCACTGGTACCCGAGGGGGCCGGTTTCAACGTCGTCCTGCTCGACCTGGGCCTGCCCGACCAGGACGGCTACGAGGTCTGCGGGAAGATCCGCAAGCGTGCCAACATCCCGGTGATCATGGTGACCGCGCGCTCCGACGTGCGCTCCCGGATCCACGGCCTGAACCTCGGCGCCGACGACTACGTGGTCAAGCCGTACGACACCGGGGAACTCCTCGCGCGCATCCACGCCGTAGCCAGGCGCATCCCGCACCTGGACGACACCGGCGCCACCGAGACGGTGCTGCGCCTCGGCCAGATGCAGATCGAACTGCCCACCCGCCGGGTCAGCGTGGACGGTTCGGTGGTCCAGCTGACCCGCAAGGAGTTCGATCTGCTCGCCCTGCTGGCCCAGCGCCCCGGCGTGGTCTTCCGCCGCGAGCAGATCATCAGCGAGGTCTGGCAGACCAGCTGGGAGGGGACCGGGCGCACCCTGGAGGTGCATGTCGCCTCCCTGCGCTCCAAGCTGCGGATGCCCGCGCTGATCGAGACCGTGCGGGGCGTCGGGTACCGGCTCGTCGCCCCGGTCGTCTAGCGGGGGACGGGTGGGCGCACGACTGCTTCCGCTGCTCATCGTCCTGATGGCGGCCGTGCTGCTCGCGCTCGGCGTCCCGCTCGCGGTGAGTCTCGCCGCCGCGCAGCAGCAGCGGGTCGTCGTCGACCGGATCGACGACACGGCGCGCTTCGCGGCCCTCGCGCAGTTCGTCACCGACCGGCCCGCGGCCGGGTCCCGCGTGGGGGCCGAGGACGAACGTGGTGAGACCCTGCGCAAGGAACTCGCCATGTACTACAGCGTCTACGGCATCCGCGCGGGTGTCTTCTACCGCGACGACGTACCGATGGCCAACGCCCCCGAGGACTGGTACCTGCCGCAGGAGGGCGACGGCCGCGACGCCTTCAACGAGGCCCTGCTCGGACGCCGCAGCCACGACCCGGAGCAGGTGTGGCCCTGGCAGCGGACCCGGCTCGTGGTCGCCTCCCCGGTCATCCGTGACGGTGACGTCATCGCCGTCGTCGTCACCGAGTCGCCCACCGGGCAGATGCGGTCGCGGATCCTCCACGGCTGGCTGTTCATCGGCGCCGGGGAGATCGCCGCGATGCTGCTGGCGTTGGGCGCGGCGCTGCGTCTGACCGGCTGGGTGCTCCGGCCCGTACGGGTCCTGGACGCGACGACCCACGACATCGCGACCGGGCGCCTGAAGTCCCGGGTGGCCGCCGCCGGCGGACCGCCGGAACTCCGGCGGCTGGCCCGGTCGTTCAACGAGATGGCGGACAACGTCGAGGAAGTCCTGGAGCAGCAGCGCGCGTTCGTCGCCGACGCCTCCCACCAGCTGCGCAATCCGCTCTCCGCGCTGCTGCTGCGCATCGAGCTGCTCGCCCTCGAACTGCCCGAGGGCAACGAGGAGATCGCCTCGGTGCGGACCGAGGGCAAGCGCCTAGCACAGGTCCTCGACGACCTGCTCGACCTGGCGCTCGCCGAGCACACCGAGGCCGACCTGCGGGTCACCGACGTGGGCGCGCTGACCGCCGAGCGGGTCGCGGCCTGGAGTCCGGCCGCCGAGGCCAGGGGCGTACGGCTGATCGGGAACTGCCCGGCCACCACCGCCTGGGCCGACCCCGTCACCCTCTCCAGCGCCCTGGACGCCGTCATCGACAACGCGGTGAAGTTCACCCCGGAGGGGGAGCGTGTCGAGGTCGAGGTCGCGGTGGACGGCGAGTGGGCCACGGTGGTGGTCACCGACGGCGGCCCCGGACTCGGCGACGAGGAACTGGCCCGCATCGGGGACCGCTTCTGGCGCAGCGCGGCGCATCAGAACATCAAGGGCTCGGGGCTGGGGCTGTCGATCTCACGGACGCTGCTGGCGGCGGGCGGGGGATCGATCGCGTACGCGCACCACGAGCCGCAAGGCCTGAAGGTGACGGTCACGGTGCCACGGACGGTCGGCCCGGGCGGGCCGTCCGGTTCGTGAGGACGAGACCGGGGTTGTGATGCGCGATGCGGCGCCCCCCGACTACGGCTTCACCGACTCGTAGTACCGCCGTGCGCCCTCGTGCAGTTCCAGCGGATCCGTGTAGATCGCCGTCCGCAGATCCACCAGCTGGGCCGCGTGTACCTGGGCGCCGATCCGGTCCCGGCTGTCGATCACCGTGCGGGTGAGCTTCTCGGTCAGGTCCGCGTTCATGTCCTCCCGGGTGATCAGGAGGTTCGCGACGGCCACGGTCTGCACGGCGGAGCCCTGCTCGATGTCCGGGTAGGCGTCGGCGGGCATCACCGCGGCCCGGTAGTAGCGTGACGCGCCGCCCTGCGCGTGCAGCTTCGCCACCAGATCGCTGCCGATGGGCACCAGACGGATCCCGAACCGGTTCGACAGCTGGGTTACCGCACTGGTGGGCAGTCCGCCCGACCAGAAGAACGCGTCGATCTTGTGCCGCTTGAGCAGGTCAGGCATGGTCCCGATGCCGTCGGACAGGGCGGTGATGTCCTTCTTCGGATCCAGCCCGGCCGCGGCGAGCACATGTTCCGCTATCAGCCGTACCCCCGAGCCGGCCGGCCCGACGGCGACGGTGCGCCCCTTGAGGTCTGCCACGGACCGCACGGGGGACGAGCGCGGCACCACCAGGTGGACGTAGTCGTCGTACAGCCGTGCGCAGCCGCGCAGCCGGCCGGCGCCCGGCTGGTTCTCCAGGCGGTAGGTCTCCACCGCGTCGGCGGCGGCGATCGTGAAGTCCGCCTGGCCCGTGGCCACCCGCCGTACGTTCTGCTGCGAGCCGTCGCTGTCCAGCAGCCGGACGTCCAGCCGCGGCAGGTCCTTCGCGATGGCGCCCTGCAGGAGCATGCCGTACTTCTGGTAGACGCCGGTCGGGGTGCCCGTACTGAAGGTGACGGTGCCGCTGGGGGACTCGTCGCCGATCGGCAACAGCCACCACAGCAGCAGCCCGACGACCGCGAGGGCGGCTGTCGAGCCCAGCAGCGCACGGCGCCTGCTGATACGGGGGAGTGCCTGGAGCATGGGGGCGATCCTGCCAGGCCGCACACACCCCTGACCAGGGCGGGGCGCGTGCGGATGAGCGCGAGAGGCGCGGCGACGGCGGCCGATAGGGTCGCCGGATGTACCCTTCACCCGCCTCCCTCGTCCGAGAGTTCCATCTCGCCTTCGGCCTCGACGCCCGTACCGTTCCGACCGAGGTCTCCCCGGAGCTGGCCGCGCACCGCGGTGAGTTGCTCGCGGAGGAGGCGGCCGAGGTCGCCGAGGTGGCCGTCACCGGACCGCTGGACCGGCTGGCGCACGAACTGGCCGACCTCGTGTACGTGGCCTACGGCACCGCTCTTGTGCATGGCATCGACCTCGACGCCGTGATCGCCGAGATCCATCGCGCCAACATGACCAAGGTCGGCCCGGACGGCACGGTGGCCCGGCGGGAGGACGGGAAGGTCCTCAAGGGCGACCACTACCGGGCCCCGGACGTGTCGACGGTGCTGCGCCGTCAGGGGTGGACGCCGCCTTCGGCGTAGGACACCCACGTCTGCGACTACGCCAAACGCCAATGCCAACGCCAGCGCCTACGTTCCGCGGCCCCCGCCGCCCGCCGCGTCCCCCGCAATCTTCGTACCCCGGCATGCTTCGTCGGCGGCCCGCGCCCTCGGTGGGGCCGGCTCCCCGGGAGTCGCCCCTAGACTGGGGCGACTCTCAGGACATGACCCGCAACGGGAAGGGGACCACGACGGTGGCCGCAGGTGGCGGTGGTTTCACGCAGGACCCGCCCGCCGAGGTGTGGTCGGAGGCGGCCGCCGCGTTCGGGCTGCTGGCCTCGCCCGCGCGACTGCACATCGTCTGGGCGCTCGCGCAGGGCGAGAGCGATGTCACCGGACTCGCCGAGCGCGTCGGCGGCGCGCTGCCCGCCGTGAGCCAGCATCTGACCAAGCTGAAGCTCGCCGGACTGGTGCGCTCCCGTCGCGAGGGTCGCCGCCAGGTGTACTTCGTCGACACCGCCGACGGGGCGGACGTCGTGACCGTGGTGCGCCTGGTGGTGGACCAGCTCAGCAACCATGCCGCCCGCACCCGTGTCCCGGCCGCCAGGCTCCGTGGCCTCTGAGACCGCCGCACCGTCGCCGGCCCGGCCCGCAGGCGCCGGCCCCGGACCCGCGACGCCCACCGCCCTCCAGGAGCTGCGCCGGCTGCGGAGCGGTCCGCGCGGACTGACCGACGCGCAGGCGCAGGCCCGGCTCGGGGACGTCGGCGAGAACGTGCTCCCCGACGTCCGTACCCCTTCCTGGTCCCGCCGCTTCGTGCGCGGCCTGCGCGATCCGTTCACCACGGTCCTGCTCTGCCTCGGCCTGGTGTCCGCGACGGTGAGCGCCTGGGGCACCGCCTGCGTGATCCTCTCCCTCGTCGTCGTCAGCTGCCTGCTGCGCGCCACCGGCGAGCACCGGGCCGACCGTTCGATGGCCGCGCTGCGCGGTCTGGTCGCCACCACCGCGACCGTACTGCGCCGTCCGGACGCCGACCGGCCGCCCCGGGAGTGGGAGACACCCGCCGCCGAACTGGTGCCGGGCGATGTCATCCGCCTCGCGCCCGGCGATCTGGTCCCGGCCGACGTACGGCTGTTGCGCACGGGCGGCCTGACCGTGCACCAGGCGGCGCTGACCGGTGAGTCGGCACCGGTCGCCAAGTACGCGCTCGACGCGCCCACGGTGGTGGAGGCAGGCCCCTTCGAGCAGCCTCATCTGTGCTTCCAGGGCAGCAGTGTCGCCACCGGCGGCGGCACCGCGCTCGTCCTGGAGACGGGCACCCGCACCCGGTTCGCCCGGGCCCACGGGGTCCCCGCCCGGCGCGAGGCGAGTGCCTTCGAGCGGTCCGTGCACGGCATCTCCTGGGTGCTGATCCGGTTCATGCTGCTCACCCCGCCGCTGGTGCTGATGGCCAACGCGACGCTGCGCGACCGGGGCCTGGAGACGCTGCCCTTCGCGGTCGCCGTCGCCGTCGGCCTCACACCCGAGATGCTGCCGGTCATCGTCACCACCTGCCTGGCGCGCGGCGCCCGGCTGCTCGCCCGCACCCACGGCGTGATCGTGAAGCGCCTGCCCGCCCTGCACGACCTGGGCGCGGTCGATGTGCTGTGCCTGGACAAGACCGGCACCCTCACCCAGGACCGGCCGGTCGTCGAAGGGGCCCTGGACGGCGTCGGCCGGGACGCGCCCGAGGTGCTGCGCCAGGCCGCCGCCAGCGCCTGGTGGACCCTCCAGCTCGCTGATCTCCCCGCCCCGGACGCCCTCGACGAAGCGCTGCTGGACGCGGCCGACGGCAGCTGGGAGGCGTACGAGGGGGTGGCCGCCGTGCCGTTCGACCCCGTCCGTCGGCTCGCCACCGCCGTGGTCCGCGGCGGCCTCGGCACCCACACCCTTCTCGTCAAGGGCGCCCCCGAGGCCGTACTGGAGCGCTGCGCGGTGGAACCCGCCGAGCGGGAGCGGCTGCTCGGGCTCGCCGCCCGCCAGGCGCGGGACGGCCTGCGGGTGATCGCGGTCGCCACCGGCGACCGCCCCGCCCGCATTCGCCCCTACACACCCGCCGACGAGCGCGGACTCGCCTTCCGCGGCTTCGTCACCTTCCGGGACGCCCTCGCCCCGACCGCCGCGCGGGCCCTGCAGGACCTTGCTGCCCGCGGCGTCACCGTGCGGATCCTCACCGGCGACCACCCGGGCACGGCGGCCCGCGCCTGCCGCGACCTCGGCCTCGACCCGGGTGAGGTGAGGACCGCGGGCGCCGCGGGCGACGACGCCGCGGCCGTCGTCGCCCGGTGCACCCCCGAGGACAAGGCGCGGATCGTCACCGCGCTGCGCCGGGCCGGGCACACCGTCGGCTTCCTCGGCGACGGCGTCAACGACGTCCCGGCGCTGCACGCCGCCGATGTCGGGATCGCCCCGCGCGACGCCGTCGACGTGGCCCGGGAGAGCGCGGACGTCGTCCTCGCCTACAAGGACCTCACCGCGATCGACCACGCCGTCGCCGCCGGCCGGCACAGCAGCGGCAACATCGCCACCTATCTGCGCGTCACGCTCTCCTCCAACCTCGGCAATGTCGTCGCGATGCTCGCCGCGGGCCTTCTGCTGCCCTTTCTGCCGATGCTCCCGGCCCAGGTCCTGGCCCAGAACCTGTGCTTCGACGCGGCCCAACTGGCCTTCGCCTACGACCGTCCCGCGCCCGGGGTGCTCACCCGCCCCACCGCGCTGCGCCCGCGCGACTTCCTCCGCTTCATCACCGGCTTCGGTCTGCTCAACGCCATCGCCGACCTCGCCACCTTCGCCGTCCTCGCGCTCGCCCTGTACGGGCCCGACGCACTCGACGACGAAGCGGTCTTCCACTCGGCGTGGTTCACCGAGAACCTGCTCACCCAGTCCCTGGTGATGGTGCTGCTGCGCTCCGGCCGAGGCCTCGCCGCGGGGCGTGTCCCGGGGCCGGTGGGCCGGGCCGCGGCCGTCCTCTCCGCCGTAGCCCTCCTGCTGCCCTTCACCCCTCTCGGTGCGACGCTCGGCATGACCTCGCTGCCGGTGGGCTACTACGTGCTGCTCGCCGCCGTCCTCGCGCTGTACGCGCTGGCGTTGTGGGCGGTCCGGGCGCGCTACGAGCGGCGGGCCGCGGCCGGCGGCGATCACCTGTAGGTCACGGTTCGGGCCGGGCGGCCGCCCCGCGCTCCCGATTCCCCCTTACGGTCGTACAGTTGCGCAAAGTAGCAACCATGAACCGGACGGGCGAGCGACGGCAGGCGTCCTCGGCCGAGGCGAGGAAGGGCGGGCGCGGCCGATGCTCCGCAACGGACTGGAACCCTGGCATCTGCTGATCGTGGCGATCGTCGTCATCGTGGTGTTCGGCTCGAAGAAGCTGCCGGACACCGCCCGTGCGCTCGGCAAGTCGATGCGCATCCTCAAGAGCGAGGCCAAGGCGATGAAGGGCGAGAACGCGGCCACTTACACCGTCTCCGAGTCCGCCCCGGTGACCCCGACGGCGATCCGGACCGTTGCCGAGGCCGCGGCGGCCGAACCGCCGGCCACCGCTTCCTGAGCCGGGGCTGCCGACTGCCGGCCCGGCCGGGTCAGGGGCTGGCGCTGTCGTAGCCGTATGTCAGGGGCTCGTCCCGGGCGCCGAGCCGGCGCCGGTACACGTACAGCGCCGCCACCTGGACGCCGTCCGCAGGGTCCTCCACCTGGCAGGGGCAGGTCACCTGCACCACCGAGGGCCGGCCCGCGACCCGCATGCGCAGGCCGTCGGCAGGCCCTCCCGCGAGGACCGCCGTCTCCCACTTCGTCGCGACATGAAGATCCATGTCTGTACTGTAAAGTTGCGCAATCGCTGAAGTGTTGTGAGCTCTGCCACCTCGGCGGGCGATGCGCGGGCCGACGGGCCATGGCCAGGGGGCGTGGGGAGAGGCGCCGCGACCGCGGCGGCGAGGGCCCGTAGGACAGGCTCAAGGGAATCGGCAGCGGGGACCCTTGGGGCGGGCTCAAGGGAATCGCGCATCGTCCGGCGGGAAGCCGTGTCGTCCCTGGAGCCGGACGAAGCAGGCTGCGGTCAGCACCCGCAGCTGTCGCAACTCCCGTTCCGTGCGCTCGAAGCACACCACCTGCTCGTGCCCGCCCGGCCCGATCGGCTGCACCAGGCGGCCGCCCTGCCGCAACTGCTCGACCAGCGGCGCGGGCACCTCGGTGAACGCCGCCGACACAAGGACCGCGTCGTACGGAGCCCGCTCCGGCACGCCGCACGTGCCGTCGCCGACCCGCAGGTCCACGTTCCGCACGCCCTGCCGCGCGAGATGCGCGCGCGCCTGCCGGGCCAGGTCCGGCCGCACCTCGATGCTGACCACGTCGGCGGCCAGCCGGGCGAGCAGCGCTGTCTGGAAGCCGAGGCCGGTGCCGATCTCGAGGACGTGCTCGCTCCCGTCCAGACCGAGACCCTCGATCATCAGGGCGGACAGCGACGGCTGCGTGGTGACCTGTCCCTGCCCGATGGCAACGGGCACGTCCCGGTAGGCGGCGGCTGTCTCCCCGGATGGGACAAACCCTGCCCGGGGCGTCGTTCGCACGGCTTCGAGCAGTCGCTCGTCCCTGATCCCGGCCGCTCTGAGGGCGCGCACGAGATCTCCGGGATCCCTGGGTACCGAGGTCACGGTCAGGTCATCACACCACCAGGCCCGGGCAGCCGCTGGGCTGCGGGTTTCCACGAGGCGCCCGCTCCGGGCAGCACCGGGGCAGGGACTTCCAGGAAACGCCTACTCTTGAGGAATGACCAGCAGCAGCGACCGGAGCCTCGCAGTGGACGTTCCCGCACCCAAGAGCTATGAGATCCGCACCTACGGGTGCCAGATGAACGTCCACGACTCCGAGCGGTTGGCCGGGCTGCTCGAAGAGGCCGGGTACGTGCGTGCTCCCGAGGGGTCCGACGGTGACGCGGACGTCGTCGTCTTCAACACCTGCGCCGTGCGCGAGAACGCCGACAACCGCCTCTACGGCAACCTCGGCCGCCTCGCGCCCAGGAAGGCCGACCGCCCCGGCATGCAGATCGCCGTCGGCGGCTGTCTCGCGCAGAAGGACCGCGACACGATCGTGAAGAAGGCGCCCTGGGTGGACGTCGTCTTCGGTACGCACAACATCGGCAAGCTGCCGGTCCTGCTGGAGCGCGCCCGCGTCCAGGAGGAGGCGCAGGTCGAGATCGCCGAGTCGCTGGAGACGTTCCCCTCCACCCTGCCGACGCGGCGCGAGAGCGCGTACGCGGCCTGGGTGTCGATCTCCGTGGGCTGCAACAACACCTGCACCTTCTGTATCGTCCCCGCCCTGCGCGGCAAGGAGAAGGACCGCCGGCCCGGCGACATCCTCGCCGAGGTCGAGACCCTGGTCGCCGAGGGCGTCTCCGAGATCACGCTGCTGGGACAGAACGTCAACGCCTACGGCTCCGACATCGGCGACCGGGAGGCGTTCAGCAAGCTGCTGCGCGCCTGCGGCACCATCGAGGGTCTGGAGCGGGTCCGTTTCACCTCCCCGCACCCGCGCGACTTCACCGACGACGTCATCGCGGCCATGGCCGAGACCCCGAACGCGATGCCGCAGCTGCACATGCCGCTGCAGTCCGGCTCGGACACGGTCCTGAAGGCGATGCGCCGCTCGTACCGCCAGGAGCGCTACCTGGGGATCATCGAGAAGGTGCGGGCCGCCATCCCGCACGCCGCGATCACCACCGACATCATCGTCGGCTTCCCGGGCGAGACCGAGGAGGACTTCGAGCAGACGCTGCACGTGGTCCGCGAGGCGCGGTTCGCGCAGGCGTTCACCTTCCAGTACTCCAAGCGGCCCGGGACCCCTGCGGCCACCATGGAGAACCAGATCCCCAAGGAGGTCGTCCAGGCGCGCTACGAGCGTCTCGTCGCCCTTCAGGAGGAGATCTCCTGGGAGGAGAACAAGAAGCAGGTCGGCCGCACCCTGGAGCTGATGGTCGCCGAGGGCGAGGGCCGCAAGGACGGCGCCACCCACCGCCTCTCCGGCCGCGCCGCCGACAACCGTCTGGTCCACTTCACCAAGCCCGACGAGGAGGTCCGCCCGGGCGACGTGGTGACGGTCGAGGTCACGTACGCCGCCCCGCACCACCTGCTCGCCGAGGGCCCGGTGCTGAGGGTGCGCCGCACGCGCGCGGGCGACGCGTGGGAGAAGCGGAACGCGGCGGAGGCCGCCAAGCCGGCCGGCGTCATGCTGGGGCTGCCGAAGATCGGGCGCCCGGAGCCCCTGCCGGTCGCCACGGCCGGGGCCTGCGGCTGCGACTGACGACGGGCGTCTCCTGGGGCGGGCGCGGGCGCGGGCGCGGGCGGGACGGCTGGACGACCGGGGGCCGACGTCGACTGTTCGGGTCGCCTGCTGCGACCCGGGACGGGCTCGGGCCGCGTGCGGCTGCCGCGTACCGACAGACCCCGCGTGGGCAGGTCCGTCGCCCGCTCGCGGGGGCGTGAGGCCGAGCGCGTCCGCGGAGTGACATGGCGCCGTCCTGCGGGGTTACGCTGCGGATCATGCTCGTCGCCGCAGCCGTCTGCCCCTGTCCGCCCCTGCTCGTGCCCGCGGTCGCCGCGGGCGCCGCGCCCGAACTGGACGGCGCCCGCACCGCATGTGCGGACGCACTGAGCGTGCTCGCCGCCGCGCGCCCCGACCGGCTGGTGGTCGTCGGCCCCGCCCCGGAGAACGGCTGCGGGCCGCATCCGCAGGGCACGCCGGGGTCGTTCCGCGGGTTCGGGGTGGACGTCGACGTACGGCTCGGTAGCGCTGAGCCGAGGCCGGTCGTGCCGGGGCGGGAGCTTCCGCTCTCACTCGCCGTCGCCGCATGGCTGCTGGACCGCCTGAGCTGGGCGGACGCGCCCATGGAGGGGCTCGGCGTGCCGGAACTCATGGACCCCGAGCAGTGCGCCGAGACGGGGGCGGCGCTCGCCGCGCAGGCGGAGCGGGTGGCGCTGCTGGTCATGGGCGATGCGAGCGCCTGCCGCACCCTGAAGGCGCCGGGCTATCTGGACGAGCGCGCGGCTGGCTTCGACGCCGCCGTGGCACGTGCGCTCGACACGGCGGACCTCGCGGCCCTCAGGGCCCTGGACGTCGGCCTGGCCCACGAGTTGCAGGCCTGGGGCCGGGCGCCCTGGCAGATCCTCGCGGGCGCGGCGGCGGGCGCGGACCTCACCGGCGCGCTCCTGTACGACGACGCGCCCTACGGGGTCGGGTATCTCGTGGCGACCTGGTCGTAGCACGCCCGGCCACCCGGCTCAGGTCGCCGCGGCCGGGACCCCGGACCCCGTAACCCCGTGACGCTGACCCGCGACCACGGACACGGCGACGGCCGGGAGGCCCCTGCCTCGCGGCCGTCCGCCGATGTGTCGTGTCAGGACGCCGGAGGCGGCGATCCGCCGGGCGGTGTCTGCCCACTGGTCGCGGGGCCCGTGTCCCGGTGCGCGATGCGTTCCATCGCGTGCTTCGCCTTGCCCGTGCCCGTGTCGATCTTGCCGCTGTACTTGCCCTTGGTCTTCTCGTCGATCATCTTCGCGGCCTTCTCCAGGCCTCGATCGACCTTTCCTTCGTGCTGTTGCGCGAAGTTCGTGACCTTGGCCATCAGGTTGTCCACGAGACCCATGGTCCACCTTCCCTGCGAAGCGCGGTTATGTGCGGGCGCCCTCCTCGACCTCGTTCTCGGCGGCCTCCGCGGCGGACTGCTGCCGGGGGATCCCGACGCCGTCCTCGGCGGTCGGAGCTGTCTCCTCCGCCGCCGTCTCCGGCCCGGTCTCGGTCCCGGCCACCCCCTTGCCTGCGTCCGTCGCCTCCGCCTCGCTCCCGGCCGTCGTCCGCGTGGCCTCCGCCGCCACGGACTGTGCCTCCTCCGTCGTCCTCGACCGCCGGAAAAGCCGTGCAAAAACGCCCATACCTACTCCATACGTTACTCGTGCGGGCGAAATACCGCGTAGCTCGGTGCGCCCGTTTGCATGGCCCGACCCTCCCGCTCTCGAACCGGTGGCCGGAACCTCGCATCAGGCAACGACCCTGCGTGCGGGGCGTAACGTCGCTCGTTCGAGGAGGGGTCCGGAGGTTTGCGAGACTGTTGCGGTGAGTAGTGCAGCCCCCGCACCGCGGGTCATCGCCGTCGTCGGACCGACCGCGGCCGGAAAGTCCGATCTGGGCGTATTCCTTGCCCGACATCTCGGTGGCGAGGTCGTCAACGCCGACTCCATGCAGCTCTACCGGGGGATGGACATCGGCACCGCCAAACTGACCCCCCAGGAGCGCGGCGGCATCCCGCACCATCTGCTGGACATCTGGGACGTGACGGTCACGGCGTCCGTGGCGGAGTATCAGCGCCTCGCCCGCGCCCGGATCGACGCGCTGCTCGCCGAGGGGCGCTGGCCGATCCTGGTGGGCGGCTCCGGTCTGTATGTACGGGGCGCGGTCGACCATCTGGAGTTCCCCGGAACAGACCCGGAGGTGCGCGCCCGGCTCGAGGACGAGCTCGCCCTGAGCGGCTCGGGAGCGCTGCACGCGCGCCTGGCCGCCGCCGACCCGGGGGCCGCGCAGGCGATCCTGCCCAGCAACGGCCGCCGTATCGTCCGGGCCCTGGAGGTCATCGAGATCACCGGCAAGCCCTTCACCGCCAACCTCCCCGGCCATGACTCGGTCTACGACACGGTCCAGATCGGCGTGGACGTGGCGCGCCCCGAGCTCGACGAGCGCATCGCGCGACGGGTCGACCGGATGTGGGAGGCGGGACTCGTGGACGAGGTGCGCGCACTGGAGGCACAGGGGCTGCGAGAGGGGCGCACGGCGTCGCGCGCTCTGGGATATCAGCAGGTGCTCACGGCGCTCGCGGGGGAGTGCACGCTGGAGGAGGCGCGCGCGGAAACCGTACGCGCTACCAAGCGCTTCGCGCGCCGTCAGGACTCATGGTTCCGCCGCGACCCGCGGGTGCACTGGCTCAGCGGCGCCGCGGCGGACCTGCGGGAACTTCCGCACCGTGCGCTGGCGTTGGTCGAACGACCGGTTACAGCCTGATCACGTGATGGCATCGGGACGCCCCGCCCGTCATCCGGGCCTCCGACGGCATGCCATCATCGAGCTTCGATCGACCAAGTGGAGTCCGAGTTGGGAGGGCGCGTGGCGATGGAGGCCGGCCCTCGCGACACCGCAGAGAGCGCGGAGCACGACACCGCGGAGTCCGGGGACCAAAGGCTCAGTTCCGATGGTCCCGACGATCAGCCTGCGGGCGGTGTGACGGACGACGGGCCGGGTGTGGACGAGCTGTCCACCGGGCCCGAGGTCGAGGTCGAGCTGCGCCCGCAGCGTCGGCTGCGGATCTGGCAGTTGGCCCCCATCGTGGGGCTGGCGGCGCTGGGCTCGCTGATGTTCGCCTTCCCGCTGGCCTTCGAGTTCGGTGACGGCGGCGCCGTGGTCGCCATGCTCGGCCTGCTGATCTTCTCCTGCGCGGCGGGCTGGGGCATGATGGCCGCGCGCCGGGTCGGTCACACGTGGCCGGGCCTGCCGCAGCGCGGCTCCGGGCGGCGCCCGGACTGGCGGGTCGTCCTCGCCTACGTCGTCCTGGTCGCCGCGGTGGTCGTGCTGGCCGTGTGGCGCGTGGCCCGACTGCGCTGAGCCGCCGGGACCCATCGGGCCGACCGGCCGTATCCCTGTCGCGAACCGCCGGCCGTACCCCCGTCGCGATCCAGGCGCCGTACGCTCGTCGCGATCCGGCCACCGCACTCCCGTCGTGATGCCGTCGCCGCCCCGCCTACGCCCCCCACCAGGCCGTCCGCCCCCGGGCCACTCGTCCCGGGTGTCATGGCGACCCCGTACGATCGAGGAATGAGCACGCGGATCGCCTTCCTCAAGGGGCACGGCACGGAGAACGACTTCGTGATCGTCCCCGACCCGGAGAACGTCATCGACCTGCCCGCATCCGCCGTCGCCGCCCTGTGCGACCGCCGCGCGGGCATCGGCGGCGACGGTCTGCTGCACGTCGTGCGCTCCGCCGCGCACCCCGACGCCCGGGGGGTGGCCGACCAGGCGGAGTGGTTCATGGACTACCGCAACGGGGACGGCTCGATCGCGGAGATGTGCGGCAACGGCGTACGGGTGTTCGCGCACTACCTCCGGCGCGCGGGGCATGTGGCCGAGGGGGATCTCACGGTCGCCACGCGCGGGGGCGTCAAGACCGTGCACATCGCCAAGAACGGCGACATCACCGTCGGCATGGGCCGGGCGCTCCTCCCCGAGGACGGGGTCACGGTGAGCGTCGGCGAGCGCAGCTGGCCCGCCCGCAACGTGAACATGGGCAACCCGCACGCGGTGGCCTTCGTCGACGACCTCGCGCACGCGGGCGATCTGTACACCGCGCCCCCGTTCAGCCCGGCCGCCGTCTACCCGGACGGGGTGAACGTCGAGTTCGTGGCCGACCGCGCGCCCCGGCACGTGGCGATGCGCGTCCATGAGCGGGGCTCCGGCGAGACCCGCTCGTGCGGCACGGGCGCGTGCGCCGTGGCCGTCGCCACGGCCCGCCGCGACGGCGCCGACCCGACCGTCACGGGCACCCCGGTGACGTACACCGTGGACGTTCCCGGCGGTACCCTGGTGATCACCGAGCACCCGGACGGCGAGATCGAGATGACCGGCCCGGCGGTGATCGTCGCCGAGGGGGAGATCGACACCGACTGGCTGCGGGCCGCGGCGCGCTGACCCGGCACCCTGTCAACCCGCCCCGACCAGCGGCCCCTTGGGGGCGAACTGGCGGCGCGCTGAAGCACGGGGTCGCACATGAACGTGACACTCGGCACAGAGGGGTGGCCGGAAAACATCCCCGGGCCGCTCCTCCGAGGGGCTCCGGATCGCAGCCCGGCTCCCTCAGGGCGCTCCGATCCGCAGCCCGGGGCGGCCGGGTCTGCTCGAATCGATGGTCGGCGTCTTGACCTATGGCCGAAAGCCGTAAACCCCTGAATCGTCGCTCGAATGGGTGATCCGGTTCACGCTCGGCGAGAGCCGGTCGGGCGGGCGTGGTGGGCTCGATAGCATCAAGCACCGGCCCGGACGGGGGACCGTCGCCATCCCCTGCGCCGCGTATGCCAAGAGGCACTCCGTCCGCCGGTCCACGAGCCGGAGGTGCCCCATGAGTGCGGAGGCCACGAACCCTGCCACCCCCGCCCCTGCCACACCGGGGACGCACCGCAGGAAGAGCCGCGCCCGGATCGACCTGCGCCGCCTGGGGCGCGCCGCCCTGCTCGGCCCCGCCACCCGCGACCGGCTGCCCGACGCGATCGGCCATGTCGCCGAGGCGCACCGCGCCCACCACCCCGACGCCGACCTCGAACCACTGCGCCGCGCCTATCTGTTGGCCGAATCCTCACACCGCGGACAGATGCGCAAGAGTGGCGAGCCATACATCACGCACCCCCTCGCCGTGACCCTGATCCTCGCCGAACTCGGGGCCGAGACCACCACCTTGACCGCATCCCTGCTCCACGACACGGTCGAGGACACGGACGTGACACTCGACCAGGTGCGCGAGCAGTTCGGCGAGGAGGTGCGCTACCTCGTCGACGGCGTCACCAAGCTGGAGAAGGTCGACTACGGCGCCGCCGCCGAACCCGAGACCTTCCGCAAGATGCTCGTCGCGACCGGCAGCGACGTCCGCGTGATGTCGATCAAACTCGCCGACCGCCTGCACAACATGCGCACCCTTGGCGTGATGCGCCCGGAGAAGCAGGCGCGGATCGCCAAGGTCACCCGGGACGTGCTCATCCCGCTCGCCGAACGCCTCGGCGTCCAGGCGCTCAAGACCGAGCTGGAGGACCTCGTCTTCGCGATCCTGCATCCCGAGGAGTACGAGCACACCCGGGAGCTGATCGTCGAGAGCGCGGCGCACGGGGACGACCCGCTCGCCGGCATGGCCGAACAGGTGCGCACGGTCCTGCGCGAGGCGGATATCCAGGCCGAAGTCCTCATCAGGCCACGGCACTTCGTCTCCGTGCACCGCATCTCCCGCAAGCGGGGCCGGCTGCGCGGCGCGGACTTCGGCCGGCTCCTGGTCCTGGTGAACGAGGACGCCGACTGCTACGGGGTCCTCGGCGAGCTGCACACCTGTATGACGCCGGTGGTCTCGGAGTTCAAGGACTTCATCGCCGTCCCCAAGTTCAACCTGTACCAGTCGCTGCACACCGCGGTCGCGCGCGAGGACGGCGAGATCGCCGAGGTCCTCATCCGCACCCACCAGATGCACAAGGTGGCGGAGGCGGGCGTGATCGCCCTCGGCAACCCCTACGCCCCCGCCCCCGACGACCCGTCCGACGGCGAGCGCGTCGACCCCACCCGCCCCGGCTGGCTCTCGCGCCTACTGACCTGGCAGGAGGCCGCCCCGGACACCGACACCTTCTGGTCCACCCTGCGCGAGGACCTCGCCCAGGACCGGGAGATCACCGTCTTCCGCCCCGACGGGGGCGCCCTGGGGCTCCCCGAGGGCGCGAGTTGTGTGGACGCCGCCTACGCGCAGTACGGGGAGGACGCGCACGCCTGTATCGGTGCCCGCGTCAACGGACGGCTCGCGACGCTGGGCACCGTTCTGCAGGACGGCGACACGGTGCAGCTCCTCATGGGCCAGGACCCGGCCTCCGAGCCCTCCAGAGAGTGGCTGGAACACGCGCACACCCCCGCCGCGCGGATCGCCATCCAGCGCCGGCTGGCGGCGCATCCCGCGCCGGGGGACCCGTCCGGCGGCACGTCGGCACCGGGCGCCGCGCGCCACGGCGCCGAGGCCGCTGCGGACGGCGCAGGCGCGCACACCTCCGCGCCTGACACCGCCGCACGCCCCACCGCACCGCCCTCACGCCCACCCGCGCCTCCCGCGCGCCCCATGGCGGACGCGCCCGGCGCACGCGCCGCCAACGCGGTCGTCGACCTCCCCGGCGCCTCGGTACGGCTCGCCGGCTGCTGTACGCCCGTGCCGCCCGACGAGGTCACCGGCTTCGCCGTTCGCGGAGGTGCGGTGACCGTGCATCGCGTCGAGTGCGCCGGAGCGGCGCGCATGAAGAGCACCGGGCGCCCGGAGATCGGCGTGCGCTGGGGCGACACCACCGACTGCCGGGTCACCCTCGTCGCCGAGTCGTTCGGGCGCCCGCACCTCCTCGCGGACCTCACCGAGGCCATCGCCCTGGAGGGCGTGGCCATCGTCTCCGCCACCGTCGAGCCGCCCAGCCAGCAGCGGGTGCGCCACACCTACACGTTGCAACTCCCGGACGCGGCACATCTTCCGGCCCTCATGCGCGCCATGCGGAACGTGCCCGGTGTGTACGACGTCAGCCGGGCCCACAACGCCGCGGCGGCCGCCCGCTGAGCAGCCGTACGTCCGCTCCCCGGCCATCCCCCTCCAGGCGGCGGCCGGGGCTCTCGGGGCCCGGAACTGAACCCGTTCGGGTGGGCCCGGCGCGCGTCGTCACCGCGTGATGCACGCGCGCTGGTAGCCGTGGTCCATGCCGCACACCCCCCGTTCCGCCATCCCTCGTGCCCGGCGTGCCCGGGCGGCCCTGCTCGCCTGTGTCGTCTCCGGCTGTCTGATCGCGGCGGGCGCCCCCACGCCCGCCGCGCCCCTGGGCATCGGCGACCGGCTCTACCCGACGCTCGGCAACCCCGGCTACGACGTCCTGTCGTACGACCTCTCCTTCACCTATCCCGGCAGCAACAGCAAGCCGCTCACCGCCGTCACCAAGATCCGTGCGCGCGCCACCCAGCGTCTGGAGAGCGTCAATCTGGACTTCGCGCACGGCACGGTGGCGTCCGTCGACGTCAACGGGGCGCCCGCGGGCTTCACCACCGCGGGAGAGGACCTGGTGATCACACCGGCCGCCCCGCTCCCCAAGGGCGGCGCGCTGATCATCACCGTGCGGCACACCAGCGACCCGGTGTCCGAGAAGGGCCGGGAGGGCGGCTGGGTGCAGACCGACGACGGGCTCGTGATGGCCAACCAGGCCGACGCCGCCCATCTGGTCTTCCCCTGCAACGACCACCCCTCCGACAAGGCGCTGTTCACCTTCCACGTGACCGCGCCGGCCGGCTACCGGGCCGTGGCCAACGGACTCCCGGTGGACACCCGGCCCAGCGGCGACGCCACGACCTGGAGCTACCGCACCCAGCACCCCATGGCCACCGAACTCGCCCAGGTCTCCATCGGCCGCACCACCGTGCTCCAGCGCCGCGGCCCGCACGGACTGCCGCTGCGTGACGTCGTCCCCGCCCAGGACGCGGCGCAGCTCGAACCCTGGCTGGCGAAGACCCCCGCCCAGATCGCCTGGATGGAGCAGAAGGTCGGCCCGTACCCCTTCGAGACCTACGGGCTGCTGATCGCCCGGGCGCGCACCGGCTTCGAACTCGAGACCCAGACGCTCTCCCTCTTCGAGAAGGACGTCTTCGGCAACCCCGCCTACCCCCAGTGGTACGTGGAGTCGATCATGGTGCACGAGCTGTCCCACCAGTGGTTCGGTGACAGCATCAGCCCGCGCACCTGGTCCGACCTGTGGCTCAACGAGGGGCACGCCACCTGGTACGAGTCCCTGTACGCGGAGGAGACCGCGCACCGGCCGATGGAGGACCGTATGAAGGCGGCCTACGCCCTCTCCGACCGCTGGCGCGCCACCGGAGGCCCGCCCGCGGCCCCCCAGCCGCCCCGGCAGGGCCAGAAGATCGCCATCTTCCGGCCGAGCGTCTACGACGGCGCCGCGCTCGTGCTGTACGCGCTCCGCCAGGAGATCGGGCGCCCCGCCTTCGGGCGCCTGGAGCGGTCCTGGGCCGCCCTGCACCGGGACGGCACGTCGACCACGGCCGACTTCGAGCAGCTGGCCTCCCGCGAGGCGGGGCGCGATCTGAGCGCGTTCTTCCAGGGCTGGCTGTACGGCAGGAAGACCCCGCCGATGCCGGGCCACCCGGACTGGAAGAGCAACCCCGTCTGAGCCCCGGGGCGGGACGACAACTCGGATGACGGGACGGGCCGTGCCGTGCGACCATCGACGGGTCGGCGGCGCGGCCCCGGGCCGGGCGACGGGAATCTCCCGGGCAGCCCGAGCGTTGTGACCTGTGCGAGTGGTGTGGCCGAGACGGCCCCCACCGACGCCGCAAACGGATTCCCCAACGACGTAAGGACCCAATGACCTCCTCCTCTTCCCCTTCCCAGGACACCAAGCGCTTCGCGCACACCCACCCCGAGGGTCTTCGGGCCGATGCCCTGATGGAAGAGGACGTCGCCTGGAGCCACGAGATCGACGGAGAGCGGGACGGCGACCAGTTCGACCGCTCCGAGCGCGCGGCCCTGCGCCGGGTCGCGGGCCTGTCCACCGAGCTCGAGGACGTCACCGAGGTCGAGTACCGACAGCTGCGCCTGGAGCGCGTCGTGCTCGTCGGGGTGTGGACCTCGGGGACCGCGCAGGACGCGGAGAACTCGCTGGCCGAGCTGGCGGCCCTCGCGGAGACCGCCGGCGCGCTCGTGCTGGACGGTGTCACCCAGCGCCGCGACAAGCCCGACGCGGCCACTTATATCGGCTCCGGCAAGGCCGAGGAGCTGCGGGACGTCGTCGTGGAGACGGGTGCGGACACCGTCATCTGCGACGGTGAGCTGAGCCCCGGCCAGCTGATCCACCTCGAGGACGTCGTCAAGGTCAAGGTCATCGACCGTACGGCCCTGATCCTGGACATCTTCGCCCAGCACGCCAAGTCCCGGGAGGGCAAGGCGCAGGTCGCCCTCGCCCAGATGCAGTACATGCTGCCGAGGCTGCGCGGCTGGGGTCAGTCGCTGTCCCGGCAGATGGGCGGCGGCAGCGGCGGCCTGGCGACCCGTGGTCCCGGTGAGACCAAGATCGAGACGGATCGGCGGCGGATCCGCGAGAAGATGGCGAAGATGCGCCGGGAGATCGCGGACATGAAGACCGGCCGCGAGATCAAGCGCAAGGAGCGCAGGCGCCACAAGGTGCCCTCGGTCGCCATCGCGGGCTACACCAACGCCGGAAAGTCCTCCCTGCTCAACCGCCTCACGGGCGCGGGCGTCCTGGTCGAGAACGCACTGTTCGCGACCCTCGACCCCACCGTGCGCCGGGCGGAGACCCCGAGCGGGCGGCTGTACACCCTGGCCGACACGGTCGGCTTCGTCCGGCATCTGCCGCACGACCTGGTCGAGGCGTTCCGTTCCACCATGGAGGAGGTCGGCGACTCCGATCTCATCCTGCACGTGGTGGACGGCTCCCACCCGGACCCGGAGGAGCAGCTGGCCACCGTGCGCGAGGTGATCCGTGAGGTCGGTGCCACGGACGTGCCCGAGATCGTCGTGATCAACAAGGCGGACGCGGCCGACCCGCTGGTGCTCCAGCGGCTGCTGCGGGTCGAGAAGCACGCGATCGCGATCTCGGCGCGCACCGGCCGGGGCATCGAGGAACTGCGCGCGCTCATCGACAACGAGTTGCCCAGGCCGGCGGTCGAGGTCGAGGCGGTCGTGCCCTACACCGAGGGCCGTCTGGTCGCGCGGGCCCACGCCGAGGGCGAGGTGATCTCCGAGGAGCACACCCCGGAGGGCACGCTGCTCAAGGTGCGGGTGCACGAGGAACTGGCGGCGGACCTGGCGCCGTACGTCCCGGCTCCCGCGCTCTGACCCCCGAGCGACAAGGCCCGCTCCCCCGAGAGGGAGCGGGCCTTCGCGTGTCCATGGGCGTTCCGTCACCGGTCGCCGTACGGGCCGTCCCGGCGCCTAGCCGGCGTAGGCCCGGGCACGTCCGGGCGCGGGCCGCCGCGTCCCGTCACCGGCCGGCGAACTTCTCGCTGACCGAGTCGTAGACGCCCTTGGCCACCTGACCCAGCCGTGGTCCGGCCAGCCAGCCCGAGGACACCGGGCCGATCGAGGTGTTGGAGACCAGCGCGGGCTTGCCGCTCGCGTCCCGCTCCACCCAGCCGCCGCCGGACGCACCGCCCGTCATGGTGCAGCCGATGCGGTACATCGTCGGGTCCGTGCGCAGCAGCGAGAGCCGGCCCGGCTTGTCCTGGCACTGGTACAGCTTCTGGCCGTCGTACGGCGCCGCCGCCGGGTAGCCGGCCGCCGTGATGCTGTCGACCTTCGGCACGGCCGGCGCGCTGAAGTTCACCGGGAGCGCCGAACCGACGGTCTCCTCCAGTGACTTCCCGCCGTTGCCCGCCTCCGGCGTCACATGGATGACGGCGAAGTCGTACGACGCGCCCTGGCCGCCGGTCTCGCCGCCCTGCTCGATCCACTGCTGCGACGTCTGCGCCCAGTCGCCCCACCAGACGCCGTACGGGGCGATCTGCTGCCGTGTGGCACTCGCCATCCGGGCCGCCGTCAACCCGGAGTTGTTGTACGCGGGCACGAACGCGATGTTGCGGTACCAGCCGCCCTGCTTGCCGGCGTGCACACAGTGGCCCGCCGTCCACACGAGGTTGGACTTGCCGGGGTGCGCCGGGTCCTGCACGACCGTCGCCGAGCAGACCATCGTGCCCTTGGGGGAGTCGAAGAACACCTTGCCCGCCGTGGGCGCGTGCTCGTGGTACGCGGCCGGTACGGCCTGCGCGGGAACCGGCGCGGGCGTCGGGTCGGTGACGCCCTGGTCGCCCGAGAGGTCGTCGACGCCCACGACCTTGTCGGGGTCATTGGCCTTGCGCATCCGCTCCGGGTTCCACAGGCCCTTGATCACGGGGTTGATGAAGTCGTCGGCCTCGCGCAGCCAGTCGTCCTTCTTCCAGTTCTTCCAGGCGCCGTTCTTCCACTTGTCGACATCGATCCCGTGCTCCTTGAGCTTCCGCTTGATGTCGTCCGGGATCTTGATCTTTCCGTCGTCGGCGGAGGACGCGGACGCGCTCGCCTCGCCGCTCGCCCGGGCACCGTCACCGGAGTCGCACGCGGTCGCGGTCAGCGCCAGCGCCGCGGCGAGGCCGACTGCCGTCAGCCCCCGGGACGTTCTGGCGGGCACGCTCCCTTCCCTGCGCACGGTGAAGGGCGGGCGTATGCGTCGCATGGTCTGAACTCCCCCTGACACGAGCAGTGCTGAACGGCCTCCCACACTATGGGCCGGCTGTGGACGGCAATCCATGGAACGGCAACGGTTCGGCTACAAGCGGCCTCGGCCGGTTCCGGCAACTGCCGCACGGGTGTGTCCGGCCGCCCGGTGCGTGGTCGTGGACCATGAACCGCGGCGAAGCATGAACCGCAGCTGTGGACCGCAGAGCGCACGGAGCGCAGCACTCTGCGGTCCAGTCGTGTCATTTGTCCTGGTGTGGCAGCCTCGTGTTATGACTCCGGCGAACACGACGGGTGCCGACGGCGCCACGGTGTACTACGGAAACCTGGACAACGGTCACGCCCTTCAGGTGTTCCTCGAACTGCGCGACCGGGGCAGTCACCGCATGGCGGAGAGCCTCCTCGGCACCATCCGCCAGGCCGCCGACGACAACAGGTTCGTCGTGAAGTTCCATTTCGCGGCGACCATGGACGACACGGTCGGCGGCAGCGGCTCCCGGCGCGGTCTGAGCGCACTCGGCGCGGCGAGCGACGTGGGGCAACGGCAATTCATCGAGTACCTGGCCGCGTTGTTCGCGGCGCAGCCGTTCCCGCCCGGAAACGACCGCTTCTCCGACCCGTCCGTACTGCTGTCGCTGGCGAGCGAGGTCGACGGACTGAGGTCCCCCGACTTCGACCACAAGGTCACCGACGACACCTATCTGACCTGGGCCGGAGAAGCGGTCGGCAGCTTCCCCTCCTTCGGCGTGGTGGGAACGCCGGTGGTCTGGTACGACGACCAGGTGATCCCCGTCGTGAAGACCGAGGACGGGGCCGCCATCACTTCACAAGAATTCCTGGCCCAGCTGTCGACGTGAGGCAGTCGACGCTGAGCCCGGCGACCATGGTGTCCGGAGCTCTCAGGGGCGATGGCGGTGCAGCTGTGCGAGCAGACGGTAGGCGCGCTGTTCGGTGGCCACGAGCAGCGCCGGGTCGATCCCGGCCGGCCACAGCTCACCGGCCGCGGCGTCGTCGGCCTCGCACAGTTCCACAACCGCTATCGCCAGATGCACCTGGATGAACGCGGGCGGCGCTCCGGTGACGTGGTCCAGCGCCCGTTCGGCCCGCTCCGCGGCCTCCTGGCACGCGGCCAGCGCCCGCTCCACCCGGATCGCGGCCTGGTCGTGGACCACGAGCAGCGCACACAGCACCGCCACGGCGATGCCCACGATGCTGCCCAGCACCCGGTCGAGGACCAGTTGTCCGGTCGGGGCGGGCGCCGCCAGATCGCTCAGCAGCAGTGCCAACGGCGTGAGGAAGACGACGCCGAGGCCGTAGTTGCGGGCCACGACGTACTCCAGCAGGAACTCAAGGATCACGATCAGCATCGCGAGCGCCACGGGTTCCAGGTGCGCGGCGAGGGCTCCGAACGCGAGCACCAGCCCGACGACCGTGCCGAGGGTCCGCTGAACGGCACGCTGGGTCGTGGTGCGGAGGTTGACCGAGTGCAGCACGGCGGCCGCCGAGATCGCCGCCCAGTAGCCGCGCTCCAGGCCCAGAAAGGCCGCGATCCCTCCCGCCGCTCCGGTGCCCAATGCCATCCGCACGGCGGGAACGGCCAGGACGGCGAGGCGACCGGTGCCCCTGTGCCGTCCCATCAGCAGTTCGGTGGCACGGCGCGCGGCCGGACCGCCCTGCGCCGTGACCGCCGCGGCCGGGCGCACGACCCCCGCGGCGTCTCGGCGCTCTCCTGACACTCCGGGCGCATCCGGGCCGCCTGATGCCCCAGGGCACAGCTCGCTGAGCACGAGGGGATCTCGGCGCCGTCGGTCGGTCAGCAGACGAGCCTGCCGGCGCAGGTGGTGCGCCGTGCCGGCCGGGTCGGCGGGGGAGTGCGCCGCCGAGCCGATCAACAGGGTCCAGGACAGATCGGTCAGCTGGACGAAGGCCGCGTCGCGACCGGGTTCCGACCTCCCGGCGCCCGCGGGCGGCGCGACTCCGAGGCACTGGTACGCGTGGAGGACGGCGACGGTCGCCCGGTGCCGCGGCTGCCGGGGCACCTCCCCGGCAGCGGACGCCTCCAGGAGTTCGGAGAGTCTGCGCAGTGCGGTGGCCACCGCGAGACGCTGCGGCCGGTCCGGATGCACCAGTCGGCCCGATACGCCCAGCAGCCAGGCCAGGGCCGCTCCCGCCGCCGCGAGAGCGGTGTACGGGAGCACATCGGCGCTCCGGGTCGAGTCGTTGGCCGCCACCGCGAACGAGAACAGCAGCAGCACCGCGCCCAGCCCGCTCAGCCGCTTCGCGTCACAGACGAATTTCGCCGCTCCCGCGACCAGGGCCGTCGCCGCGACCACCGCCGCGGTACCGGCACCTCCGGCCGACGGCCGCGCCCACGCGGCGAGGGCCGCACCGCAGCCCACCAGCACCGTCATGGCCACGGCCACCACGGCCAGGACGCGGGCCCGGCGCGCGTAGGGCAGATTGCGGCCGAAGGTGGTGGTGAAGGAGCCCAGCATGGCGTAGACGGCGAGGTCGGGCCGTCCTGCCTGCGTGATCGGCACCGCGAGGAGCCCCATGGCCAGGGCGGCCCGCAGGGCGAACACAAACGCCCCGTCCACCTCGTGCAGCGTCAGCGCACCGCGCGGTGAGAGCGCGTGGGGTGCGCCGGCGAGCCAGCGCCGCCGGCCTTGCCGAGGCTCGGGAAGGGCGAAGCGGCGCACAATCCGCATGTCGGGTGTATACCCCCTGCTCTCGTCGGGGTCGCGATCACCGAGTCGAGCCGGGCCGCCGTCGTCTGCCGCGCGTGCGGGCCTCAGTGCCGCCGCGGTCGCGGCACTAGCCCAGGGACACCACCACTGCGGTCGCCTGTCCCCCGGGCGCGTCGTAGCTGACCGTGTCGCCCGCGTGGTGGCCGAGGAGGGCGCGCCCGAGCGGGCTGTCGGCCGTGACCAGCGTCGGGTCCAACTCCTCGGCCGTCTCGCCGATCTGGAGAGTCTCCATCGAGCCGTCGGGGAATCGCACGGTGACCGTGCTGCCCACACCGACCAGGTCGGTGGGCGGCGGGCCTGCCGTTTCCGCCTCTCGGAGCCTTGTCGTGATCATCGAGATCCGGGCGTCCAGACGCTGCAGATCACCGGCGCGCTGCAACTCGTCGGCTTCGTCGGCGCGGTCGCCCACCGCCGCGTCGGAGTCCCGTAGCGTCGCGGCGACCATCGTGCGTTCGGCGCGCAGGTCGGCAAGCTCATGTTCCAGGGCGTGGCGGGCGGCGTCGCTGATCGGCGCTGGTTCGCTGGGCATGCCTGCTCCTCGGGGGTAGCAGAGGGAGGGTCCCAAACAGGGCATTGTGCATCATATCAGTCGTATTTAGGGCCGGTGTCGCGTCGAATCCAGTGGCTTTGTGCGGTGCGCGCGGACACGGGCGAGCCGCGACGCGGGGGCGTCCCGGGGGCCGCCACCCGTCGCGTGGCACCATCTGATCCCCCGGCCTAGCCTGAGAAGAAGTGCCGATACCGGCCCATGCCCGGAACGGGCGAAGGGGTGAGTTCCTTGAACGCCTCGCATGACCACCAGGACGGACTCGAGCCCCGAGTGGGGCCCGAACCCACAGGTGAACCGTTCTTCCACCCCTACCACCATCCCGCCGCGGGCTGGGGTGCGGCCAAGAGCGTGAGCCGGGTGCTCGTACGCGAACGTGCCCTCGTGGACGGACCACGGGCGATCATGCGTATGAACCACGAGAACGACGGCTTCGACTGCCCCGGATGCGCCTGGCCCGACGACACCAAAGGCCTGCACCTGGACATCTGCGAGAACGGCATCAAGCACGTCACCTGGGAGATGACCCCCAAGCGGGTCGGCCGCGACTTCTTCGCGGCCCATTCGGTCACGGAGCTCTACGACTGGAGCGACTACGCCCTGGAGGACCAGGGCCGGCTGACCGAACCGATGGTCTACGACCCGGAGTCGGACCACTACGTCCCGATCAGCTGGCACGACGCGTTCGGGCTGGCGGGCCGCACCCTGCGCGAGCTGGACAGCCCCCATCAGGCGTCGTTCTACACCTCCGGCCGCCTCGGCAACGAGGCCACCTTCCTCTACCAGTTGATGGCCCGCGAACTCGGTACGAACAACCTGCCGGACTGCTCCAACATGTGCCATGAGGCCAGCGGCCGCGCGCTGGACGCATCGCTGGGGACCGGCAAGGGGACCGTCGACCTCAAGGACTGGGAGACCACCGACGCCCTGTTCATCATGGGCGTCAACGCCGCCTCCAACGCGCCCAGGATGCTCACGGCCCTGGCCGAGGCGTACCACCGTGGCGCCCAGATCGTGCACATCAACCCGCTGGTCGAGGCGGCCGCCACGCGCACCATCGTGCCGCACGACTTCACGGACATGGCCCTCTTCAAGGCGACGCGGACCAGCACCCTGAATCTGCAACCGCGGATCGGCGGCGACATGGCCCTCATACGCGGCGTCGCCAAAGCGGTCCTGGAACAGGCCAAGACCGACCCCAAGGCGCTGGACCAGGAGTTCGTCGACCGCCACACCTCGGGCTTCGACGAGTACCGGGCTCTGTGCGAGGACACCCCCTGGGACGAGATCGAGCACCAGTCCGGGGTCGACCGCGACGAGATCCTCAAGGCGGCGCGTGTGTACCGGGACGCCGACCGGACCATCGTCAGCTGGTGCCTGGGCGTCAGCCAGCACGAACACGGCGTCGACACCGTCCGGGAGATCGTCAACCTCCTGCTGCTGCGCGGCAATCTGGGGCGCGAGGGAGCGGGACCGTCCCCCGTGCGCGGGCACAGCAACGTCCAGGGCAACCGGACCTGCGGCATCGACCACCGGCCCACCGAGGACTTCCTGGAGCGTCTCGCGGAGTTCTGCAAGATCGACCCGCCGCATGAGCACGGCCTGGACACCGTCGGCACCATCCAGGCGATGCACCGCGGCGACGTGAAGGTCTTCGTCGGCATGGGCGGCAACTTCGCCCTCGCCGCGCCCGACACCCCGTACACCTACGAGGCGTTGCGCCAGTGCGACCTCACCGTCCAGGTGAGCACCAAGCTCAACCGCAGCCATCTCGTCCACGGCCGGCGCGCGCTCATCTTGCCGTGTCTGGGCCGCACCGAAAAGGACCATCAGCGCCACGGCATCCAGAGCTCCTCGGTCGAGGACTCGATGAGCATGGTCCATCTGTCCCTCGGTATGAAGCGGCCCGCCTCGCGGCACCTGCTGTCCGAGCCGGCCATCATCGCCGGGATGGCCCGCGCCGCCCTGCCGGACAGCCGCACTCCCTGGGAGTGGTACATCGAGGACTACGACCGTATCCGCGACACCATGGCCCAGGTCCTGGACGGGTTCGAGGACTTCAACCGCAGGGTGCGGCTGCCGCTCGGCTTCCGGATCAAGCAGCCCGCCCGCGAACTGGTCTTCCTGACCCCGTCGGGCCGCGCCGAGTTCTCCAGCGCGCCCCTGCCCGACGTGATCCCCGCCCCCGGCACCCTGGCGCTGGGCACCATGCGCTCCCACGACCAGTGGAACACCACCATCTACTCCGACAACGACCGCTACCGCGGCATCAAGAACCTGCGCACGCTCGTCTTCATGAACAAGGACGACATGCGGGAGCGCGGCATCGCCGAGTTCGATCCGGTCGACATCACCAGCACGGCCAAGGACGGCAGCCACCGTCACCTCGACGGCTTCCTCGCCATTCCCTACGACATCCCCCGCGGCTGCGCGGCCGGCTACATGCCGGAGATGAACGTGCTGCTCGCGATCTGCGACTACAGCGCCCAGAGCGACCAGCCGCTCATGAAGCACGTCAAGGTCACCATCGCCCCCGCCACCTGAAGGGGCGGCGGGGGCGACCCGCGGTCAGGGTGAAGATCCGGATCGCCTCGTTCGGCCGAACGCCTCACCCCTGTTCGGCGGCCGCTTCCCGAAGGTCCTTGGCGCTGTGGTCCATCAGCTCGCCCAGGTCGTCCAGACCGGGATCGGTCTCCTTGGCGCGCGGCGCGACCTGCCGGAGGCACTCCGCCATGGCGAGCGCGAGCTCGACGGCCTTGTCCCGCTCCCCGTCACTGAGGAGTTCCTCGATCCGGAAGGCGATGCCGGCGACGGTCTCGTCGTCGGTCTCCGGGACCAGGTAACCCCGCAGGCCCGTCGGGTAGGGCGTCCGCTGCCGGAACTCACGCAACGCGTCGACCACGGCGGAGTTCTCGCTGAGCTGGTCGAGCAGCCCCATGAACACATACAACCGAGCCGCCAGCCGGGGCAGACCGGGGAAGCGGTCCAGCCAGACCGCCAGCTCGCGCTGACCGCCGAGATGGTCGGAGACCTGCGACATCGCCTCCGCGTACGTGTTGGACTGCGCCCAGTGGTAGGGCAACAGGCTCGCCACCTGCCGAGCCAGTTCCGTCTCCTGCTGCGGGGTGAGGGTGCCGGTGACGAAACCGCTGACCAGCGCACTGTCCAGGCCGAAACCGACCGGTGTCGAACGGTCCTTCGCGGTGTGCGACACGTCGTGACGCAGGCGCAACAGCTCGTCCTCGATCCTGCTCAGCAGTCTCTCCCGCATGCGTCCTCCCAGCCGTAGGGGCTTGCCGTGCCGATGGACGCTCCTTCCCGGCCGCACCCTGTGGGGCGCGCGGTACAGGGGAGCAGCCGACCGAAGCCCGCAACCAACACCATGCCGCCCGAAACCGGGGAACGCGCGCCTGGTGGCCCATGCGGGCTATGGGGCTCGTTCTCGCCAGGCGGTCCCGGTGCCGGACGTCCGCGTCGGCGGACACCCCGTAAGGATCTTGTGACCACCCGCTTCCACAGGCCGTTCACGTCGTTGATACGTACGGGGTGACCTGCCATGCGCGCCGGAGCCCTCACCCCGCCCCCTCTGAACAGTGGAGGAACTGACGTCGTGACCGTGTCGGAGACTGCGGTGGTGCCGGTGGAGGGCGGAGCGGAGGGGGGAGCGGAGGAGCAACAACCGGCGCGAGACGGGGCTTCAGCCGCCGGGAGAGCGCGCTCGGCGCACGAGGGGATTCTGCGCCGGCAGTCGGCGCGCGAATCGGCGGCGCGCACCTATGCGCGCGCCCTGCCGATCGTGCCGGTGCGGGCGCGCGGGCTCACTATCGAGGGCGCCGACGGGCGCCGCTACCTCGACTGCCTCTCGGGCGCGGGCACACTCGCCCTCGGGCACAACCATCCCGTCGTCCTGGAGGCCATCCGCAAGGTCCTCGACTCCGGGGCACCGCTGCATGTGCTGGACCTGGCCACGCCCGTCAAGGACGCCTTCATCACCGAGCTGTTCCATACGCTCCCGCCGGCCTTCGCCGACCGCGCGCGGGTGCAGTTCTGCGGTCCGGCCGGGACGGACGCCGTGGAGGCCGCGCTCAAACTGGTGCGCATCGCCACCGGCCGGAGCGGGATCCTCGCCTTCACCGGGGCGTACCACGGGATGACCGCGGGAGCACTGGAGGCCTCCGGAGGCGCGACCGACGTCCGGGTGACGCGCCTGCCGTATCCGCAGAACTACCGCTGCCCGTTCGGCGTCGGCGGTGAGCGCGGCGCCGAACTCGCCGCCCGCTGGACCGAGTCCGTCCTCGACGACACCAAGTCGGGCGTACCGCAGCCCGCCGGGATGATCCTCGAACCCGTCCAGGGCGAGGGCGGGGTGAATCCCGCGCCGGACGCCTGGATGCGTCGTATGCGGCAGATCACCGAGACCCGGTCGATCCCGTTGATCGCGGACGAGGTGCAGACGGGCGTGGGGCGCACCGGGCGGTTCTGGGCGGTCGAGCACAGCGGGGTGGTCCCGGACGTGATGGTCCTCTCCAAGGCGATCGGGGGCAGCCTGCCGCTCGCCGTCGTCGTCTACCGCGACGACCTCGACGTGTGGCAACCCGGTGCCCACGCCGGCACGTTCCGCGGCAACCAGCTGGCGATGGCAGCCGGCGCCGCGACCCTCGCCTACGTCCGGGAGAACCGCCTTGCCGAACGCGCAGCCTCGCTCGGCACCCGCCTGCTCGCCCGACTGCGTGCGCTGGCAGCGGAGTTCCCCTGCATCGGAGACGTACGCGGCCGGGGGCTGATGATCGGCATCGAACTGGTCGACCCCGACCCCGACCCCGCACCCGGACACAGGCCACCCGACCCTCCGGACGCCGCTCCCGCCCTGGCTGCCGCCGTCCGGCGGGAGTGCCTGCGGCGCGGCCTGATCGTCGAGCTGGGCGGGCGGCACGCGAGCGTGGTCCGGCTGCTCCCACCCCTGACGATCAGCGACGAGCAGACGAACGCGGTCCTGGACCGGTTCGCCGACGCGGTGGCCGCGGTCGCCAGGGAGCCTGCCCGCATCGCCCGGCCGTGACCCTCCACGCCGCACCCGGAGACCGGCACGAGAGCGCCCACGACTCCCCGCCCCCGGCCCCCGCCCTCCTCGGCACTCACCCGCGGCCCGTCGCCGCACGGGCTCGAACGACCCCAGGAACGCCCTTGAACGTCACACCCGCCTCCAACGCCGCCCCGCCCCCTCCCGAGCCGCTGACCAGCCGCACCGAGCCCCCCGATACCCCGCTGGGCCCGGCCGCCTTCCCCCGACAGAAACCGGCGGTTCCGGAAGCAGCCGCGGCAACCCCCCAGGCCGCGGTCCCAGCCCCGCTGCCCGACAGCGGTCGCGTCTCCGTGGCCAGGGAGTCGCGTGTCGTCACCGCAGACCCGCCCGAGCACCCCGACCCCCTGAAGCACCCCGACCCCTTGGAGCACCCCGACCCGCACAGGGCGGCCCAGGCCGCGACCGTCGAGAACCTGCTGCGCTGCTGGGTACGCGAGACAGACCTTGCCGCTCCCGCCGATGCCACCCTCCGGATCCCGCTGCCCGCCAGCGCCACCGCCCTCCACGTCCCGGTCCGCTACTGGTCCGCGACCGGCTGGCACCGCCTCGGCCCACCCCGCCTGGCGAACGCACCCGAGGGGGCACCGCCCGCCGACGCCGCGACCGTAGCGGCACTGCTGGCACGCGAGACGACCGCACAGCCTGCTCAGTACTCCGCACGAGACACCGCCCCCCAGCATGCGCAGCCCCCCGCCCCCGATCACACCGCCGACCTGGTGCGCCGGGTAGCCGACTCCGCGCACCGCACCGCGGCCTTCATCGCGGAGCACCGGGCTCGACCGGCGGACGCGGCCGACTTCTTTCTCTCCGCCGAGCAGGCGCTGCTGCTCGGGCACCCGATGCACCCCACGGCCAAGAGCCGCGAGGGCCTGTCCGACGCCGAGGCCCGGCTCTGCTCGCCCGAACTGCGCGGCACCTTCCCGCTGCACTGGTTCGCGATCGCACCCTCCCTTCTCGCCACCGAATCGGCCTGGACGGAACGCGGCCGATCCGTACCCGCCACCCAGCTGACCGAACGCCTCGCCGGTCCGGGTCTCCGCCTGCCCGAAGGCTTCGCCGCCCTGCCGCTGCACCCCTGGCAGGCCCGCGATGTCCTGCATCGCCCCGCGGTCAGGGCCCTGCTGGACGCCGGACTGCTCCGGGACCTCGGCCCGCACGGCGAACCCTGGCACCCCACCTCCTCCGTCCGCACCGTCTACCGCTCCGGCACCCCCGCGATGCTCAAGCTGTCGCTGGGCCTGCGCATCACCAACTCCCGCCGGGAGAACCTCCGCAAGGAACTCCACCGGGGCGTCGAGGTGCACCGCCTGCTGCGCAGCGGCCTCGGCAAGCAGTGGCGGTCCGCCCACCCCGGCTTCGACATCGTCCGCGACCCCGCCTGGCTCGCCGTCGACGCCATGGACGGCACCCCCGTGACCGGCCTGGACGTGATGATCCGCCACAACCCGTTCACCCCGGCGGACCGTGCGGCCTGCGTCGCCGGACTCGTCGCACCCGGATGCCATGCCCGGACCGCCACGGAGCAGCACCCCGCTCCGTCCTCCCGGCTGGCGGCGATCACCGCACGCCTCGCCGCGCGTACCGGACGCCCGCTCGGTGCCGTCGCCATCGAGTGGTTCCTGCGCTACCTCGCACTCGTCGTGCGTCCGGTCCTCTGGCTGGACGGCGAAGCCGGTGTCGCTCTCGAAGCGCACCAGCAGAACACCGTGCTCCTGCTGGACTCCGAGGGCTGGCCCGTGGGGGGCCGCTACCGGGACAACCAGGGCTACTACTTCCGCGCGTCCCGTCGCACCGAACTGGAAGCCCGGCTGCCCGGCATCGGCGAGTACAGCGACACGTTCGTCTCCGACGAGGTCACCGACGAACGCTTCGCCTACTACCTCGGCATCAACAATGTGCTCGGTCTCATCGGTGCGTTCGGCTCCCAGCGTCTCGTCGACGAGACGCTGTTGCTCGCCGCGTTCCGCCGCTTCCTCGCCGGGGCGGCCGCCGGCCCCGGCCGACTGCGCTCGTCCCTGCCCGCCCGCCTGCTCGACTCACCCGTCCTGCGGTGCAAGGCCAACCTGCTGACCCGGCTGCACGGCCTCGACGAACTCGTCGGCCCGGTCGACACCCAGTCCGTCTACGTCACCCTCACCAACCCCCTTCACTCCTGAGGAACATGCCCCACCCCGTCTTCTGAGAGGAGCGTCGTCGTGTCTGCCACCGACGCCAGCACCGACGCCGGCACCGCCTCCGCGCCAAGGAGGCCCCACACCGCCATGAGCCCCGCGTCTCGCGCCGAAACCGTCCCGGTCCCCAAGCCGGGCCCGGGCTCCGGCTTCGACAGCGAGGACACCCTCGACCTCCGGCTCCCCGACGGGTTCATGGCGCTGTGCGCGAAGGAGAAGACGAGCCGTGGCGGCCCAGCCGTGCCCACATCGGCCAAGGACCCGGGAGAGGCGCCCGCCGCACCCCACGCCCCCCTCGCCGTCCCCCAGGACGACGACCTTCTCGGCCGCCTCGCCGACTGGGGCCCGACGACCACCCCGGCCGGTGTCTTCCACCTCCTTCCCGTCCGTCTCGACCGTGATCTCCCCCTTCTCACGCGCTGGATGAACGACCCCACCGCCGCGGTCTTCTGGCAACTGGCGGGAGACGAAGCGGTGACCGAGCGGCACCTGCGCGCCCAGCTCGCGGGTGACGGACGCAGCGTGCCCTGCCTGGGCCTACTGGACGGCACGCCGATGAGCTACTGGGAGATCTACCGCGCCGACCTCGACCCCCTGGCCCGGCACTATCCCGCCCGCCCCCACGACACCGGCATCCACCTCCTGATCGGGGAGGTGGCCGCCCGAGGGCGCGGCCTCGGCTCCACCCTGCTGCGCGCCGTCGCCGATCTCGTCCTCGACCGGCGCCCTGCCTGTGCCCGTGTCGTCGCCGAACCCGACCTGCGCAACACACCCTCCATCGCCGCCTTCCTGAGCGCCGGCTTCCGGTTGTCCGCCGAGGTCGACCTGCCCGACAAACGGGCCGCCCTCATGGTCCGGGACCGGATCCTGCGCGATCTGCTGTAGCTGCTCTGTCACTTTGCGTAACGAGCCTCGCTCTGCGTGAGTTCCGAGCCGAGGAGTTTTTGTGCCGAGTCCGCCCGCTCGTCCCGCTCGGACCGTTCCGAGCGCCTGTCCCGCGTGGCTCACCGAACCATCGCGAACCCCCGCACCACCCATGGACGCCCCGTGCGCCGCGTCCTCGATCCCCCTCTTGTCAGTGCGGGGCCGTAGGGTGGTCGGGCTATGACGAAGCCCTCACTCCCCGAACTCCTGCATGCAGCCGTCGCAGCCGTCGGCGGCACGGAGCGCCCCGGCCAGGTGACCATGGCCCAAGCCGTCGAGGAGGCCATCGACGACGGCACCCATCTGCTGGTCCAGGCCGGCACCGGTACGGGCAAGTCGCTCGGCTATCTGGTGCCCGCGCTCGCGCACGGGGAGCCTGTCGTGGTGGCGACCGCCACCCTTGCGCTGCAGCGTCAGCTGGTCGAGCGAGACCTGCCGCGCACGGTGGAGGCGCTGCATCCGCTGCTGCGCCGCCGCCCGGAGTTCGCGATGCTCAAGGGCCGGTCGAACTACCTGTGCCTGCACCGACTGCACGAGGGCGTGCCCCAGGACGAGGAGGAGGGCCTCTTCGACCAGTTCGAGGCCGCCGCGCCCAGCAGCAAGCTGGGCCAGGACCTGCTGCGGCTGCGCGACTGGTCCCAGGAGACGGAGAGCGGCGACCGCGACGACCTCACCCCGGGAGTCTCCGACCGCGCCTGGGCCCAGGTGTCGGTGTCGTCCCGGGAGTGCCTCGGCGCCTCGAAGTGCGCCTACGGAGCCGAGTGCTTCGCCGAGACGGCCCGTGAGCGCGCCAAGCTCGCCGAGGTGGTCGTCACGAACCATGCGCTGCTCGCGATCGACGCCATCGAGGGCGCGCCGGTCCTCCCGCAGCACGAGGTGCTGATCGTCGACGAGGCCCATGAACTGGTCTCCCGGGTCACGGGTGTCGCCACCGGTGAACTCACCCCCGGCCAGGTCAACCGCGCGGTGCGCCGCGCCGCCAGGCTCGTCGACGAGAAAGCCGCGGACCAGCTCCAGACCGCCGCCGAGGGCTTCGAGCGGTTGATGGAGCTGGCGCTGCCGGGCCGTCTGGAGGAGATCCCGGAGGACCTCGGATACGCCCTGATGGCGTTGCGCGACGCCGCCCGTACGGTGATCTCGGCGCTCGGCAACACCCGCGACCGATCGGTCCAGGACGAGGACGCTGTCCGCAAGCAGGCGCTGGCCTCGGTGGAGACCGTGCACGAGGTGGCGGAGCGGATCACCAACGGCTCCGAGTGGGACGTCGTCTGGTACGAGCGCCATGACCGCTTCGGCGCGTCCATTCGGGTCGCCCCGCTGAAGGTGTCGGGGCTCCTCAGGGAGAAGCTCTTCGCGGACCGCTCGGTGATCCTGGCCTCCGCCACGTTGAAGCTGGGCGGCGACTTCAACGGGGTGGCGGGCTCCCTGGGCCTCGCTCCCGAGGGCACGGAGGGGGAGGACCTGCCGAAGTGGAAGGGCATCGACGTCGGCTCGCCCTTCGACTATCGGAAGCAGGGCATCCTGTATGTCGCGAAGCATCTGTCACGTCCCGCGCGGGACGGCGACCGCGCGGACATGCTGGACGAGCTGACGGAGCTGGTCCAGTCGGCGGGCGGCCGCACGCTGGGCCTGTTCTCGTCGATGCGGGCCGCCCAGCTCGCCGCCGAGGACCTGCGCACCCGCATCCCGGAGTTCCCGATCCTCCTCCAGGGCGAGGAGACGCTCGGCGAGCTGATCAAGAACTTCGCGGCCGACCCGAAGACCTCCCTGTTCGGCACGCTCTCGCTCTGGCAGGGGGTCGACGTCCCCGGACCCAGCTGTCAGCTGGTCGTCATGGACAAGATCCCCTTCCCCCGCCCCGACGACCCGCTGATGAGCGCTCGCCAGAAGTCGGTGGAGGACGACGGGGGCAACGGCTTCATGGCCGTGGCCGCGACGCACGCCGCGCTGCTGATGGCGCAGGGCGCCGGCCGCCTCGTACGGGCCACCGGGGACCGCGGGGTGGTCGCCGTGCTGGACCAGCGGCTCGCCACGGCCCGCTACGGCGGCTTCCTGAAAACGTCACTTCCCGACTTCTGGTACACGACGGACCGTAACCAGGTGCGCAGATCGCTGGCGGCGATCGACGCGGCGGCAAAGGCACAGGACGCGTGACATCGGGCCGGTGCGGTTCGGCGAGCAAGCCCGGTCCGCATCGGTCCGTGTGTCGGCCAGGCGCAGGGGTCCCCGGACAGCACAGGGCCCCGGAACCGGCGCAGGGGTCCCGGGGCCCGGATCATGGGGGCGTCCGAAAGGGGCCGCCCGCCGCGACGGTGTCACACGCGCCGCAGCACCGCCACCACCTTGCCGAGGATCGTCGCCTCGTCGCCCGGGATCGGCTGGTAGGCGGAGTTGTGGGGGAGGAGCCAGACATGGCCGTCCTCGCGCTTGAAGCGCTTGACCGTGGCCTCGCCGTCGAGCATGGCCGCGACGATGTCGCCGTTCTCGGCGACGGGCTGGCGGCGGACCGTGACCCAGTCGCCGTCGCAGATCGCGGCCTCGATCATGGAGTCGCCGACGACCTTCAGGACGAACAGCTCACCGTCGCCCACGAGCTGCCGCGGGAGCGGGAAGACATCCTCCACGGACTCCTCGGCGAGGATGGGGCCGCCGGCGGCGATACGGCCGACCAGCGGGACGTAGGACGCGGCGGGCTTGCCCGCGGTGTCGGTGGGCTGCACGGAGGATGACTGGTCGGAGCCGCGCACCTCGTACGCGCGCGGGCGGTGCGGGTCGCGGCGCAGGAAGCCCTTGCGCTCCAGAGCCATCAGCTGATGTGCCACCGAAGAGGTGCTGGAGAGGCCCACGGCCTGGCCGATCTCACGCATCGACGGCGGGTAACCGCGCCGCTGCACGGAATCCCGGATGACCTCGATCACCCGGCGTTGTCGGTCGGTCAGTCCGGAGCTGTCGGCCCGGATGCCTGGAGGCCGGCCGGGTAGAGACCTCTTGGGCCCCTCTGGGTTCGTGGCTTCGTTCATGGCGTGCACCGGCTCGAGTCGGCCCTGGGAGCGGTCCTGGCCAGTGATGGTGGCACTGTCTGCGGTGGTGGTCACGTCGGCCCCTCTCGATGGTCTCCCGTGCAGCACAACGGTAGTTGCTTTCGAAAGGTTGCGCCAAACACACGTTCGAGTGAAAAACGGCGAATTACCTGACGTGATCGGGTCTCGCGGTGTATGGCCTATGCCGCTCCCCGGGGTCTCCCGGTTCGGGGTCGAGCCAGGAGTGCGGAGAGGGCAAAAGCGCTCATTGCTGTACTCTTCACCGCCGGAGCGAAGACCTTGTGGGCCGCCGCGGGCAGGTGCCCAGTCTGCCACCCGGCACCCCGTCCGCCGTGTACCGGCCCCTCTTCTCCATGTGGCGTCCACCGTATCCACGCATGGCCTGATCCGGCGTGGTCCTGTGGCATGTGCCAATCCGCCCCTGGAGGGCGTGTCGCCGCCAAATGTGCGAGCTGATCGCTACATGTAGTGGTTGGATTGCGACAGTGGCCCAGAAGTTGTGGTCCCCCCGGTCTTCGGGCCTCGGGCGATCGCCTATGCTTGGGGCTGCTTCGAGGGGCCCGTGAGGCCTGCGAGGTCAATGAGTCGTGCTGAAAAGGAGGGTTGGAGCCATGCACTGCCCCTTCTGCAGGCACCCCGACAGCCGCGTCGTCGACAGTCGTACGACCGATGACGGCACGTCCATCCGCAGGCGCCGCCAGTGCCCCGACTGCTCCCGTCGTTTCACGACCGTGGAGACGTGCTCGCTCATGGTGGTGAAGCGGTCCGGAGTCACCGAGCCCTTCAGCCGCACCAAGGTCATCAACGGCGTGCGCAAGGCGTGCCAGGGGCGGCCTGTCACCGAGGACGCCCTGGCCCAGCTCGGCCAGCGGGTCGAGGAAGCGGTGCGGGCCACCGGGAGTGCCGAGCTGACCACCCACGACGTGGGGCTGGCCATACTCGGACCCTTGCAGGAGCTCGACCTCGTCGCCTACCTGCGGTTCGCGAGCGTCTACCGGGCGTTCGACTCGCTGGAGGACTTCGAGGCCGCCATCACGGAACTCAGGGAGCAGCAGCGGGAGCGCCCCGCCGTGGGTGACGGCCACGAGAACCCTGTCGCGGAGCGCCGAGGAACCGACCGCGGGTCCGGAGGGACGGCCGACGTCCCCGTGCCCGCCATCGCCGCCGACTGACGGGAGGGCCGGTGGATACCGGCCCCGTCGGCGGCGCACACAGACCCGTCACGCGCGCCCGCGTGCGACGTGCGTGACAAGCAGACACAACACCGTGCCCGGGAAGAAAATGGGCACTTCAGGGCGTTTTGCCCGGTATAGGGAGGCGGCATGACAGAGACGGCGAGCGGTCCGGCACGAGGTTCCCGAGCGAAGGGCGCCAAGGTCACCAAGGGACTGCGTATCGAGCGCATCCACACCACCCCCGGCGTGCACCCGTACGACGAGGTCGAGTGGGCGCGCCGTGACGTCGTCATGACCAACTGGCGCGACGGCTCGGTCAACTTCGAGCAGCGTGGCGTCGAGTTCCCCGACTTCTGGTCGGTGAACGCGGTCAACATCGTCACCAGCAAGTACTTCCGCGGTGCCGTCGGCACCCCGCAGCGCGAGACCAGCCTCAAGCAGCTGATCGACCGCATCGTGAAGACGTACCGGAAGGCCGGTGAGGACTACAAGTACTTCGCCTCGCCCGCCGACGCGGAGATCTTCGAGCACGAACTGGCGTACGCCCTCCTGCACCAGATCTTCAGCTTCAACAGCCCTGTCTGGTTCAACGTCGGCACCCCCCAGCCCCAGCAGGTCTCCGCCTGCTTCATCCTGTCCGTCGACGACTCCATGGAGTCGATCCTCGACTGGTACAAGGAAGAGGGCATGATCTTCAAGGGCGGCTCCGGCGCCGGCCTGAACCTCTCCCGGATCCGTTCCTCCAAGGAACTGCTCTCCTCCGGCGGCAACGCCTCCGGCCCGGTCTCCTTCATGCGCGGCGCCGACGCCTCCGCAGGAACGATCAAGTCCGGCGGTGCCACCCGCCGCGCCGCGAAGATGGTCATCCTGGACGTCGACCACCCGGACGTCGAGGACTTCATCGAGACCAAGGTCAAGGAGGAGGAGAAGATCCGCGCCCTCCGCGACGCGGGCTTCGACATGGACCTCGGCGGAGACGACATCACCTCCGTCCAGTACCAGAACGCCAACAACTCGGTCCGCGTCAACGACACCTTCATGAAGGCCGTCGAGAGCGGCGGCCAGTTCGGCCTGCGTGCCCGTATGACCGGTGAGGTCATCGAGGAGGTCGACGCCAAGACGCTGTTCCGCAAGATGGCCGAGGCCGCCTGGGCCTGCGCCGACCCGGGCATCCAGTACGACGACACGATCAACCACTGGCACACGTGCCCGGAGTCCGGCCGGATCAACGGTTCGAACCCGTGCAGCGAGTACATGCACCTGGACAACACGTCCTGCAACCTCGCCTCGCTGAACCTGATGAAGTTCCTGAAGGACGACGGCAAGGGCAGCCAGTCCTTCGAGGTCGAGCGCTTCGCCAAGGTCGTCGAGCTGGTCATCACCGCGATGGACATCTCGATCTGCTTCGCGGACTTCCCGACCCAGAAGATCGGCGAGAACACCCGCGCCTTCCGCCAGCTCGGCATCGGCTACGCCAACCTCGGCGCCCTCCTCATGGCGACCGGCCACGCGTACGACTCCGACGGCGGCCGCGCCCTGGCCGGCGCCATCACCTCCCTGATGACCGGCACGGCGTACAAGCGCTCCGCCGAACTCGCCGCGGTCGTCGGCCCGTACGACGGCTACGCCCGCAACGAGCAGCCGCACCTGCGCGTCATGAAGCAGCACGCCGACGCCAACGCCACGGCCGTCCGCATGGACGACCTGGACACCTCGGTGTGGGCCGCCGCCACGGAGGCCTGGCAGGACGTGCTCCGGCTCGGCGAGAAGAACGGCTTCCGCAACTCCCAGGCGTCCGTCCTCGCGCCGACCGGCACCATCGGTCTCGCGATGTCCTGCGACACCACCGGTGTCGAGCCGGACCTGGCGCTGGTCAAGTTCAAGAAGCTGGTCGGCGGCGGCTCGATGCAGATCGTCAACGGCACCGTGCCGCAGGCGCTGCGCCGCCTCGGCTACCAGGAGGAGCAGATCGAGGCGATCGTCGCCCACATCGCCGAGCACGGCAATGTGATCGACGCGCCGGGCCTCAAGCACGAGCACTACGAGGTCTTCGACTGCGCCATGGGCGAGCGCGCCATCTCCCCGATGGGCCACGTCCGGATGATGGCCGCGATCCAGCCGTGGATCTCCGGCGCCATCTCCAAGACGGTCAACATGCCGGAGACGGCGACCGTCGAGGAGGTCGAGGAGATCTACTTCGAGGCCTGGAAGCTGGGCATCAAGGCGCTCGCGATCTACCGCGACAACTGCAAGGTCGGCCAGCCGCTCTCCGCCAAGAAGAAGGAGACCGCGCAGGAGAAGACCGAGGAGCCCGCCGCCGTCGAGCCCAAGGTCGAGAAGGTCGTCGAGTACCGTCCGGTGCGCAAGCGCCTCCCGAAGGGTCGTCCCGGCATCACCACCTCCTTCACCGTCGGCGGTGCCGAGGGCTACATGACGGCCAACTCCTACCCGGACGACGGTCTGGGCGAGGTCTTCCTGAAGATGTCCAAGCAGGGCTCGACCCTCGCGGGCATGATGGACGCCTTCTCCATCGCCGTCTCGGTGGGCCTGCAGTACGGCGTGCCGCTGGAGACCTACGTCTCGAAGTTCACGAACATGCGGTTCGAGCCGGCCGGTATGACGGACGACCCGGACGTGCGGATGGCGCAGTCGATCGTCGACTACATCTTCCGCCGTCTCGCGCTGGACTTCCTGCCCTTCGAGACGCGCTCCGCGCTCGGCATCCACTCCGCCGAGGAGCGTCAGCGCCACTTGGAGACCGGCTCCTACGAGCCCTCCGAGGACGAGGTCGACGTCGAGGGCCTGGCCCAGTCGGCGCCGCGCGCCCAGGAGTTGAAGGCGGTCGCGACCCCCAAGGCCGAGGCCGTGACGGCCGAGCCGGCCCCGAAGCAGGCGCACACCAGCGCCGAGCTGGTGGAGATGCAGCTGGGCATCCAGGCGGACGCCCCGCTCTGCTTCTCCTGCGGCACGAAGATGCAGCGGGCGGGTTCCTGCTACATCTGCGAGGGCTGCGGCTCGACGAGCGGCTGCAGCTGATCTGAGCGCCTGAAGGGCGGCACGGCCGATGGTCGTGCCGCCCTTCGGCGTCGAGGTGTCGAGGACTGCCCTCCGGGGGAGCTCCCCGGGAAGTCGCAGAGACGGCTCAGGAAGTGCGGGATCCGCCCATGACGTGGGCGAAGCCCTCCGGATCCGTGTCGTATCCGGTCAGTCCCGGGTGGAACGTCCACTCGCCCGAGCCGTCGCGGACGAACTCGGCCACCGTCGCCGCCGTCGCACCCAGGGCGCCCGCGAAGTCGTCCTCGGCGAGCACGGTGTACCCCTCGCGCAGCCGCACCGCCGGGTTCAGGACGTCGACGAACGTCTTGTGTCCGGTGCGCTGCTGGATCACGACCCCGGCCACCACGCGCGCGTACCGGCTGTCGAGCCGGTAGAGCTCGAGCGTCATGGCCTCGTCCCAGCCGAAGCCCTTGCCGTCCAGGCTGTCGCGGTTGAGATAGATCGTGCCGTCGGGGGAGCGGCTGTCGAAGTGCACCACATAGGCGGGGGCACCATAAGGATCGTCCGCCAAGTAGGTCGCGGCAATGAGGTCGAGATCGGTGGGCGACTGTCCGTTCGGACTGGGGTCCCACTTCAGTGCCAACTCGACCTTGCTGATGCCCTTGTTGAGACCGGTCATCTCTCTCATCCCTCCCCGTCACTACAGCCTCGCGCGAACTTCGTTGCGCCAAGGCCCAGTTGTCCATTGTGCCTCGTGCGCCGGGGCGCTCGGCGGGGTGCACTCCACCGGAGAGTGACCGGCGCCACGCGATAGGGCCTTACGATGGCGCGGTGCTGGTCAAGTGGACTCGCTGCACCGTGGTGGACCGCCGCGGTTTCGAACGGGGGCAGCGGAAGTGGGCGGGGCTTCCGGGGGAGCCGGGCTTCCGGGGACAGGGCGGCGGCTTCAGCCGGGTCAGGCCCGGGGTGGCGCATGTCTTCGCGTTCTGGGAGAGCCGCGCCTTCTACGACTCGTTCATGGCGCGATCCCACGACCGGCTGGCCGCGTCCCAGTCGGGCACGTTCAAGGACCAGCAGGTCCGGCTCTTCGACCACCGCTTCGATGTGAAGACCGGTTTCGAGCCCCGCTTCTCGGACGCCGATCTGGTGCGCGTGGCCCACTGCCGGATCCATGAGGAGCGGGCCGAGCACTTCGCCCTGATGCAGGAGAAGGTCTGGAACCCGGCCATGGCGGGTTCGCCGGGCATGATCCGCGGACTGTTCGGCGAGGGGCCGGGGCATGAGTTCCTCATCCTGTCGATGTGGCAGTCGGCGGCTGAGCACGGCAAGTACCGCGAGGAGCGCGTGGAACGGCTGGCGCTGAGGGCTCAGACGGAGGCGGACGTCGCGGCGCTCACCGGCGACATCGTGGAACTGGAGCCGGCCTGGACGGTGTGAGGGCCCGCCGCGCGTGATTCCGCGGCCCGGCTGCACCGACGACCCCGGTGAACGTGAGATCCGGACCGAGGTGTGGCGAAGGCCCTAGTGTGACCTGTGCCGTATGAGGGCTCTTCGGGTGCCCGTTCGGCCGTCACTCGATCTAGGGTTTCGGCATGGCACGACCACGGCGCATCGTCCTTGTCCGACACGGCGAGTCGGTGGGCAATACCGATGACTCCGTGTACGAACGCGAGCCCGACCACGCACTGCCGCTCACCGAGAGGGGATGGCGGCAGGCCGAGGAGACGGGCAAGCGGCTGCGGGAGGTCTTCGGTCAGGAGCAGGTCAGCGTGTACGTCTCCCCGTACCGCCGCACCCACGAGACGCTCCGCGCCTTCCACCTGGACCCCGAATTCGTCCGCGTCCGCGAGGAGCCCCGGCTGCGCGAGCAGGACTGGGGCAACTGGCAGGACCGTGATGACCTACGGCTGCAGAAGACCTACCGGGACGCCTACGGGCACTTCTTCTACCGCTTCGCCCAGGGAGAGTCCGGTGCCGACGTCTACGACCGGGTCGGCGGCTTCCTGGAGAGCCTGTTCCGGAGCTTCGAGGCCCCCGACCACCCGCCGAACGTGCTGCTGGTGACGCACGGCCTGGCCATGCGGCTGTTCTGCATGCGCTGGTTCCACTGGACGGTCGCCGAATTCGAGTCGCTCTCCAACCCCGGGAACGGCGAGACACGCATGCTCGTCCTCGGCGACGACGGCAGATACACGCTCGACCGGCCGTTCGAACGCTGGCGCGATCCGGATCCGTACTGGATCACGGGATAGAGTTCCGGGCCTGTACTGGATCACGGGACAGAGATCCGGACCCGCACTGGATCACGGGGCAGAACTGGATCACGGGATACAGTGGCAGAGAGATGACCGCTGACTCCGCTCCCGAAGGCCGTCTGGGACGCGCCCTGACAGCCCTGCGCGGACTGGCCGTGGGAGACGCGCTGGGCGCGCAGTTCTTCCTTCCCGCGAACTACCCCCTGCTTCAGCGCCGCGAACTGCCGCCCGGACCCTGGCCCTGGACGGACGACACGGAGATGGCCGCTTCCGTGCTCGCCGTGCTGGCCGCGCACCGCAGGGTGGACCAGGACGCGCTGGCGCGCTCCCTCGCCGAGCACCACGGTGCCGCCCGTCGGCACGAACCGGCGATCGACCTCCTGCTGGAGCGGATCGCCGCCGGCGGCGACTGGCGGGAACTGGCCGCCTCGATGTTCAGGGGCCATGGCTCGTGGGGCAGCGGCGCGGCGGTACGGGCCGCCCCCATCGGCGCCTGGTACGCGGACGACCCCGAGCAGGCGACGCACCAGGCGGAGATCTCCGCCTATCCGACGCATCAGCACCGCGAGGCCGTGGTCGGCGCGATGGCCGTCGCCGCGGCCGCCGCCCTGGCCGCCGATCCGGCGGGACCGCCGAGCGCCGGGGCGCTGCTCGACGGAGTCGTCACGCTCGTACCGAAGAGCGCCGTCGGCATGGGACTGCGACGCGCCCGGGACATGCTCGACTACGGCGACGCGGCGACCGTCGCGGCCGTCCTGGGCAGCGGACGGCGTACGACGGCGCACGACACGGTGCCCTTCGCGCTCTGGTCCGCCGCGCGCGCCCTCGGTGACTATCAGCAGGGCTTCTGGACCACCGCCCAGGTGGGCGGCGACATGGACACGACCTGCGCCATCGTCGGCTCGGTGGTCGCCTCCGGGAAGACCGGCGCGCTGCCGGGGGAGTGGCTGGACCGGGTGGAACCGTTGCCGGACTGGGCTCCGGCGCTCGCGTAGGCGGGCCGGACCGCTGACCGCACCCACCCCTCTCGCGGACGGCCGGACCGTCGCCCTCACCGTCGTGCCACCGGGCGGGATCCGGCCGCGCTCCGCTCCCGCCCCCGACGGACCGGGGGACGGGAGCGGACGGGAGCCGTCACGCCGCGGCGGGCCCCGCCGTGCCGGAGAGGGCCTCCAGGTCGCTCTTGCGTACGCGGATCACCACAGTGGCCATGATCAGCGCCAGCAGCGCCATTCCGGCGGCCGGGAGGAACGCCGTCCCGATTCCGTGGGCGAGCACCTCGTGCCCCCAGGGAGCGGGCAACTGGTGGGTCTTCGCGAACTGCGCCTTCTGCTCGGCCGTGCCGTTCGCGAGGAACCTCGGTATCTGCTTGTCCGCCTCGTGCCGACTGGCCGTGCCGAAGACCGTGGTCAGGATCGACAGGCCGAGGGAGCCGCCCACCTGCTGCGTGGTGTTGAGCAGACCGGAGGCCGCGCCCGCCTCGTGCGGGGCGACCCCGGAGACCGCGGTGAGCGTCAAGGTCACGAAGTTCAGCCCCATGCCCAGGCCGAACAGCAGCATCGGGCCGAGCACGCCGGAGACGTACGAGCTGTCGGGGCTGATGAACGTCAGCCAGCCGAGCCCGGTCGCGACCAGCGCCGCCCCGGTCAGCATGAACGGCTTGGGGCCGAGCACCGGCAGGAACCGCTGCGACAGACCCGCGCCGGTCACGATCGCCACGGTCACCGGGAGGAACGCCACGCCGGCCGAGATGGGCGAGTAGCCCAGCACGTTCTGCACGAACAGCACGATGTAGAAGAACATGCCGAACATCGCCGCGGCCAGGCACAGCATGATCACGTACGTGCCCGAGCGGTTGCGGTCGGCGAACATCCTCAGCGGTGTGATCGGCTCCTTCGCCCGCGCCTCGATGAAGGCGAACGCGAGCAGCAGCACCACGGCCGCCGCGAACGAGCCGATCGCGCCCCGGTCCCGCCAGCCGTTCTCGGAGGCCCGGATGAAGCCGTACACCAGGGACGCCATGCCGGTCGTCGAGGTGAGCGCGCCCGCGATGTCGAAACGTCCCGGGTGACGCTCGGACTCGTCGATGTAGCGGGGTGCGAGCGCGGCGATCAGCACACCGATGGGCACGTTGACGAAGAGGACCCAACGCCAGTCGAGCCACTGCGTGAGCATGCCGCCGGCCAGCAGACCGATCGCGCCGCCGCCGGCCGAGACCGCGGCGAACACTCCGAACGCCCGGTTCCGCTCCGGGCCTTCGGGGAAGGTGGTGGTGATGAGTGCCAGCGAGGTGGGCGACGCTATCGCGCCACCCATCCCTTGCAGGGCGCGCGCGGCCAGCAACTGCCATGGCTCCTGGGCGAGTCCACCGAGCAACGAGGCGAAGGTGAACAGCAGGATGCCCGTCATGAACACGCGGCGCCGGCCGAGGATGTCCCCGGCCCGGCCGCCGAGAAGCAGCAGCCCGCCGAAGGTCAGCGTGTACGCGCTGACCACCCATGTCAGGTCGGTCGTGCTGAACTTGAGGGCGTCTTGAATGTGCGGGAGTGCGATGTTCACAATCGTCGCGTCGAGGACCACCATGAGTTGGCAGGCCGCGATGACGGTCAGCGCGATGCCGGGACGCCCCTCCCGGCGGGCGGCTTTCGGCTTGTCTTCCTGGATCAATGGAGAGGTTGTCACTATGGGTCCCCCACAAGTGCGTTAGTGAACGCTGGCGTTCACTGTCGCGTCAAACGGTAGTGAGTCCCCGTCAGTGAACGCAAGCGTTCACTGAATTCTTGCCGCGCGATGCGTCCCCGCCCCCCGCCCCTCCCCGGAACCCCCGCTTCCCCTTGCTCAACGGAGAATCACAGATGGGTACTTCGCCCTGGACGGAAACCTCCGCCCAGCCGGTCTCCCCTCGTCGGCGCGGTGCCGTACTCGAGCGCGCGATCCTCGACGCCGCCCTGGAGCAGCTCAGTACGGTCGGCTGGAACGGCCTCACCATGGAGGGTGTCGCCGCCGGCGCGCAGACCGGGAAGGCCGCGGTCTACCGCCGCTGGCCGTCCAAGGAGGACCTCGTCGCCGACGCGCTCCAGGCCGGACTGCCGCGCTTCGATGTGGCGCCCGACCTCGGGAACGTGCGCGAGGATCTGCTGGCGCTGTGCCGGCAGGCCCGGGATGCGCTGTACTCACGGCCCGGGTTCGCGCTTCGCTCCGTGATTCACGAGTGCGACACAACGCAGGCTGAACGATTCCATGGAGTGATCTTCGACGGGGTCGTAGAGCCGATCATCAAGCTGCTGCACCAGGTCATCAGCCGAGGAATCGAGCGGGGTGAGGTGCGCACCGACGCCGCGAACGGATATGTCTTCGATGCCGTCCCCGCCATGATGATGTATCGCTCAAAGATGTGCGGGAGCGAATGGGGTGACCCGGACATCGTAGAGATGATCGATCAGCTGATGATGCCGCTGCTACGGCCGGAGCGCGGCTGAACCGTGTCCCGCGGGTGCGTCCGGGCGGTCCCGCGGGGGCCATCGCGGACGCCCCCCGCCGGGCGTGCCGTCGCCTGGGGAAACCTGGGTGTCGCGCGGGGATCCGGGCGGCGTACGCTAAGGGCGCCATGCCGTACGAACCGCCTACCCACACCGTCGAGCGCTCCCTTCGCGCAACGACCGGAGCGAAGGTCATCGCCGGTGTCGACGAGGTGGGGCGCGGTGCCTGGGCCGGTCCCGTCACCGTCTGCGCCGCAGTCACCGGCCTGCGCCGACCACCCCTGGGTCTCACCGACTCCAAGCTGCTCACCGTCAAGCGCCGCACCGAGCTCGCCCGGCAGCTGGAACAGTGGGTGACGGCCTTCGCCCTCGGTCATGCCTCACCCGAGGAGATCGACGACCTCGGGATGACGGCAGCGCTCCGGCTCGCCGCGGTACGCGCCCTCGACACGCTGCCCGTCCGGCCCGACGCGGTCATCCTCGACGGGAAGCACGACTATCTCGGAGCGCCCTGGAGGGTGCGTACGGTGATCAAGGGTGACCGGTCCTGTGTGGCGGTCGCCGCGGCATCGGTGATCGCCAAGGTCCGCCGAGACAAAATGATGGCCGAACTGGGTATCGACCATGCAGACTTCGGTTTTGCGGCCAACGCCGGGTATCCCTCGCCGGTGCACAAGGCCGCGCTGGAGGAGCGGGGCCCCACCCCGTACCACCGCTTGTCGTGGGCGTATCTTGATGCGCTGCCCCAGTGGCGGCATCTCAAGAAGGTCCGCAGCCGGGCGGACGGACACGTGCCGGAGATCGAAGGCCAGCTCGGCTTCGACTTCTGACCCGTTCCGATCGCACTCATGTGCCACCCGCCGACGCGACCAGCACCGGCGTTTGATAAAAATCAGCTCATGCCTCTCATTCCCGAGGAGCCTCAGATTCACGAGAGTGCCCAGGGTCCCCGCGTCACGCCGGCCGCCGGCCGGACCGCGCCGACCCCCCGTCCTGTACCCGGCCCCCGCCCCGCGGCCCCAGCGCGTCCCGGTCGTCCGGGGCCCGTCCGGCCGATGCCGGCACAGCGCACCACGCGCGAGCCGGCCGCGGCCAAGCCTGGGCCGTCCACTCCCGCCGCCACCCCGCAGATCCAGCTGATCCCGGCCTCGGCCGAGGGTGCGCTGGATGCCGCCGAAGAAGCCGTCGACCTGCTGCTGGAGACCGGCCGCGCCCCCGGCGACGTGCTGGTGATCACCACCGGCGAGTCGCACCCGTGGGCCGCGCACGAGATGTCGTTCGGCGAAGCGTCGTACTGGGCGCAGCACGACGCCCGTGACGACGTCTTCTACGCCGACGCCTCCGTCGCGTCCCGCGCCGCCACCCGCCCGGTGGTCGTGGCCGCCGTCAACGGCGGCTCCGACGCCGCTGTCGCCACCGCGCTTCCGCTGGCGCTCGGCCGGGCCGGTGCCCTGCTGATCGTCTGCGGGGATCCGGAGCAGATCAACTCGGTGCTGGGCGTGGGCGTCTGAGCGGTCCGGTCCGGACCTCTACGCTCGCACGCTGCGCGTCCCGCACCGAGGGCCCGGAGCCGGGTCGGCCCCGGACCACGAGGGGCCGAACGGCGCGGTGACGCTTGGGCGGCACCGACACGGCGGTCGCTTCGGTATGCACGGAGCCCGGGCGACTGCGCCCAGGACCGGGAGGGCGGCCTACGGTCCCGTGTGAGGACCCCCGCTGGGGTCGGCAGGCGACGACTCCCGGTGCGAAGACCTTCGCGTTCATGTCCGGGCAGGGCGTGGTCTTCGGTGCGTGGGCGCCTGGGTGCGTCGACGCGCGGGCGTACGGGGCCGGAGCTGCTGCCTCCGGGCTGCTCCGCGTTCGCGCCCGTGGTCGTACGGCCTCGGGGCACGCCCCGGTGCTACGGCGGCGCAGTTCCCCTTCGGGGCGCCTCAGCGGGCGGCGGCCCGGCGCAGCACCTCGGAGGCGACGCCTCCCGTGCGCGGCAGCGGGGGCGTCCCGCCGGTCAGCCCGAAGGGCTCCGCCGAGGACTCCGCGTTGGGGCGGCGTCCACCGCGCCCCTCGCCGAGGACCTGCCAGCCGTCACGCGTCAGCGTGATGTACGCACCGCAGCGCAGCCCGTGCAAGGTGCACGCGTCGCGCAGGCCCCACATCCACGCCCCGTCCTCCTCCGTCCAACGACCGTCCCCCTCACGGCAGTAGAGCAGCACGGCGGTCCGCACCGGCGTACGGCGGCGCAGGTCGTGCGGGATGACGCGGCGCAGCTGGGCGAGCAGCGCGTTGCGGAACACCCAGCCGTCCGCCGGTGCCGGACGCCGCGTGAACGAGGCGCTCGCCCGCAGCCGTTCGTCCGGGTCGAGAACGGCCACGACGGCCGTGGAGAGCCGTGGCTGGTGAAGGGCGTGCAGTTCGCCGACGATTTCCCGGGGGCTGCGCAGCAGAGGTATCCCGGCGGCTGCCCATTCTGCGGGCTCGAGCATGCGGGTCAGGGGGTTGGCGGAAGCGGCGGACAGTTCGGCGGAGGCCGACATGGATGCCGCCGAGGACGGAGCGAATCCGAAGGTCACGATCCTCCCTTCGGCTACGCGCCCGGACTGCGGGCGGGGTCGGACTCGGGGGCGCACACCCCAGCACAGCCCTCTCGGATCACGTACGAGCCGTGCGGGGAGCGGACTCCTAATTCTTCCCGTCGAACTGGAATGCGGCAACGAGCAATTGGGGCCACCGGCCGGTTTGTGCTGGTGTGCGACCTATATCCCTGCCCGCGGTCTGCTCAATGGCTTCCCGGGGAGAGGGCTGATCACGCCTGCCCGGCGAGGACCAGCGGTCACACCCTGGTGATCACGGGGCCGTGCCGTCCGTCACGTGGGGCGAAGTGGCCGATTGTCCGTGCCGTCGGGTTGCATGGGAGGTATGAACGTTCTGGAGCTGCGTGCCGAAGCCGACGCCATCCTCGCCGAGCTGGTCGGTGATCCTACAGGGGCGGCGCGGCTGCGGGAGGACCAGTGGCAGGCGGTGGCGGCCCTGGTGGTAGAGCGCCGTCGCGCGCTGGTGGTGCAGCGCACCGGGTGGGGCAAGTCGGCGGTGTACTTCGTGGCCACTGCTCTGCTGCGCCGACGCGGTTCCGGCCCCACGGTGATCGTCTCGCCGCTGCTGGCGTTGATGCGCAACCAGGTCGAGTCGGCGGCACGGGCCGGTATCCATGCGCGCACCATCAACTCGGCCAACCCGGAGGAGTGGGAGACGATCCACGGGGAGGTCGAGCGCGGCGACGTCGATGTTCTCCTGGTAAGCCCTGAACGCCTGAATTCCGTTGATTTCCGAGAGCAGATGCTGCCCAAGCTCGCGGCCACGACAGGCCTCCTCGTGGTGGACGAGGCGCACTGCATCTCCGACTGGGGCCACGACTTCCGCCCCGACTACCGCCGACTGCGCACGATGCTCGCGGACCTGACCCCCGGCGTCCCGGTGCTGGCCACGACGGCGACGGCCAACGCCCGGGTCACGGCGGACGTGGCCGAGCAGCTGGGCACCAGCAGCGGCGAGGCACTGGTGCTGCGCGGCCCGCTCGAACGGGAGAGCCTGCGGCTGGGCGTGGTGCAGCTGCCGGACGCCGCGCACCGGCTGGCCTGGCTCGCCGAGCACCTGGACGAGCTGCCGGGCTCCGGGATCATCTACACACTCACGGTGGCGGCGGCCGAGGAGGCGACCGCGTTCCTGCGACAGCGCGGCCTCCAGGTGGCCTCGTACACGGGCCGGACGGAGCACGCCGACCGTCAGCAGGCGGAGGACGACCTGCTCCAGAACCGGGTCAAGGCGCTGGTGGCGACCTCCGCGCTGGGCATGGGCTTCGACAAGCCGGACCTGGGCTTCGTGGTGCACTTCGGCTCGCCGTCCTCGCCCATCGCCTACTACCAGCAGGTCGGCCGCGCCGGCCGCGGCGTGGAGCACGCCGAGGTGCTGCTGCTGCCGGGCAAGGAGGACGAGGCGATCTGGCGCTACTTCGCGGAGACCGCCTTCCCGCCGGAGGACCAGGTGCGCCGGACGCTCGCGGTCCTCGCCGAGGCGGGACGGCCGGTGTCCGTGCCGGCCCTGGAGGCCTCGGTGGATCTCCGGCGCAGTCGGCTGGAGACGATGCTGAAGGTGCTGGACGTGGACGGCGCCGTACGCCGGGTGAAGGGCGGATGGATCGCCACGGGTGCCGACTGGGCGTACGACGCGGAGCGGTACGCCCGGGTGGCCCAGCAGCGTGCCGTCGAGCAGCAGGCGATGCGCTCCTACGCGGCCACCACCGGCTGCCGCATGGAGTTCCTGCGTCGCCAACTGGACGACGAGGAGGCCGCGCCGTGCGGCCGCTGCGACAACTGCGCGGGCGCCTGGGCCGACCCCGCCGTCTCGATGGAGAGCCTGGCGGGGGCGACGAAGGAGCTGGGCCGCCCGGGGGCGGAGATCGAGCCGCGCCGGATGTGGCCGACCGGCATGCCCGCACTGGGCGTCGAGCTCAAGGGACGCATCGCGGCCCAGGAACAATGTTCCCCCGGCCGGGCCCTGGGGCGGCTCTCCGACATCGGCTGGGGCAACCGGCTGCGTCCGCTGCTGTCCGAGCAGGCACAGGACGGACCCGTCCCCGAGGACGTGCTGAAGGCCGTGGTGACTGTCCTCGCCGACTGGGCGCGCTCTCCGGGCGGCTGGATGTCGGACGGCCCCGACGCCTCCCCCCGGCCCGTAGGGGTCGTCGCCGTACCGTCCCTGGCCCGCCCCCGACTGGTGGCGTCCCTCGCTCAGGGCGTCGCGAACATCGGGCGCCTGCCTTTCCTGGGCGCCCTGGCCTACACCGAGCCGAGTGGCGCGCACGCGGCACGACGCAGTAACTCCGCGCAACGGCTCCGGGCACTGTCCGCCGCCTTCACCCTCCCCGAGGACCTGGCCGACGCCCTGGCCCGTACCCCGGGGCCCGTCCTGCTCGTGGACGACTACACCGACTCCGGCTGGACCCTCGCCGTCGCCGCCCGCCTGCTGAGGAAGACGGGGGCCGGCCAGGTCCTGCCGCTGGTGCTCGCCGCGGCGGGCTGACCGTCCTGGCCGGGTCCGACGGTCCCGTGGACCGGACCCGGACCGAACTCGGACCCGTGGACCGGACCCGGACCCGGTGCCGGTCTCAGGAGTCGGAGTCAGGCTGCTTCTTCGCCGCCGCGTACGCCTGGGACGGCGTCATGGGGACTCCGTTGAGGCTGACGGTCCGGTACGGGCTGACCTTGGCGCAGGTCTTGGCCTGGTCGGCGGTCTGGGCGTGGGCGTTGGAGACCGCGGCCTTCGTGTCGGCCGGTGCCGGCGCGGACGAGCCGCCGGGGTACGAGTTACCGCTCGGCCAATCGCTGCCGATCACCAGGGTCAGGCCCGTCCCGGTGCCCTGTTTCAGGTGCGAGGCGGGCAGCCCCAGGGCCTTGGCGGCCGTCTGGGCCTCGCCCTTCTGCCCGGCGCCGTAGCTGAGGGTGGTGCTGCTCGCAGGGCTCGCCGCGTTGGCCGTGGTCGTGCCGGAGCTGAAGCCCGCGTCGGTGAGTGCGCCGGCGATGCCGGAGGCGCGGCCGGAGATGCCGGTGCCGTTCTCGACCGTCACGGCGATCTGGGACGCGGGCACGGTGGGGGCTGTCGCCGGTGCTGTCGCGGAGGCCGCCGTGGACTTCGCGCCGGAACCGGTCGTCAGGGACTGGTCGTTGGCTATGGCGGCGAAGAGGGGCTTGGCGCCCTGGCCCACCACCACGCGGTCGCGGTTGGCCGGGTCGGGAGCGGTCTGCATGGTGGTGAAGGTCATCCGCTTCGTGGGGACCTTGTTCACGTCGGACGCGAGCCCGATCAGCTTCTTGACGCTGCCGAGACCGTCGTCCACGGTCAACGCCTTGGTGGCGGCATCCGCGAGACCGTAGACCGCGGTGGGGTCGATGAGTGTGCCCGCGCTCTTGAACTTGCGCATCATCGCGCTGAGGAAGATGTGCTGGGAGACGGTCCGCCCGAGGTCGCTGCCGTCGCCGAAGCCGTGCCGGGAGCGGACGAACTCCAGTGCCGCGACGCCCTTGAGGGTGTGGGCGCCCTTGGACAACTTCAGATGCGAGTACGTGTCGTAGACGTTGTCGCTGACACACACGGACACGCCGCCGACCGCGTCGGACATCTTGACCACGCCGGAGAAGTCGAGCTTGACGAAGTGGTCGATGGGGATGCCCGTGAGCTGGTGGACGGTGGCCACCTGGCAGGCGGGGCCGTACTGCAGCGCGCTGTTGACCTGGCCGTAGTAGCCGGCCGTGGAGACATCGCTCGCGCTGTCCTTGCAGGCCGGGACGTTGGCCATGGTGTCGCGGGGGATGCTCATGACGGTGGCGTTGGAGCGGTCCGCCGATATGTGCATCACCATCTCCACGTCAGCGTTCCCGCTGCCGGTCTGCACGCCGGTCTTCGAGCAGCCGCCGCCGAGCTTGCAGTCCTCCGTGCTGGTGCGCCCGTCCGAGCCCATGACCAGGATGTTGATCGGGGTGCGCCCGAACGCGTCGGCCTTCTCCGATCCGCCCTTGCCGTCGAGCGAGACGCTGTGGATGTTGTCGTTGAGGTGCTCGTAGAACCACCAGCCGACACCGGCCGTGCCCAGCACCAGGATCGCCAGGCACATCCCGATGATCCGCAGCACACGCCTGCCGCGCCGGACCGGCCGGGACCGTCGCGACCCCGGGCCGCCGCGCGAGCGGGAGGCCGCTCGTGCCGCGCCCCGGCCGCCAGGCAGGCGCGTTTCGTCAGGCGCGGCCGTTCGCTGGGCGACCACCCGGGCCTTGTGGCTGCGCGTGGCCTGGCTGCCCGGGCCGTCCCACGGGTCGCTCATCTCCCACTCCCATGAACGGTCGGCCTCAGCAAGCCGGGCCGTCGGATGTGGGGCCGGGCGTGCACGGCGGTGTACGGGCAGGCGAGGCACGACGTGCGGACTTCACCTTGGTTGCGTAGTTGCGCAATCTAACAAATCCATAGCCAGAGCAGCACAGCTCCTGCCGCAATTCACAAGTGAGGGATCTCATGGAACCATCACGGCGTCCCACCACTCCGCACCGGCAAGAGCGGGTGGCGGGCGGGTGGCGCCTCGCACGCCCTGTCCTGTTGGCTGTGTCCTGCCCACGGCATCCTGCCCCGCGGCCGGCCGTGGTGCTCTCAGCCACCGGTCCGGCGCAGCGAACCCACCGGGGCGGAGGCTTGGTAGGAGCGCACGGTCAGCTGCCCGAGCATCACGCGCACCACGGTCGCGATGTCCGGGTCGTCGACGTAGTAGACCTGTCGCCGGCCTTCACGACGGGAACGCACGAGCCCGGCGAGCTTCAGCTTCGCCAGATGCTGGCTGACCGAGGGCAGCGCACCACCGACGCGATCCGCGAGGTGCGTGACATCGCTCTCACGCTGGAACAGCGCCCACATGATGTGCAGCCGGGCCGGCGAGGCGAGCAGTCCGAACGCCGCGGCCGCCTCCGCCAGAACCTCGGCGGACGGGTCCTCGAAGCCACCGACGCTCTCCCCCACGGTCCTCTCCCGTTCCGCCCACATCACAGTCGCCGCACACGCGCCCACCCAGTGTAGGTGTCCGCCCTCGGCGCACACGCGTTGTGGGGAGAGCCCGGCCGTCCTCAGCGGACGGCCGGGCCGACCGCGACGGAATCGGTCGGTCAGTCCTCGTCGTCGTTCCGGTCACTCCTCGTAGTAGTCTCCGGTCACTCTTCGTAGTAGTTGTTGACGACCACGTCCGGTTCGTCGTCGTCGAACGCCTCGTTCAGCAGCGCGCCACCGATCAGGCCGGCCGCGCCGGCGCCGATGAGCGCCCCGGTCCCGAAGCGCCGTCCGCCGCCCTGCTGCTGGTGGTCGTGGTAGTCGGGGTGGTCGTAGTGCTCTCCGTACGGCTGCGCGTATCCCTGCTGCGGATAGCCCTGCTGGGGATAACCCTGCGGCACCGCCTGCGGGTAGCCCTGCTGGGGCGGCGTGTAGAACGGGGGAGGCGTGGTCTGCACCCGCTGCGCGCAGCCGCCGCACGTCTGGATCGGCCGAGGGACACCCCACTGGGGAGACCACGTCACGGTCGTCATGCCGGGGCCGTGGCTGGGGTCGAAGAAGCACGTCACGGAGGAACTCCCTGTGGGTTGCGGTGGTGCGACAGACATCGGTGCAGGCGGTGCAGGCGGTGCAGGCGATGCAAGCGGCGGGACGGCGCTCGGTGGTGGTACGGCGGGCAGAGGCGGCACGTGGGTGCCGGTGTTCACCTGAGGCGAGGGGGCAGGGTTCGGGCTCGGCGCCGTCTCCCGCAGTACGTCCACGCCGTAGTCGGCGGCGATGCCCGAGAGTCCGGCGGCATAGCCCTGGCCGATGGCGCGGAACTTCCACTCCGCGCCGTGTCGGTACAGCTCGCCGAAGACCAGCGCGGTCTCGTTCGACAGGCTGCCGGGTCTGAGGTCGTAGCGGGCCAGTTCGGCGCCCGACTCCTGGTCGAGGACGCGGATGTGGGCGCGCTGCACCTGGCCGAAGCTGTGGCCGCGGGCCGTGCTCTCGTAGAGAGACACGGAGAAGACGATCTTCACGGCCTCGGCCGGGACCCGGGCGAGGTCGATGTGGATCTGCTGGCCGTCTCCGTCGGCGGGGCTTCCGTCTCCGGAGTGGCGGACCGCGCCGTCCGGGCTGGTCAGGTTGTTGAAGAAGACGAAGTGCTCGTCGGACAGCACCTTCCCGGACCCGTCGCACAGCAGCGCGCCGGCGTCCAGGTCGTAACCGGTGTTCGCCTGCCAGCCCAGTCCGACCGTCACCGCAGTCAGGCCGGGGGCCTGCTTGCTCAGCGACACATTGCCGCCCTTGGTCAGGGACACACTCATGCACGTCCTCCGCAGCTGCTTCCGCTTCCCGCGTTCATCCTGATCAACGCGACCCTAGCGGTTTCAGTTCCCCGATTGCGCAAATGTCTTGATCATGTGACAGAACCTCAACGGCTCATTCTCAGGCGTCAGTCCGCTCTCGCCACGCCTTCGAACCGGTCCCTACGCTTGCGCAATCAAGCAATGCACAGCAACAGGCGTCTGGCGGACACCGCCGGATCCCATCGACTGGAGGACGACGACGTGGGCATCATCGGCTGGATCATCCTGGGACTGCTCGCCGGAGCCATCGCCAAGATCCTGCTGCCCGGCCGCGACCCGGGGGGCCTGATCGGCACTACCCTCATCGGCATCGCGGGCGCCTTCGTCGGCGGCTGGCTCTCCGCCCGCTTCCTCGACCGCCCCGTGGAGAAGCACTTCTTCGACCTCTACACCTGGGGCGCGGCGATCGCCGGCTCTCTCGTCCTGCTGATCGGCTACCGCGTCCTTTTCGGCAACTCCCGAGAGCGACCCGAGGGTGGGCCGGCAGGGGCGCCGAGCGCCTCGGCAGTCGCTGCCCGGGGCCTCGGCCACCCGAGCGGGTGATGTGCCAGGTCACCGCGAGTGAGGGGAGCAGGCGCCGGGAAGCCCGAGGGTGTTCAGGCAAGAAATGCCCCTGGGAGGTTTTGTGATGCGGGTACGCAGAGCCCTGCTCGCCGGCGCGGCCGCCACCGTGCTGGCCCTCACGGTGCCGATGGGCAGCGCCCATGCCGCCACCGGGTTCTTCCTGTACACCACGCAGCCCGGGAACATCCGGTACATGCTGTACAACCCGCTCGACGATGTCTGCTACAACGTCAGCGGACAGGGCCGCATCCTCAACGAGACCAACGGCAGCGTCGAGCTGTACGCGTATTCCGGCTGCCGTGGCGACGCCGAGGAGACGCTTCCCCCCGACTCGGGGCTGGAGAACGCCACGTTCGTGAGCGTGAGGTTTGTCCGGTCGCCCGCCGGCACCGTTTGAAGCGGCCGCTCAGTAGCCCTTGGCGAAGTCGATGACGTACCACTTGCTCTTGGCGGCGTTGTAGATCGCGGTGAGGAAGTCCCGCTTGTTCGCCGTGGTCGTCAGTGTGATGGAGGAGATGGTCGAGCCCAGGCCGAAGGCGGAGCTGAGGGTGAGGGTCCGGCTGCCGGTGGTGTCCTGGATGAATTCCCAGGTGGCGACTTGTCCGTCGGTGGGGTTGGTGGGCGTGCCGAGCGTGCGGTTGCCACCGAGGGTGACGCGGAAGAGGTTTCCCTGGGCGGCGTCGGTGGCGATGGTCGACGCGTCGGTCAGCGTGACAGGAGCCGGGGCCGCTTTGGAGTCGACGTAGTCCTTGCGGGTCAGGTGCTGGGCCTGGGTGGGGGAGGCGGTCGTGGAGACGTTGCCTTCGTAGTACGCGGAGCCGGCGCCGTAGACGAAGCCGACGGCGACCGTGCCGCCCTGGGTGTCGTTGGTGACGTTGGTGTAGCCGGCCAGGGACAGTGGTTTGACGTTGCTGAAGTCCCCGAGGGAGGCTGAGCAGCCGGAGTCGACCACGATCGAGTTGGTGGCCGAGGCGGCCGGCGTGTTCTCCGCGAAGCCGAAGACACTGACCGCGCGTGCGTTGCCGGTGACCCAGATGCTCGAGTTGGGACTGGCGTAGGTGAAGCAGTTCCACAGGCCGACGCCGATCGCGGCGTTGATCTTCCAGCCGTAGCCGTCGTATCCGGTTCCCCGGTTCACATTGGACTCCGTGCCGCAGCCGGTGAAGCTGATGGCCTGGCTGCCGGTGCCCGTGACCTCGTAGCCGATGCCGCAGTGGTCGGCGGCGCAGCTGACGAAGGAGCAGTAGGCCATGGTGTCGATGTGGAAGCCGGTGTTGGTGACGGTGTCGGCGTAGTAGGAGACGAACGAGCAGCTGGTACCCGCGGCCCCGCCGGAGACACCGTGGATGGTCCAGCCGTGGTTGCCGTTGTTGGCCGAGGTCACCGTGTTGAAGGTGGACACGATGGGGTTGGACAGGTCGATGCCGCTGCCGCCGAAGTACTTCACCGTGACACGGGAGAACTCCAGGGACACGGTCGCGGGGTTGGCCACCCGGGTCAGGACGATGCCGTTGCCACTGCCGCTGCCCGGCCCCTGGAAGGTGAGGTCCTTGATGGTCAGCCGGGTGACGTCGGACCCCCTCAGCCCGTCGTTGGAGGTGCTGGACTGGGAGATGACCGAGGCGCCGTCACTGACTCCGGCCAGGACGAGGTTGGAGCGGGCGACCAGGGCCGACCCTCCACGCCACCGCCTTCCGGCTGTGGTGGGTCGTCATGACCCTCACGTTGCTCGCGGCCGCGGCAGCCCTGTGGCGCCTCGTGCCTCGAACGACGGAGTAAACCGGGCTGCGGCTCAGGGCGCCGGCCGCACCGGCGACAGGAAGGTCAGCTCGCTCGGCCCGGTGCAGGGTGGGCCGGGCGACAGCCGCGACGAGCAGCAGGACGGCCGCCAATGCGGCAACGACGCCGCCCGAAGCAGCGGAGCCGGGAGCGCCGTGACGTGAGCGCTCATCACCGAGCTCCGGCGGTGAGTGCGCCGTTCGGTTGGTCCACAGTCCCTTCGCATCGCCGTGAAGCCTCATCGCGGCTCTCCCGTGCACTACTGGAGTGACCGGCCGGCGGTCTTCCTTCGGATGTGCTTCTTGTGGTCGTCCGGTCGGCCTTCCTCAGGCGGGGCTGCACGGGTGTGCCGCTGCAGCTCAGGAACAACGAAAGGGCTCGGCGGGTATGAAGGCAAGAGCACGTCTGAAGGCGATCGCAGGGGCGGTGAGCCGCCGCAGATGGATGTGCGCCTCCGCTGCGACGGCGCTGGCCCTGGTGACGACCCCCAGCGCCGTGGCGGCCGAGCAGGGTACCGGCGTGCCTGCCTGCCCCATCTTCCAGCAGCACGCCCGAACCGTTCAGGTCCCGGCAGTGGCCGGTCCCCATGGATTCCCGAATGCCACGGGCGAGATCGACACCGGCGTGTGTGTACGCGAGGCCGTGCGCCTCACCGCGACGGGACTGATCGCCATCACCAGCAATGGCACCCCCACCTTCGGTCCCGGGGGTGATCCCACGAGGCTCGCCGGGCAGGGCTTCCCACTGCAGGGGGTGCCGAGTTGGTCGTTGATCGGCCGGATCGGAAACGGGCCGTGGCAGTACATCGGGACGGGGCCGACAACGCTGGTGGGCCGTGGGGAACTGTTTCTTGCGGTGAACGACGACTTCTACTCCGACAACAGCGGATTCTTCACGGCGACCGTGACTCGATGCACGTGCGCCGCTCCTCTCGGGTCCGTCACCAGTGGCCTGGCAGATGCCCGGCTTCCGGGACTGGGTGTGCCCTGCTCTGACTGAGTGGGTGATGCCGGGCGTGCTGCTGGGCCGGACCCAACGTGCTTGTGACGGCCGCACCCGCACGGTGTGGCCTTCCCTGTGTTCGTCGGTCATGACGTCCATGCAACCCGATCGACCGGACATCGTGCGGTTGAGCCTCACGAGTTGTGGACAACCTCTGGCGTGCCCATGGCCGCGGTTGTCCACAGCCCAAGCGGAACCTCAAGATCCGCGAGATGGTCGCGGCATGACGAACCACGACGAAGCGGCCGGCTGCTCCGGCATCGGCGAGAGCGGCGGTCCCTCCCACCACGACGGCGAGACCACGGCCTACGGAAGGCACGGACCCTCGGGACCGCACGGCGAGCCCCAGGTCACCCTGCGCACACCGGCCGAGCTGGCCGACGCCCTGCCCTATCTGCTCGGGTACCGCTCCGAGGACAGCATCGTGCTGGTCGCGCTGCACGATCGGGAAAGGAGGGGGAGGTTCGGCGGGCGCGCACGGCTCGGTATCCCCGCCCATCCCGACGACTGGCCGTCCGTGGCCCAGCAGTTGGCCGGTGGACTGGTGACCGGCAGCGAGCGCAGAGGCGCCCGGCCCGAGAGCATGGTCGTCTACCTCGTCCAGGAACCCGCCGCGAGCGGCGAGACGGGACGCGAGGTGATGGAACGCCTCCGACCGCTTGCCCAGTCGCTGCGCACGGCCTGTGGCAGCCTCGACGTCCCGGTGGTGGAGGCCCTGTGCATCTCCGACGGACGTTTCTGGTCGTACTGCTGCCCGAGCCCGGGCTGCTGTCCGCCCGAAGGACAGCCGATGGGCCTGCCGGGCACCTCGGTCCTGGCCGCCGCGGCGACCTATGCCGGCCTCCAAGTGCGCGGCAGCCTCAAGGAGTTCAGGGTCAGGCTGAGCCCGTGCGAGACGGACGCCGCCCGCGTGCAGGAGGCGGCGCTGGACAGCGCGAGTCGTGCGCTCGTCCCACGGATTCTCGACGGCGACAGCCGCGAGGACGTGGCCGCGGACACGCTCGCACTGGTCGAGCGGATGATGGACCGGCTCGGCGCAGCACCACCCGTGCCGGGTACGGAGGCGGCGGACCTGCGCGACGACGAACTCCTGGCCCACGACGAGGCAGCGGCCCTGATTCTCGGTCTGCAGGACCGCACGACACGAGACCGGGCCGCGGAGTGGATGGAGGGTGCCGAGGCCCCTGCGGCACTACGCCTGTGGCGCGCCCTCGCCCGCCGCTGCGTCGGCCCGTACGGTGAGCACGCCGCGGCGCCCCTGACGCTCGCCGGATGGGTCGCCTGGTCGACCGGCGACGAACTGGAGGCCCGCGAGGCCTTCGCCATGGCCCTGGGCGCTGACCCGGACTACCTCTTCGCCCGCCTGCTGCACCAGGCGTGCAACGAGGGCCTGGATCCGGAGACCGTCCGTCGTTGCCTGCGGGCGGAGCGAGCGGGCCGACCCGGACCGGACCAGACCGTCGCGGTGACGCCGGACCTCACCGCCACGCCGGCGCACGACACGTCGGCCACGTCAGCACTCGACACATCCGCCCCGTCGGAACTCGACACACCCACCCCCTCAGCGCGCGACACATCCACCCCGTCGGAACGCCGCACATCCGCCCCGTTGTCCTCCGACACGTCCGACTCGTCCCGGGACATGGTCCAGGAGCGCCTCGAAGACGCGGAGCCCTCCGCGCCACAGCGTGTCCCTGTCCGAAGGCGGCGCAGGGTGCGACCCGGGAGCGGGACCAGGCCGAGCCGTCGTTCTCCGGGGGCGCCCGATGCCAGGCGACGGCGGCCTGGTGACACCCCTGCGGGCGAGGGGCCACATCACGACCGGTCACCTCGGGCGGCCGAAGGCGCGGACAGCCGGCTCAGGGCCCACCGCGGTTTCGGCCGACGTAAGGGGGAGGAGGCCACATGAGTGAGTCCTGCTGTCCGCGGCACCACCGTTCGGTGGGCTTCCCCTCTCATGGGCGTGACCCTGGGCAGGTCCGCGCCGTTCACCTGAGTGGCGGAGCCCGGGCCCGGGTCGCGCCACCCATCACCGCTCACGACCCTCCGGAGCCCCTCACCCGGTGCCGGCCGCGCCCGGGGCGCACCGAGCGCACAGGAAGCCGCCTCATGTCCCTCCCCCCACCGCCCTCAGCCCACCACGGCAGCCCGTTCGGCCTCGGTCCCTCGGCGTTTTCCGCGTCGGGGGGTGTCTCACCGGCCGAGCGTGGAGAGCCAGTTGGAACACCGGCTTCCGTGCCGCGCGCCGACCGGCGGGTCCAGGGTCCGCCCCAGCGCCCGGCCGCCCCGGCCCGTCGCATCGCCGACCTGCCGCCCGCCCACGCCGCGCTGATCTGTGTCGCCCTGCCCGGGCTGGTGATCTCCACCCACGAGGGGCAGTTGACGGGGCAAGGCCTGGAGGGGTTCTACCGGGCGGGCCGACGGGTGCTCTCCCGCTGCCGGCTGCGGGTGGCGGGGCGGGAGCCGATCCCGGTGCAGGCCCGGATGGTGGGGGCCGACCGGGCCCGCTTCATCGGAACCGTGCACGCGTCGCCGGACTCCGGGCCCGACCCGGATGTCGTCGTGGAGCGCATCCGGTCCGCGGACGGTATCGAGCGGATCACCCTGCACAACGCGGCGCAGCGCCCCCTGCGGCTGCCCGTGGAGGTGGCCCTCGGCGCGGACCTCGCAGAGCTGGGTGCGATCGCCGCGGGCGACCCGGGGCCCGAACTCACCGCCAGCGTGCACGACGCGGCGCTGCGGTGGTCCGGTCCGAAGGGCGACTGCGCGATCACCGCCGACCCGCCGCCCACCGATGCGCTCGCCTCCGCGGGGCTGCTGCGCTGGGAGTGGGTGCTGCCGCCCGGGGGCACTCGGAGTCTGGAACTGAGAGTGCGGTCGGACGGCACGGGGCCGGTCAGGGCTGTGGGGCGCGCCGCGGGGAGCCCTTTTGCGCAGGCCCGGGCCGGTGGAGACGACCCCAGAGTCGAGCCGCTTCTGCGTACTTGTGTCGAGGACCTGCAGGCCCTTCTCCTGCGCGACCCGCTGCACCCCTCCGACACCCATCTCGCGGCGGGCGCACCCTGGCGCTGCGGACCGGCCCCCGCCGAGTCCCTGGCGGCGGCCCGGATGACGCTGCCGCTCGGCACTCGGCTTGCCGCGGGCACGCTGCGTATCCTGGCCCGCACCCAACTTGGCGGCCCGGGCCTTCGGTCGGGCATGATCCCGGGCCCCCGACGGGACGCGGGGCCGCACCTTCCGCCGAGCTGCATGGGCACCGAGGCCACCCTGCTGTTCCCCGTGCTCCTCGCGGAGGCCCGGCGCTGGGGGCTTTTGGAGCGGGAGACGGCAGAGCTGCTGCCCGCGGCCGAGCACTGTCTGCGGTGGCTGCGCACCACCGTCGGCGACGGCGTCTACCTCCCCGACCCGCAGCCGGGCGGCTTGCTGCGCTGTGAGACCCAGGCCTACGCCCACCGGGCCGCGGTGCTCGGTGCCGATCTACTGGAGGCGTACGGGCGTCCCGGCGGGCCGCATCTGCGTCAGTGGGCCGAGGAACTGCGCGGCGCGTTCTGTCAGGACTTCTGGATCGAGGACCGGTCGGGCGGCAGACCGGCGGCCGCACGCACCCGCGACGGACGGCTGGTTCCGCACCTCGCTGCGGGCGCCGCGCATCTCCTCGACACCGGCCTGCTCGGCGCCGGCATGCCGGCGCCCGGACTGCTCGACAAGGTGAGGACCGAGCAACTCGCCCGACTGCTCGCCGGTCCGGCCATGGACTCGGGCTGGGGGCTGCGCGGCCTGGCCGCCACGGAGTCGGCGTACAACCCGTTCGGGCACCGCGGCGGAGCCGTGCGGGTCCCGGAGACCGCAGTCGCCGCCGCGGGACTCGCCGCAGCCGGCTACGAGAAGGAGGCGAGCGGGCTGCTGCACGGGCTGCTGGCCGCGGCGGAGGCGTTCGGACACCGGCTGCCCGAGATGTTCGCCGGAGAACCGCGGACCGAAGGGGGTGCGCCCCTGCCGCATCCGGCTGCCTGCCGCCCGGCCGCAACGGCGGCCGCCGCCGGGGTGCTGCTTCTGACCGCGCTTGTCGGCATCCGTCCGGACGTCCCGGCCGGAACGGTGACCCTGAGCCCCGTCCGCAGCGCGCCGCTCGGAGAGATCGTGCTGAGGGGATTGAGACTCGCGGGAGCCCCGTTCTCCGTGCGCGTCGGGCGCCTTGGCCTCGCGATGGTGGAGGAGGCGGCCGACGGACTGCAGCTGGGGGTGTGACCTCGGGAGACATGCTCGTGGACGGTGCGCGGTAGTGGCCGGCGACAGCCGTACCGGACAGATGTGGATCTACCGCCGAAGCGGGTGACGAAGGGAGTGTTTATCGTCAGGCAGACGACTATGATCGCGGCATGCCCTACGACCCGTCAGCCTTTCCCCCCTTCGCCGTCACCGTGGACCTGGTCGTGCTGACCGTGCGCCGCCATGCCCTGTGTGCGCTGGCGGTGCGGAGGGGGGAGCCGCCCTTCCAGGGGCGATGGGCGCTTCCGGGCGGCTTTGTCAGGGCGGACGAGGACCTGGCGCAGGCGGCGGCGCGCGAGCTGGCCGAGGAGACGGGACTGCGCGCACACGACCCGGCCGCACCGGCACAGGACAACGGTGCCCATCTGGAACAGCTGGCCACATATGGCGACCCCAAGCGCGACCCGCGGATGAGAGTGGTGAGCGTCGCTCATCTCGCACTCGCCCCCGACCTGCCCGCGCCTCGGGCCGGCGGAGACGCCAACAGCGCGCGCTGGGCGCCCGTGGAGGAGCTGCTGCAGCAAGGCGGCTACGGCAGGGACGGCGAGCAGGCGGCGCCGCTCGCCTTCGACCACGCGCAGATCCTGGCGGACGGCGTCGAGCGTGCCCGCTCGAAGATCGAGTACTCCTCGCTGGCCACCGCCTTCTGCTCGGCCGAATTCACCGTCGGCGAGCTGCGACGGGTCTACGAGGCCGTATGGGGCGTGGCGCTGGACCCGCGCAACTTCCACCGCAAGGTGACCGGCACACCCGGTTTCCTCGTCCCCACGGGCGGTACGACGACCCGGCAGGGCGGTCGCCCCGCGCAACTGTTCCGCGCGGGCGGTGCCACACTGCTCAACCCGCCCATGCTGCGGCCAGAGGTCTGATCACCGCTGCGGCCCGAGGTCTGAGCAGCGCGCCGACGCGCGCCTTCCGGCACGGGCCGCGCGGGACGGGAGTCGACGCCTCCCTGTCAGGGTGACCGAAAAAGCAGACATATCGCGCTATCTTGCTTCGAGTGATCCAGGCGATCGGACTGACCGGCGATCCCCGCAAGGACTTGTCGCCCGTCGTCGACGACGTGTCCTTCGAGGCGCGCGCAGGTCAGGTGACGGCGCTCCTCGGAGCCCGCGGTGCCGGCAAGACGACAGTGCTGAGGCTCCTGCTCGAACTCCAACCGGGCCGCGGCATCACATACTTCCGGGGCCGACCGCTGCACGGCCTTGCCCGTCCAGCGCGCGAAGTGGGGGTTCTCCTCGGAGACGTGCCCGGTCATCCCGCCCGCACCGTCCGCGGACATCTGCGCATGCTGTGCGCCGCCGTGGGTGTGCCCGCGCGCCGCGCCGACGACGTCCTCGAAGCGGTCGGACTCGTCGGTCTGCAGGACGAACGCCTGGACACCCTCTCGCGCGGCATGGACCGTCACCTCGGCCTCGCCTGCGCCCTGCTCGCCGATCCGCACAGCCTGGTGCTCGACGATCCGGCGGCCGGGCTGTCCGCCCGGGAAGGCCGCTGGCTGCACGGCGTGCTTCGGGCGCACGCCGCCCGGGGCGGCACCGTTCTGTTCGCCACGGCCGACCCCAAGGAGGCCGCACTCACCGCCGACCGCGTCATCACGCTCGACGAGGGTCGGCTCGTCGCGGACCAGGAAGCCGCTGACTTTGCCCGCACCCGGCTGCGGCCCCGCGTGACCGTCCGCAGCCCGCACGCCGCCCGGCTCGGCGACCTCCTCGTCAAAGAGGCCAGAATCGCCCGGCGTTCCGTGGAGGTCGTCCACGAGGACGGCAACCGGCTGTCGGTGTACGGCAGTACGTGCGCCGACATCGGCGAGATCGCGTTCCAGCACGGCATCCTCGTACATCAACTCGCCGACGAGATCGCAGACATGGGGCCGACCGCCGTCGCCGGGAAAACCTCGTCCGCGTCGACGGAGACGCCGGAGCCGGGTGATCTGCCTCCGCTGCCGCCGCCCCTGGACGTCCGGTCCGCTCCCGGCCCTCAGCACCCACTGCGCTACGAACTGCGCCGCGCCGCCGGGATCGGCACCGTCTCCCTCGCCGCGGCCGCCGTACTCGTCGTCTCCGCTCTCCTCTCCCTGCTCCTCGCCCGTGCCGGCCACGCCCCGCAGCACCGGCTGCTGGCCGCCTGGCCGTGGCGGCTCCCGCTGCCACCCGCGGCGCTCGGCGCCGGACTGCTCGGTGCCGTCGCCTTCGGGGACGAGTTCCGTCACCCCGCCCTGGCGGCGGATCGCGCCGGCGTCCCCCGCCGGCTCGGGCTGCTCGCCGCGAAACTCCTCGTCACCGGGGCCACGGCGGTGGCACTGGCCTTTCTCACCGTTGGCTTCGACTTCGAGGTGCTCTCTGTCGTCTACGGACGGAAGGCGGCCGAGGTTCCCGCCGACTGGCTTCCCGCCAGCGCGAGTTGGGCCGGGTTGGTCGTGGGATGCGCCTGGGCCGGTGTGCTGGCGGCCGGGGTCTTCCGGTCCATGACCGCCGGGCTCGCCGCAGTGCTGGCGGTGCCCGTGGGCGTCGTACCCCTGGTGCGGAACGCGCTGGAGACAGGGTCCGTCGGGACCGCGGCGGGGTTTGCGGCGCGGATGCGGGAGGCGGTGCTGTCTCAGTGGCCGTTCGGCGGGGGGCGGTATCTGGCCGCCGCGGTGCGGATGATCGCCCAACCCGTGGGTGGCGCACTGGCCTTGTCCCTGGCCGCGCTGCTCGGCGCCTACCTGCTCACCACCCTGCGCGGCAGGGCCCGATGAACACGGTCCGTGTCGATCTGTATCTGCCCTGTGCGAAAGTTCCTCGGAGAAAGCCCGTTTCTTTCCGATAAGGCGTCAATTGCGACAGGGTGAGCGATCACCCTTTCGTGTGCTTTTCACCAAAGACCTCAAGGGAGTTGGAGAGGGCGCCGACAAAGGATCCGTGAGTACCCTTGCGCACACCATGATGACCGCCGCCCGTTCAGCAGATTCCGGCCTGGCCGGACCGGGCGAACTCGACCGCTACCCCTACGCCGAGACGCCCTCCCCCGACCGCGTCGGCACGCCCTCCTGGGAGGGCGCGGACCCGGAACTGGGCCGCGTCGGCCGACGCGCCGCGGGCAGCCGCGGACGCGGCCTGCACGGCCAACTCGTCCAGCAGCTCGGCCAGATGATCGTCTCCGGCGACCTCGGCGCGGACCGCCCGCTGGTGCCCGAGGAGATCGGCCAGCGCTTCGAGGTCTCGCGCACCGTCGTCCGTGAGTCGCTGCGCGTCCTGGAGGCCAAGGGCCTGGTCAGCGCCCGCCCGAACGTCGGCACGCGCGTGCGCCCCGTGAGCGACTGGAACCTCCTCGACCCGGACATCATCGAGTGGCGGGCCTTCGGGCCGCAGCGCGACGACCAGCGCCGCGAGCTCAGCGAGCTGCGCTGGACCATCGAGCCGCTCGCGGCGCGTCTCGCCGCCGGCCACGGGCGCGAGGAGGTGCAGCAGCGGCTCGGCGACATGGTCGAGATCATGGGCCACGCCATGGGGCAGGGTGACTCCCTGACCTTCTCGCGCGCCGACGCGGAGTTCCACTCGCTGCTCATCCAGGTCGCCGGCAACCGCATGCTGGAGCACCTCTCGGGGATCGTCTCGGCCGCACTCCAGGTCTCCGGCGGCCCGGTCACCGGCTGCGACCGCCCGAACGACGCGGCCCTGGCCCAGCACAGCCGGATCGTGGACGCGCTCGCCTCGGGTGACGGCGCGGCCGCCGAGGGGGCGATGCGTCAACTGCTCACCGTCCACCCCGAGGTGGAGCGCGTGGTGCCCGCGCCTCGCGAGCACTGATCCGCGCCCCGCGGCCGGTGTGAGCGGGACCGGGTTCCTCGCCGGGCAGCACCCGCCCCCGCCGCGGCCGGGCGCCGATCTCCCGCCGTCGGGCTCCGTCGGATCCTTCCGGGACCCGGCGGAGCCCGACGGAGACCGGTGGCGGCCGTCGGCACCGCCGGGGTAGGTGATGCCGCTGTGCAATGTCCGCCGCCGGTCCCGGCGACCGGCGGAATCGGTGGTGATCCCGGCCGTGGACTCCCACCGTCGATCATGGACTTCGGGGTCGGGCGCGGGGCGTCGGCGGGGGAGGGGCCTGGCGCCGCGAGGACCGAGACATCGATCACGACAACAATCGATCACCTCTGCCCACATCTGGGCGTTTTTAAGCGGTTACGGGGTGTGACTCGGGCCACGCAGATTGGGCGTAACGCTCTTCGGAACTGCGCGATGACCTAAGAGGTGATAGCCGAGGAAGGAATACGGACGCCGTTCACGGCGCTGTGGATCTCCCCGGCCCCCGCCCGCACCGTCGGCCCATCCCCAAGCCGGCGGTCGGCTCCTGTCCGTAGTGGACGGGGCCGGAAGCCGTTTTCCAACGTTCCGAGAGGTTGTTCGTGTCGGCCAGCACATCCCGTACGCTCCCGCCGGAGATCGCCGAGTCCGTCTCTGTCATGGCTCTCATTGAGCGGGGAAAGGCTGAGGGGCAGATCGCCGGCGACGATGTGCGTCGGGCCTTCGAAGCTGACCAGATTCCGGCCACTCAGTGGAAGAACGTACTGCGCAGCCTCAACCAGATCCTCGAGGAAGAGGGTGTGACGCTGATGGTCAGTGCCGCAGAGCCCAAGCGCACCCGCAAGAGCGTCGCAGCGAAGAGTCCGGTCAAGCGCACCGCCACCAAGACCGTCGCGGCGAAGACGGTGACCACCAAGAAGGCCACCGCCCCTGCCGCTCCAGCCGTGCCGGTCGCCGACGACCCGGCTGAGGACGCGCCCGTGAAGAAGGCCGCTGCCAAGAAGACGGCCGCCAAGAAGACCGTGGCGAAGAAGGCCGCCGTCGCCAAGAAGGCGGTGGCCAAGAAGACGACCGCCAAGAAGGACGACGCCGAGCTCCTCGAAGAGGAGGTCCTCGAGGAGGCCAAGGGCGGCGAGGAGCCCGAGGGCACCGAGAATGCCGGCTTCGTGCTCTCCGACGAGGACGAGGACGACGCGCCCGCGCAGCAGGTCGCAGCTGCCGGTGCCACCGCCGACCCGGTCAAGGACTACCTCAAGCAGATCGGCAAGGTCCCCCTGCTCAACGCGGAGCAGGAGGTCGAGCTGGCCAAGCGCATCGAGGCCGGCCTCTTCGCCGAGGACAAGCTGGCCAACGCCGACAAGCTCGCCCCCAAGCTGAAGCGCGAGCTGGAGATCATCGCCGAGGACGGCCGCCGCGCCAAGAACCACCTCCTCGAGGCCAACCTCCGTCTTGTGGTCTCCCTGGCCAAGCGCTACACCGGCCGCGGCATGCTCTTCCTGGACCTCATCCAGGAAGGCAACCTCGGTCTGATCCGTGCGGTCGAGAAGTTCGACTACACCAAGGGCTACAAGTTCTCCACGTATGCCACCTGGTGGATCCGTCAGGCGATCACCCGCGCGATGGCCGACCAGGCCCGCACCATCCGTATTCCGGTGCACATGGTCGAGGTCATCAACAAGCTCGCGCGCGTCCAGCGCCAGATGCTCCAGGACCTGGGCCGTGAGCCCACTCCGGAGGAGCTGGCCAAGGAACTCGACATGACCCCGGAGAAGGTCATCGAGGTCCAGAAGTACGGCCGTGAGCCGATCTCCCTGCACACCCCGCTGGGTGAGGACGGCGACAGCGAGTTCGGCGACCTCATCGAGGACTCCGAGGCGGTCGTCCCGGCCGACGCGGTGAGCTTCACGCTGCTCCAGGAGCAGCTGCACTCCGTGCTCGACACCCTCTCGGAGCGTGAGGCGGGCGTCGTCTCGATGCGCTTCGGTCTCACCGACGGTCAGCCGAAGACCCTCGACGAGATCGGCAAGGTGTACGGCGTCACGCGTGAGCGCATCCGTCAGATCGAATCCAAGACGATGTCGAAGCTGCGTCACCCGTCGCGCTCCCAGGTGCTGCGCGACTACCTCGACTAGGCCGCGGCCGACAGCGACAAGGGGCCGGTTCCCCGGGGAACCGGCCCCTTTGCGTATGCGCGATCCGACGAGCTGGATCACTGTGGGTGTTCCATCGGTACGTCACAGTGAGGAGTGCACATGCGCCGCCACTTCGCCCGAGCACTGGTCCTGTCAGCCGCAGCTGCCTTGATACAGCTGGGATCCCCTGCCCCTGCCACGGCGGACAGTGTCGTCATCGGAGGCTTTCCGGTGGACATCTCCCAGAGTCCATGGACGGTCGCCATCGCCAGCCGTGACCGGTTCGGAGGTACGCGGGCCGGACAGTTCTGCGGAGGTGTGGCGGTAGGCCGGACCATGGTTCTGACCGCGGCGCACTGCATGACCGCGGGCGTTCTGGGCGCACCACCGGGACGGGTGCGGGATCTCAAGGTCATCGCGGGGCGCACCGACCTGCTGTCCGGCAAGGGCGCGGAGATCCCGGTGCAGGCCACGTGGGTCAATCCCCGGTACAACGGGGAGACGAACTCGGGCGACTTCGCCGTGCTCACCCTGGCCTCCCCGCTCCCGGCGAGTTCGGTGATCGGGATGGCGGCAGCCGGTGACCCCGGATACGCGCCGGGTGCGACCGCGACGGTGTACGGCTGGGGCGATGTGACAGGGGATGCCGAGTACGCGCACAGCCTTCGGGCCGCGAACCTCCAAGTGCTTCCGGACCCGGACTGTGCGCGGGCCTACCCGGGCGGTGCGGACGGGAAGTACGACGCCCACTCCATGCTGTGTGCCGGAGAGCCCAATGGCGGGCGCGACGCCTGCCAGGGGGACAGCGGAGGCCCGCTCGTCGCCAATGGGCGGCTCATCGGTCTGGTGTCCTGGGGCAGCGGCTGCGGGCGAGCAGGGAGCCCAGGGGTCTATACGCGCATCTCCGAGGTCGTCAGGACCCTGGGCGGCGTCCACTGAGCACGGCGTCCGGCCTGCCGGATGCCGCGGGCCAGGCCTTCGCCACGCGTGGAGCCCCAGCCCGCCTTCTGTGCTGCCGACGGTGTCGAGGGAGCGCACCGGGCGGGCGTCGCGCAGGATGCCGGCCTGGAGGCGCCCCTACGAGTACGGGCGGCCGTTCCCCGTGTGAGCGGGGTGGCCGCCCGTACACCGGCTTCGGCGCCGGTGTCGGCTCGTCGTGATGCGAGGTGTCAGCGGTCCTCTTCGGAGGCGCTCGACGGTACGGAGGTCAGCCGCTCCGTCTCGTCCTGTATCTCAGCGGCGATCTTCTTGAGTTCCGGCTCGAACTTGCGCCCGTGGTGGGCGCAGAAGAGCAGTTCTCCGCCGCTCAGGAGGACGACGCGCACGTACGCCTGGGCGCCGCAACGGTCGCAGCGGTCAGCGGCCGTCAGCGGGCTCGCGGGGGTCAGAACAGTAGTCACGTCGCCTCTTCTCTAGCTCGACGAGCTGTCGTACCAGGGTCAACATCCAACCAGGCCGAAAACGTTCCCGCTCGCGGCTTTTCCTCGAAAATTTCTTTCCGAGCCGGCTGTCTGCTGCCGGTTGGCGGCGAATGTGCCGTATTGCATGTCTTCTGTAGTACGGATTCGCGCTGTCTGTCGATTGTCGCGTCCTCCCGGCGGGGTTGCCGGTTGTTCATGAGGACGTGCCCGGAGCCTAAATGGTTCATGCCTCGAAGGGAACGTGATGTGCGCTTCACCCCCCCTTGAGGATCGAACGCTCGTACGAGTCTGGACTAGTCTGGGTCCAGACGAGGGTGGCGTTACAACGGCTCTACCAGGCCTCGGTACCCTCGGACCGGTGACCGAAGCCGGCCCCTTACCCAAATGGGCCCCATCCAAAATTCAGCGAGGAGCGAACCGCGTGACCGCCGAGACGTCCGTGCCGTCCACAGCGCTGCTGACCGGAGCAGACCGGGACGGTTCCAACTACACCGCGCGGCACCTGCTCGTCCTCGAAGGCCTCGAGGCCGTACGCAAGCGCCCTGGCATGTACATCGGCTCGACCGACAGCCGCGGTCTCATGCACTGCCTCTGGGAGATCATCGACAACTCCGTCGACGAGGCCCTCGGTGGACACTGTGACCACATCGAGGTGATCCTGCACGACGACGCCTCGGTGGAGGTGCGGGACAACGGGCGAGGCATCCCGGTCGACGTGGAGCCCAAGACCCGGCTGTCCGGCGTCGAGGTCGTGATGACCAAGCTGCACGCGGGCGGCAAGTTCGGCGGCGGCTCGTACGCCGCCTCCGGCGGTCTGCACGGTGTCGGCGCGTCGGTGGTCAACGCACTCTCCGCGCGCCTGGACGTCGAGGTCGACCGCAACGGCCACACGCACACGATCAGCTTCCGGCGCGGTGTGCCGGGTGCCTTCGCGGGTGAGGGCCCGGACACGCAGTTCGAGAGCAGGAGCGGCCTGCACAAGGCGAAGAAGATCCCCAAGACCCGCACCGGCACGCGCGTGCGCTACTGGGCCGACCGCCAGATCTTCCTCAAGGACGCCAAGCTCTCCCTGGAGACGCTGCATCAGCGCGCCCGCCAGACCGCGTTCCTGGTGCCCGGCCTGACCATCGTCGTCCGCGACGAGTACGGGCTCGGTGAGGGCGGCAGCAAGGGCGAGGAGTCCTTCCGCTTCGACGGCGGAATCAGCGAGTTCTGTGAGTACCTGGCGACCGACAAGCCGGTCTGCGACGTCCTCCGTTTCTCCGGGCAGGGCACCTTCAAGGAGACCGTCCCCGTCCTGGACGACCACGGCCAGATGACGCCCACCGAGGTCACCCGGGAACTGGGCGTCGACGTCGCGCTGCGCTGGGGGACCGGGTACGACACGACGCTCAGGTCGTTCGTCAACATCATCGCCACCCCCAAGGGGGGCACCCACGTCGCCGGCTTCGAGCAGGCCGTCGCCAAGACGATGAACGAGGTGCTGCGCGCCAAGAAGCTGCTGCGCGTCGCCGAGGACGACGTCGTCAAGGACGACGCACTGGAGGGCCTCACCGCCGTCGTCACGGTCCGCCTGGCCGAACCTCAGTTCGAGGGACAGACGAAGGAGGTCCTCGGCACCTCCGCGGCGCGCCGCATCGTCACGAACGTGGTCTCCAGGGAGCTGAAGGACTTCCTGACCTCCACCAAGCGTGACGCGGCCCAGCAGGCCCGCACGGTCCTGGAGAAGGTCGTCGCGGCCGCCCGCACGCGGATCGCCGCCCGCCAGCACAAGGACGCTCAGCGTCGTAAGACGGCTCTGGAGTCCTCCTCGCTGCCTGCCAAGCTCGCCGACTGCCGCAGCGACGACGTCGACCGCAGCGAGCTGTTCATCGTCGAGGGCGACTCCGCGCTCGGCACGGCCAAGCTCGCCCGGAACTCCGAGTTCCAGGCGCTGCTGCCGATCCGCGGCAAGATCCTCAATGTCCAGAAGTCGTCGGTGACGGACATGCTGAAGAACGCCGAGTGCGGTGCCATCATCCAGGTGATAGGTGCCGGATCCGGCCGGACCTTCGATCTGGACGCGGCCCGCTACGGCAAGATCATCATGATGACCGACGCCGACGTGGACGGCTCCCACATCCGGACCCTGCTCCTGACGCTGTTCCACCGCTACATGCGGCCGATGGTCGAGGCGGGCCGGGTGTTCGCCGCGGTGCCGCCGCTGCACCGTGTCGAGATCGTCCAGCCGAAGAAGGGCCAGGACAAGTACATCTACACGTACTCGGACCGCGAGCTGCGCGACAAGCTCCTGGAGCTGCAGAGCAAGAACATCCGGTACAAGGACTCCATCCAGCGTTACAAGGGTCTCGGCGAGATGGACGCCGACCAGCTGGCCGAGACAACGATGGACCCGCGCCACCGCACCCTGCGCCGGATCAACCTCTCCGACCTGGAGGCCGCCGAGCAGGTCTTCGATCTGCTGATGGGCAACGACGTGGCACCACGCAAGGAGTTCATCTCCAGCTCGGCGGCGACGCTGGACCGCTCGCGCATCGACGCCTAGCAACTGCTCCGGGGACGGTCGGAGTGCGGTCGGCGGAAGGCATTCCGTGGACCGCCCTCGCGACGTGCGGGGCAGGGCAGGGGCAAGACGAGCGGACGTCCGTCCACCCGTGGGTGGAGACCGGGGGCCTTCCGGGTTCCACCCACGATCCACCCCGGCTCCGATCCAGCTGACCAGCGGATTTCCGTAGCGTCGAAGGCGTCGACAGCACTCGCCGTCGACAGCTCCTTTTCCGCTCACGGAGGCTGTGATGTCCGGGCTTGTCAATGCGTTGGTGATCGTGGCGGTGGCCGCCCTGGTGATCGTGCGGCAGTTCCGTGCTCGCCAGGTCGACGCCGATCGGCGCTGGTGGCTCCTGCCCGTGATCCTGGCGGCCGTGGCGCTGCGCGGGCCCGGCCTGCTCGATGCCCAGCACCGCACGGAATCCGCCGTGCTGCTCGGCGCCGAGCTGCTCATCGGACTGGCCACCGGGGCCGGCTGGGCTTGGACGACCCGTATATGGGCCGAGGCGGACGGCGTCGCATGGAGCAAGAGCACCAAAGCGAGCGTGGCTGTCTGGATCCTCGGCATCGCCCTGCGCGTCGGCCTCTTCGCCCTCGGGGCGTCGCTGGGCGTCCACCAGGACAGTTCCGCCCTGCTCCTGGCCCTCTCGGTCACGCTGCTGGTGCGCTCCGGGATCCTGGTCTGGCGTGCGCGGTCCGTCACTTCCTCGGCCCGCCGGGCCACGGCGTACGGTGACGGTGTGCCCCGGCCCATGTGGAAGGAGCGTGTATGACGGAGAGCACGTGGACACGCTGGCCCTCCCGTGAGGCGCTCGACCGGCGGAGGCTCTCGGAGCCCAGGCGACTGCTCGCCTGGATCGTGAGGATGGTGGTCCTCGGCACGCTGCTGTGGGGCGTCTTCCACAGCAGCCATGTCCACGGCTGGGGTGCGGTCGCGGCAGCGGCGGGCCTCGTCGTGACCGCCCTGCTCGCGTGGGCCTTCTTCCGCACCACGCTGGCGCACAGACTCTGGCCGTCCCTGGGGCTCGTCACCGTGCTGCTCGGGCTGGCGGTCGCGGCACAGGCCACCGGCTTCCGGGTTCCGGCCCTCGTGATCTGGTGCGGCTGCGGCATCACCGCCCTGGAGCGGCTGCCGCTGGCGGCCGCTGCGCCCGTGACCTCGGTCGCCCTCGCCGCGTACTCCGCGGTCAACAACGACATGTGGCTGACCACCGCTGCCACGGTGGTGGGCATGGCGCTCGCCGGCTATGTGCTGCGCCTGGACGCGGAGGCCCGGGGCAACGCCCACCGGCTCCTCGCCCAGGAGCGAGCCGCTCGGGCGGCCGAGAGGGAGTCGGCGGCCCTGGCGGAACGGGCCCGGATCGCCCGCGAGATCCACGATGTGCTGGCGCACAGTCTCTCGGCACAGATGGTGCATCTGGAGGCGGCCCGGTTGTTGATCGAGAACGGAGCCGAGCGGGACAAGATCCTCGAACGGGTGGTGGCGGCACGGGGCATGGCCCGCGAGGGACTTGCCGAGACCCGGCAGGCGCTCTCCGCCCTGCGGGGTGAGATGTCTCCGATCGAGGACTTCCTCAGCGACCTCGTCGCCGCGGCGGACGGTGCGGACGTCACCGTCTCGGGTGATCGCAGACCGCTGCCCGCCGAGGCCTCACAAGCGGTCCGCAGGGTCGCCCAGGAGGCCCTGACCAACGTCCGCAAGCACGCTCCCGGCGCCAAGGTGCACCTACGGCTGGAGTACGCAGAGCACCAGGTGACGCTGAACGTCAGGGACTCGGGCGGTTCGCCGGGCGAGCTGACCGGATCGGGGGCCGGGTACGGTCTCCTGGGCATGCGGGAGCGTGCCGAGCTGCTAGGCGGCTCGCTGGACGCCGGGCCGGGCGAAGAGGGGTTCGTGGTGACGCTGAAGGTGCCGGTATGACGGAGGAGGAGAGCAGGGAGCCCGCCCGGGTCGTGGTGGCGGACGACCAGACGGTGGTGCGCGAGGGCATCGTGATGCTGCTCGGGCTGCTTCCTGGGATCGAGGTCGTCGGCGCCGCCGCGGACGGTGACGAGGCGGTGAAGCTCGTCGCCGAACTCGCGCCGGACGTCGTGCTGATGGATCTGCGCATGCCGCGCTGCGACGGGGTCGAGGCGACCCGGCGTATCCGCGCGGAGCACCCGGGGACCCAGGTCGTGGTGCTCACCACCTTCGCGGACGACGATTCGCTGTTCCCGGCGCTGAGAGCGGGTGCGCGCGGCTATCTCACCAAGGACGCGGGCGGGGACGAGATCGTGCGGGCCGTACGGAGTGTGCTCTCCGGGGACGCGGGGCTGTCACCGGGTGTCCAACGGCGCCTGCTCGAGCGGCTGTCGGAGCCGGAGCGGGTCGCCCCCGCGGTCGCGCCGGACGGGCTCACGGCACGGGAGACGGAGGTGCTCATGCTGATCGCCGACGGGCTGACCAACCAGGAGATCGCCCGCAGACTGCATGTCTCCACGGCCACCGTGAAGACCCACATCAACAACCTCTTCGCCAAGTCGGGGGTCAAGGACCGTGCGCAGGCGGTCCGTTACGCCTATGCGCAGGGGCTGGTGAGGCCCCCGTCGAAGTGAGTCACCTGATGGGGTGAAGAGGTCTGAGAAGAAGAGTCGGGGATCTTCCCGATCTGTCCATCCTTGTGGCATGAAGTCAAGCAATGGCCATTTCCGCAGCCGCGGGGAAGGCCCCGAGAGTTCGGTTGAGAAGCGCGAAGGCCGCGCTCCGGCCCCGGAAGGCGCCGGTACGGACGGCCAGGCGAGCTACGAGGACCCCTGGCAGGACGCGCTCACACCCGGCTGGGGCGAACTGGACGGAACGGGCGCTCCCGCTCCCGATGTGCCGCACATGCGCACGGAACAGGAGGGAACCGGCCGGGTGGCGGACGTCTACCTGGAGGTTCAGCGCAGCGAGGCGTTCCGGGAGGTGCGCCGCAGATACCGGCGGTTCGTGATCCCGGGGCTCGCCGTCTTCTTCACTTGGTATGTGGGGTATGTGGTGGCGGCGCAGACGGCCCCTGGGCTGATGGGCCGACCGGTGGCGGGCTCTGTGAACGTGGCGATGCTCGCGGGGCTGGGACAGTTCCTCACGACGTTCCTCCTCACCTGGGCGTACGCGCGGCATGCCCGGTTGCGCAGGGACCGGGCCGCGCTCGATCTGCGCTGGGACACCCAGGAGCTCACACGAGGACTTAAGGGCGGCGAGCGGTGACCGGACACCATCAGGCGCTGGCGCTGATGCTCTTCAGCGTCTTCGTCGCGATCACACTGGCGATCACGACCTGGGTGAGCCGCAACCGGCATGGGTCGGCGGAGGAGTTTTATGCGGGCGGGCGGCTGTTCTCGCCCATGGAGAATGGTTTTGCCATCGCGGGCGACTACATGTCGGCGGCCTCCTTCCTGGGCGTGACCGGGCTCATCGCGCTCTTCGGGTACGACGGAATGCTGTATGTGGTGGGCTTTCTGGTGGCCTGGCTGGTGGTGCTGTTCTTCGTAGCCGAACTGGTGCGCAACTGCGGGCGGTTCACGCTCGCGGACGTGATCGCGGCGCGGATGCGGGAACGGCCGGTGCGGATCGCTGCTGGCATGTCCTCGGTGACGGTGTCCGTGCTGTATCTGGTGGCGCAGATGGTGGGAGCTGGCAGCCTGGTCGCGCTGCTGTTCGGGGGGACCAGCGCGGCCGCGCGCGCCTGGACGGTGATCGTCGTCGGCGCGCTCATGGTGATCTATGTGTCGATGGGCGGTATGCGGGCCACGACCTGGATCCAGATCGTCAAGGCCATGCTCCTGCTCGGCGGCACGATCGCGCTGACCGTGCTCGTCCTGGTGCGCTTCCACGGGAACGTCGATGCGCTGCTGCACACGGCGGCGGAGCGCAGCGGGCACGGTGAGGCGTTCCTCGCGCCGGGCCTGAAGTACGGCGGGGACTGGACCGCGCGGATCGACTTCATCAGCCTGGGCCTCGCATTGGTGCTGGGCACTGCCGGGCTGCCGCACATCCTGTCCCGCTTCTACACGGTGCCGACCGCGCGGGCAGCCCGGCGCTCGGTGGTCTGGTCGGTCGGGCTCATCGGCGGTTTCTACCTGATGATGATCGTGCTCGGCTTCGGCGCCGCCGCCGTCGTCGGACCCAGCGCGGTGCGGGAGTCCAACGCGGCCGGGAACACGGCGGTGGCCCTGTTGGCGCTGAACCTGGGCGGCGGAGCGAACTCCACCGGGGGAACGGTCCTGTTCGCCGTGGTCGCCGCGATCGCCTTCGCCACCATCCTCGCGGTCGTCGCCGGAATCACCCTCGCGTCCTCGGCCGCCGTCGCCCACGATCTGTACACCTCGCTGCGGCGGCGGCGCTCGGGGCCGCGCAGCGAGGTGGCGGTGGCGCGGGCCGCCGCCGTCGGCATCGGCGGCCTCGCGATCGGGCTCGGGCTGCTCGCCCGCGACCTCAACGTGGCCTTCCTGGTGGGGCTCGCCTTCGCGGTCTCCGCGTCCGCGAACCTGCCGGTCCTGACGTACACGCTCTTCTGGCGCAGCTTCACGACCAGGGGCGCGGTGTGGGCGGTCTACGGCGGTCTCGTGCCCGCGCTGGGACTCGTGGCGCTGTCCCCCGTCGTCTCGGGAAGCCCCGGATCGCTCTTCCCGAGCGTCGACTTCCAGTACTTCCCGCTGCAGAACCCGGGCATCGTCTCCATCCCGCTCGGCTTCCTCGCGGGCTGGCTCGGCACGGTCACCTCGGCGGAACCGGCCGACGAGGCCAAGCACGCGGAGACCGAGGTCCGGTCGCTCACGGGCGCCGGAGCCGTCTGACGGTCCCGGGCGCCGGGGCGGCGTGCGGGCGCCCCCGGTGACGTACACGACGAGCCGGGGCACTCGCGCCGAGGGCCCCGGTGCCGGCCGCATCGTCTTCTGCGGGCCCTGGGGCACGGCGCGGGGCCCGTCCCGGGCCGTGGTCCTACGGCGCCGCCCACGTGTACTGGTGTTCCGGCCGTCCCGTGTCGCCGTACTTCAGGGAGAGCCGCAGTCGCCCGGCCTGTTCCAGATGGCGCAGATAGCGCTGGGCGGTGGAACGGCTGAGCCCCGTCCTGGTGGCCACCTCATGGGCCGAGAGCGGCTGTTCGGCCTGGTGCAGTACCTCGCAGATGAGGTCCGTCGTGGGCTCGGACTGACCACTGGGCAGCCTGGGCGACGCGGAGACAGGGGTGGTGCGCAGCGCGCCGAAGATACGGTCGACCTGTTCCTGGCCCGCCACCCCCCGGCCGCCGACCCGGTCGACGGTGCGGCGCAGGGCGGCGTACGAGTCGAGGCGGGTGCGCAGGGCCGCGAAGGTGAACGGTTTCACGAGGTAGTGCAGGGCACCCAGACGCATCGCGTTCTGCACGGTCGACACATCGCCGGCCGCCGTGATCATGATGACGTCCGTGCCGTGCCCGCGTTCCCGCATGCGGTGGACCAGTTCCAGACCCGTCTGGTCGGGCAGATAGTGGTCGAGCAGGACCAGGTCGATCGGGGCACGCTCCACGGCGGCCAGCGCCTGGGCGGCGCTGTGCGCGCGGGCAGCGACCCGGAAGCCGGGAACCTTCCCCACGTACTTCGCGTTGATCTCGGCGACGCGGAAATCGTCGTCCACGACCAGGACGTCAATCATCGGGCCTCTCTCCCTCAAGCCCAGGCGAGCGTTAAGCCCGTGTTTCGGCTCCGCTGTTGTAGCGCGAGCAAAATGAGCACAACAGACTCTTGCAAGCAGAAGACGGGGTTGCGCTCACAAGACTGCAGTTGTGGCCCGCACCACATCTACGGTCCCGGCCATGAGCACAGACACCAGCCCCGCCATCGAGCTACGGGGCGCGAGCAAGACCTTCAAGACCCCGTCGGGGGGTCTGCACACGGCCGTCCGGGGCCTGAACCTGACGGTGGGGCGTGGCGAGTTCGTCGCCGTCGTGGGGCCCACCGGGTGCGGCAAGTCGACGACACTGACCCTGGTCAGCGGTCTGGAGGAGCCCACCGAGGGGGATGTCCTGGTGGCGGGCGAGCCCGTCGCGGGCGTCGGGGACAAGGTCGGTTTCGTCTTCCAGCAGGACGCCACGTTCCCCTGGCGTACGGTGCTGTCCAACGTCATGGCGGGCCCCCGCTTCCGTGGCATGCCCAAGGCGGAGGCACGGGAGAAGGCGCGCGAGTGGCTTGGCCGCGTCGGGCTCGCCGCGTTCGAGGACCGCTACCCGCACCAGCTCTCCGGCGGCCAGCGCAAGCGTGTGGCGCTCGCCGCGACCTTTGTCAACGACCCCGAGATCCTGCTCATGGACGAGCCGTTCTCGGCGCTCGACGTGCAGACCCGGGCGCTGATGTCCGACGAGTTGCTGGAGCTGTGGGAGGGCACGGGCGCCTCCGTCGTCTTCGTCACCCACGACCTGGAGGAATCGATCGCGCTGGCCGACAGGGTCGTCGTGATGACGGCCGGCCCCGCGACCGTGAAGCAGGTCTTCGACATCGACCTGCCGCGGCCGCGCAAGGTGGAGTCGGTGCGCCTGGAGCCGCGGTTCATCGAGATCTACCGCGAGATCTGGGAGTCGCTCGGCGAAGAGGTCCGCATCACCCGCGAGAGGGGTGCCGCCCGTGTCGCCTGACGTCATCTCCGCGCCGGCCACGGTCGACACGTCCAAGTCCGACCGCGCCCACTCACGCGCGCGTGCCGCCCGCAAGCGCAAGGCCGTCATCCTGGTGGCGCGTGTGCTGCTGCTGGTCGCCGTGCTGGGACTCTGGGAGGTGCTCTCCCGGACCGAGGTCATCGACCCGTTCAACTTCTCGATGCCGTCGAAGATCTGGGATCAGATCTACACCTGGATCACCCATGGCACCGCCCTCGGCTCGCTCGGCGAGCAGATCTGGGTCACCCTCCAGGAGGCGCTGCTCGGCTGGATCATCGGTGTGGTGGCCGGTGTGCTCTGCGGTATCGCGCTGGGCCGGATCGCCTTTCTCGCCGATGTCCTCGGTCCGTACATCAAGGTGCTCAACTCGATCCCCAGGATCGTCCTCGCGCCGATCTTCGTGATCTGGTTCGGGCTCGGCCCGTCCTCCAAGGTGGCGTCGGCCGTCGTCCTGGTCTTCTTCCCGGTGTTCTTCAACGCCTTCCAGGGCGCCCGCGAGGTCGACCGCAACCTCGTCGCCAACGCCCGCATCCTGGGCGCCAGTGACCGGCGTGTGACCCTTCAGGTCGTCATCCCGTCGGCCACCTCGTGGATTTTCACCAGCCTCCACGTCAGCTTCGGCTTCGCCCTCATCGGCGCCATCGTCGGCGAGTACATCGGGGCCACCAAGGGTGTCGGTCTGCTGGTCGCCCAGTCGCAGGGCACCTTCAACGCGGCCGGTGTGTACGCCGCGATGGTCATCCTCGCGGTCGTCGCGCTGGTGGCCGAGGGACTGCTCACCTTCGCCGAGCGCCGCATCTTCCGCTGGAAGGCGTCGGATTCCGAGCACTGACCCCTCTCTTCCTCCCTTTTCGCCCGTTCCTGCCGGGGATCTCTTCGCTCCGTCATCCGGGACGCGTGTTCCTTCCCCTGCTTGTCTCTCCCGCACCGCCATCTCACAAGGACGTGAACCGCCATGCGCAAGTCCGCCAGAATCGCCGCTCTCGCCGCGAGCGGCCTGCTCGCCGTCACCTCGCTCACCGCCTGTGCCAACGACGCCGCCTCCACCGCCTCCTCCGGTTCCGGCAGCAAGGGCGACGGCAAGGGCGAGAAGGTCAAGATCATGGTGGGCGGTCTGGACAAGGTCATCTACCTGCCCGCCATGCTCACCCAGCGGCTCGGCTACTTCGACGCCGAGGGCCTCGACGTGGAGCTGCTGAGCGAGCCGGCCGGCGTGCAGGCCGAGACGGCGCTCGTCTCCGGACAGGTCCAGGGAGCCGTCGGGTTCTACGACCACACGCTCGACCTGCAGACCAAGGGCAAGCACGTCGAGTCCGTGGTGCAGTTCTCGCACGCGCCCGGTGAGGTCGAGCTCGTCTCCAAGAAGGCTTCCAAGAACATCGGCTCGCCCAAGGACTTCAAGGGCAGGAAGCTCGGGATCACGGGCCTCGGTTCCTCGACGGACTTCCTCACCAAGTACCTGGCGGTCAAGAACGGCGTGCAGGTCAACGAGTTCAGCCCGGTCGCCGTCGGGGCCGGCCCGACGTTCGTCTCCGCCCTCCAGAAGGGCTCCATCGACGCCGGTATGACCACGGACCCGACTGTCGCCACGGTCATCCAGAAGAACCTCGGTCAGGTGCTCGTCGACATGCGGACCCCCCAGGGGTCGCAGGACGCGCTCGGCGGCCCGTACCCGTCGTCCAGCCTCTACATGCAGACGGACTGGGTCGACAGCCACAAGGACACGGTCCAGAAGCTGGTCAACGCGTTTGTGAAGACCCTGAAGTGGATGTCCACGCACTCCGCGAACGAGATCGCCGCGAAGATGCCCGCCGACTACTCGCAGGGCAACCAGACGCTCTACGCGAGTGCCGTCAAGAGCACGCTGCCGATGTTCACCACGGACGGTGTGATGCCCGCGAACGGGCCCGAGACCGTCGAGAAGGTCCTCAAGGCGTTCAACCCCAACATCAAGAACGCCACCATCGACCTCGACAAGACCTACACCACGGAGTTCGCCAAGAAGGCCGCCGGCTGAGCCCGCCGGCCGTGCCCTCAGGCGCGGGCTGCCCAGGAGTAGCGATGCTCCGGGCGGCCCGCGTCGCCGTACTTGAGGGTCAGCGTGGCCCGTCCCGTGCGCTCCAGGAGCTTCAGATAGCGCTGGGCGGTCTGCCGGCTCAGCCCGGTCCCGTCGGCGATCTCCTGCGCGGACAGCGGCCGCTCGGCGTTCATCAGGGCATGGCGGACGAGGTCCGCCGTGGTGGGGGAGTGGCTCCTGGGGAACTCCGACACCGAACCGGCCGACAGGGCACCGAAGATGCGGTCGACCTCGGGCTGTTCGGCTTCACCACGGCCGTCGAGGGTGCGGCGCAGTTCGGCGTAGGCCTCCAGTTTGGCCCGCAGACCTGCGAACGCGAACGGCTTGACCAGGTACTGCAGGACCCCGTATCGCATCGCCGCCTGCACGGTCTGCACATCACGGGCCGCGGTCACCATGATCACGTCAGTGTCGTGACCGCGTCGGCGCATCTCCTGGACGACCGCGATCCCCGTGTCGTCGGGCAGGTAGTGGTCCATCAGCACCAGGTCCGGTCGGGGCGGGGCCTCCAACCGGCGCAGTGCCTCGGCCGCGCTGTGCGCCTTCGCCGACACCCGGAAGCCGGGGACCTTCTCCACGTATGCGGCGTTGACCCGCGCGACGCGCAGATCGTCGTCCACGACCAGGACGTCGATCGGCCGGCTCATCGCGACTCCTCCTCGCGGCCGTGAACAGGTGCCCTCAGGCCGGTTCCGCCGTCTTCGGGTGTCTTCTGCGGGGGAATGAGGCCCTGGCCGTTCTCGGCCGGCGGGCCCGCCTCCTCGAGCGCCTCCGGCAGTACGACGGTGAACTCCGCGCCCCCGCCCTCCGCCTCGTCCACATGGGCCGTGCCGCCCTGGCGTTCTGCGAGGCGGCGCACCAGCGGCAGGCCGATCCCGCGTTTGCCGTAGGCCGGGGGCTGCTTGGTCGACCATCCGTCGGTGAAGACCAACTCCCGCCGCTCGGCCGGGATGCCGGGCCCGGTGTCGCTCACCCGGAGGACCGCCGTACGTCCATCGGCGCGCAGTTCGACCTCCACACGCGCGTGCGGTGTGCCCGCGACGGCGTCCAGTGCGTTGTCGACCAGATTCCCCACGATCGTGACGAGCCCCCTAGGATCGATCAACCGGTCCGGCAGCAGCGTGCGGTCCGCGATCCACAGGGCCACACCGCGCTCCGCGGCGACCGTGGCCTTGCCCACCAGCAGCGCGGCGAGCAGCGGATCGTGGATCTTCTCGGTGACCTGTTCCGCGGTGGCCCGGTGATCGCCCACCACCTCGCCGACGAACTCCACGGCGTCGTCGTACATCTCCAGTTCGAGCAGCCCCAGGAGCGTGTGCATCCGGTTGGCGTGTTCGTGGTCCTGTGCGCGCAGGGCATCGATCAGGCCGCGCGTGGAGTCCAGTTCCCGGCCCAGCTGCTCCAGCTCCGTACGGTCGCGCAGGGTGGCGACGGCGCCTCCGTCGTCGGTGGGCATACGGTTGGCGACCAGGACCCGGTGGCCGCGCACGGTGAGCAGGTCGGTGCCCGTGACCCGGCCGGTGAGCACATCGGTCGTACGGCCCTCGCCGAGCGCGTCGTCGAGGGACCGGCCGACGGCCTCGTCGCCGATGCCCAGCAGACGCCGCGCCTCGTCGTTGAGGAGGCGCACCCGGCCCGCGTGGTCCAGGGCGACGACACCTTCCCGGATGCCGTGCAGCATCGCCTCCCGCTCGGCCAGCAGCGCCGAGATGTCGGAGAAGGCGAGGTCGCGGGTCTGCCGCTGCACCCTGCGCGAGATCAGATACGCGGCCAGCGCACCGATGGCGAGAGCCGTGCCCGCGTAGGCGAACAGCCCCGGTATCGCGTGGATCAGCCCGGCCCGCACGCTGTTGTACTCGATGCCCACGGAGACCGCGCCGATGATCCGGCCGTGCGCGTCCCGCAGCGGCACCTTGCCGCGGGCCGAGCGGCCCAGGGTGCCGCTGTCGATCTGCATGACCTCTTTGCCGGCCAGGGCCTCACTCGGGTCGGTCGAGACCTTCTTGCCGATCTGCGTGGTGTCCGTGTGCGACCAGCGCACATGCCGCATGTTCATCACCACGACGTACTCGGCCCCGCTGGCCTTGCGGATGCGCTCCGCCTCGGCCTGCACGGGCCCGTCGACCGACGGCCGTGTCGACTGCAGGTCCTTGGCGATCTGCGGCTGGGCAGCCGTGGCCTGCGCGATCGCCAGGGCCTGGCGCATCGCCTGGTCGTCCAGCATGTGACCGAGCGGAGCCAGGAACAGCCCGGTCGCGAGCACGGCGACGCCCGCGGCGATGGCCACCTGCATGAGCAGGAGCTGCGAGAACATCCGCCGCGGCAGACCGAGGCGCAGCCGTCGTGCAGGGGGAGATGGGCTCATGCGTACGACGGTACGGGGACGGACGGCTCCTGCCATGAGCGGGGTGACATGGATCTCCCGGGGCACCCGCGGGGCCGGTGGCTCAGCAGTGCGCGGGGTCCGCGAGGGCCGTGGCATGCAGTTCCCGTACCGACACGACGTCCATCCGGGCCGGCGAACCCAGCGGCGAACCACAGCTTTCCGGGCGCGGCGGCAGGGAGGCGCCCTGCGCCACCAGCACGCGCCACAGCCGGCCGTCGGTGTGGGCGACGGTGACCTCCCAGCGCGGTGCGGCACCGTCCGTGCGGACGACGGTCAGCGCGTCCGCCGCGTACTCGTGGGCCGATGTGCGCACCGCCAGCTCCGCCGCCTGTGCGGGCCGTTCCCAGGCGGAGCTGCCACGGCAGCCCTCGACCACGACCCGCCCTTCGCGAACGCCGTGGAGGACCTCCTTGACGTGCGGTGCCAGGGCCCGCCCGTACGCGTATCCGAACGGAAGGACGAGGAGTGTGGGGGAGAAGCGGTGGCCGCCGAGATGGGTGACCTCCCAGACGCCGTCGACCCCCGAGGCCGCGAGCTCGGCCGCGAGCGGGCGGCCCAGCAGGGCGCAGCAGCGGTCCCGCCTGCCGTTGGTGCAGACGAGCGCGAGGGGATCGCCGGTGTGCGGCTCGCCCTGGAGCGACATGTCGAAGGTGCGAGGATCGCCGTTCCCGAGCGCCATGAAGTCCAGGTCGAGCAACAGCTCCGGCTCGGCTGTCGCGGCGGCGTGCAGCCATACCTTTCCGGGAACCGTGTGGGCCGCATACACCTGCCGTAGGGCGGGCGTGCCGTGGTCGGCGTGTCGGCCGGGGCGGCGGATGAGCGCGATGCGTACGCCGGTGCCGTCCGCGGCCGCCTCCAGGGCGCGGCCGAGTGCCGGATCAAGATGGCTCGATGTGAGCGCCTTCGGGCCCCAAGGGCCGGGCTGCTCCAGCAGCAGCCATGTTCTGGCGGTCGCCGCGGTCCCCGCGAGGGGCTCGTCGAGGTCCCGGGACGCGGTCGTGCACGTACTCACAGAGGTGAGCCTAACCTGACTTCACCTGTGGTGACTTCCAGCCTCGCGCCCCGGGGCGCGCTGGGGCGTGCCGGAAGCACGGGGGGAGCGCGCGGAGGGTCGGCGATCACGTCACGAGCGGCCCGAGCCTCGCGGCGGGCAACCGAAGTGACACCCCGTCGGAAAAAGGCGGCCGGTGATCCGCCCGGCCCGCCACCGCCCCCGACGCCGGACCCGGCGGCCCTCGTCGTGGCGGTCGTAGCGCAACGGAGGGACGGGCCGACCGACACCCACCCCGCCCACTAAGGCACGAATATTTGCCTTAGTGGGCGAAAGTGCTAGCCTCTTTCTAAAGCACACATCCGCGCTTTAAGGAACGGGGCGAGGTCGGACAAAGTCGTCGATCGCATCCCGTCACCGCTCCCGGAGCCCCCACACCAGGAGACGTACATGACTTCCGCACAGCCCTTGCTTCAGCCGTACAAGATGCGCGACCTCGCTCTGGCGAACCGCGTGGTCATGGCCCCGCTGACGCGAAGCCGCGCACGCAACGGCGACCTTCTGCCCACCGACCTCCACGTCGCGTACTACACCCAGCGGGCGTCGGCCGGTCTGATCATCTCCGAGGGCGTGTGGATCAGCCGCGACGCGGTCGGATGGCATGACGTCCCCGGGCTGTTCGCCGACGAGCAGGTCGCCCACTGGAAGCGCGTGACGGACGCGGTCCACCAGGCGGGCGGTGTCATCTTCGCTCAGCTGTGGCACACCGGCTCGGCCTCCCACCCCGACTTCTTCGACGGCCGTCCGCCCCTTGCCCCGTCGGCGGTGAACCCCGGGCTGCTGTCTCCGACGTCGTCCGGCCGCCGGCCGACCGTGGAGCCCCTGGCGATGTCGGCGCAGGACGTCCGGCGGACGGTCGCCGACTATGCGACGGCGGCCCGCAACGCCATGGCGGCGGGATTCGACGGTGTGCAGCTGCAGGCAGGCTTCAACTATCTGATCAGCCAGTTCCTCAATCCCCGCACCAATGTGCGCACCGACCGCTACGGCGGCTCGATCGAGAACCGTGCCCGGTTCCTCTTCGAGATCATCGAGGCCGTCGGCGAGTACGTCGACCTGCGGCGCGTCGGCGTGAAGGCCGGACCCGCCTGGGGTGAGACGGGAGAGTTCGTCTCCGGACCCGAGGCGCTGACCGAGAGCGAGTACGTACTCGGGCGGCTCAACGACTACGAACTGTCGCATCTCCTGCTCATGGGCATGATGGCCGATGCCGCCGGAGGGCCGTTGGAGGGCTTGGCCGGCGACGGTATGTTCCGGCACTTCCGCAAGGTCTATCAGGGCACCGTCATCGCGAACGTCGGTTTCGACCGGAGCCGGGGGAACGCGGTCCTGGCGGACGACCTGGCGGATCTGGTCGCCTACGGGCAGCCGTTCATCGCCAACCCCGATCTGCCGGCCCGGTTCGCCGCCCATGCGCCGCTCGCCGAACCCAAGAGGGACTTGATCTACGGTCCGGATGCCGCCGGCTACACCGACTACCCGCCCTTGGGTGCGTGAGGCAGTCACCGGTGACCGCATGCCGGTCCCTGACTGCCGGGGCCGGGTCGCGCCCCACGCGAGCGCCCCGGGCTGATCGGCAAGGTGCGAAGGGTCGCAACCCGACCTTCCGGCCCCAGAAGCCCGGAATATTCGCAATTACTCCACTTCGGATAGTGTTTTGTCTATATCTTTCCTGACCGGCTTGGCAGGTGGGGAGACGATGTCGGGCAAGAGCAGGCATGGCCCGGACGTGGCGGCCGCGGGCGGGGCTCCCGGAGGTGCCCCGGCACCGGAACTCCCGCCCCTGTCGTCCGTACCCGGTGCGGGATCGAGCACGTACGAACTGCTACGGACCGGACTCGACCGCGCCGTCGCGGTGGTCCAGGCACTGGGTGGCATGGTGCATCTCGGGGCCCCGGGGAGTCGCAGCCTGTACCTGGCGGTGGAGACCGGCATCGAGGGGCCGTCGGCCCGGCACTGGGAAGAGGTCGACCGCGGCTCGCCGGACGCGCCTGCCTGCGCGGTCCGCACGAACGCCCCGGCATGGGCGGCGGTGAGTCCCGGCCTCGACGCGTCCCCTCCGGGCCTGCCCACGGGAACGGGACTGCTCTCGGTTCCGATGCCGGCCCCGGACGGGCCGCTCGGCGCGCTCTCCGCCTTCACGCGGATGCCGCAGGAGTCGGCACTGCACGAGCAACTGATGGCCGTGGCGGTCTGGATCGCCGACTGTCTGCGCGGCAGTGCGGGACACCCCGGGCCCACGGACACGGGGCGCCCGGGGCACTACCCCGCGGCGGACCCTTCTGTCGGATTCTGGGGCTGGGACTTCCGTACCGGCAGGGTGATCTGGGACGGGGCCGCGCTCGACATCCTGGGGATCGACGCGAAGGGGTTCGACGGGCGGATCCGTACCTGGCGGCGGCTGGTCCACCCGCAGGACCTGCCGCTGGTGCTGGCCCGGGCCGACGAGGCCATCCGGGCCCACACGCTCTACCAGGTGGAATTCCGGGTCCGCCAGCCGGACGGCGGCCTGCGCCGGGTGGAGGGCCGGGGGCAGGCGTCGAGCCTCGACGACAGCTCCGGCCCTCGCCTGGCCGGGATCGTGCGGGACATCTCCCCGGGCCACCTGGCCAGGGAATCGGCGGAGCAAGCCCTGGGGCGGATGCGCGACGGACTTCTGGCCGTCGATCACACCGGGCGGATCACCTTCGCGAATCCGGAGGCCGAGCGCCTCCTCGCTCCGTCGGGGCGGTTGCTCGGGAACGTGCTGTGGGAAGCGGTTCCCGCGCTGCGCACGCTCGGCCTGCAGGAAGTCGACCGACAGACCGGGACCGAGGGCAGGCCGACCGAACTGGACATCCACTCGGACACCGGCCGGTGGCTGCATGTGCGACTGGCCCCGCTGCCGGACGGCCTGACCGTGTGTGTCACCGACATCAACAGCACCCGGCGTCGGCAGGCCGAGGAGGCGGCCGCCGAGGGCGCCGCCGTCGAGCGCGCCGCACGCATCGCAGAGTTGACCCGAGCCCTTGCCGTAGCGGTCACCGGACATGACGTGGCGGGTGTCATGGCCACGCACATGGTGCCCCTGTTCGGTGCCAAAGGCGTCGGCGTGTGGGTGAACGAAGACGGACGAGCGTTTCTGGTAGGCAGCTCCGGCTACTCGAACGAAAGCCTGCACCGGTTCGAAGGCGCCCGCATCTCCGAACTCTCCGCGGCTGCCCAGACCTTCCTCACCGGCACTCCGAACTTCATCTCCACTGTCGAGGAGTTCATCGGCCGTTACCCGGAACTCTCCGACCTGCCCGTCGTGAGCGGGGCCCAGGCATGGGCGATCCTGCCGCTGATCGCCTCCGGGCATTCCATAGGCGTCGCCTGCATCACCTACGACCGCCCGCACCTCTTCAGCAGCGAGGAACGCACCCTGTTCACGGCGATGAGCGGCATGGTCGCCCAGGCCATGGAACGAGCCCGGCTGTTCGACGCCGAGCACCGCCGGGCCCATGAACTCCAGCGCGCTCTGCTGCCGCGAACCCTGCCCGCCCTGCTTGCCGTGAGCACCGCCGCCCGCTACCAGCCCGCCGGCGACGGCATGGATGTCGGCGGTGACTGGTACGACGTCATCCCGCTGTCGTCCGAGCGGGTCGCCCTGGCCATCGGAGATGTCATGGGCCATGGCCTGCGCGAGGCCGTCACCATGAGCCGCCTGCGCACCGCGGGCCGTGCGCTCGCCGACCTGGAGCAGCCGCTGGACGAGCTGTTCTTCCACATCAACGAAGGTGTGAGTGCTCTCGGGGACGACTTCTACGCCACCTGCCTCTGCATCGTCTACGACCCGGCCAGCCGACTGTGCCAGGCCATCACCGCCGGTCATCCTCCGCCGGTCGTACTTCTGCCCGACGGCACCACCTACTTCCCCGACCTGCCCGTCAACTCGCCGCTCGGTGCCGCCGCCCCGCCCTTCGACACGGCCGAGTTCAGCCTGCCGGACGGCGCCCTGCTCGCGCTCTACACCGACGGCCTCGTCGCATCCGACGAGCTGGACATCGACGAAGGCATGGACCGCCTGGCCCGTCACCTTCACCTCGACCGGCCCGGTCCCGTACGAGCTCAGGGGACAGAGCCCCTCGACGACCTGTGCGACCGCGTGGTCACCGCCCTGCTGCCCGAGCAGCGCGTCATCCGCGACGACAGCGCGCTGCTCGTCGCCCGCGTCCACGCACTGGCTCCCGAGGACACCTTCTGCCGGCGACTGCCGGACGACCCCAAAGCCGCCGGCCAGGCCCGTACGTATGTCCGCGACCAGCTCACGGCCTGGAACCTGGACGAGCTGATCACGACCACCGAACTCGTCGTCAGCGAACTCGTGGGCAATGTCGTACGCCACGCGCGCGGACCGATCACGCTACGGCTGCTGCGCGGCCGGACCCTTGTCTGCGAAGTCACCGACGCCAGCCCCACGATGCCCAGGATCCGCCGCGCGGCCGACACCGACGAGAGCGGCCGCGGGCTCCAGTTGATCGCCGCCCTCACCAGTCGCTGGGGTGCCCGCTACACTTCCTCCGGCAAATGCCTCTGGACCGAACAGCCTCTGACTGCCGACCTGCCTCGGTGAGCCTTTGAGGGCGGCGACGGCGAGGCTGAGGCGGTCGACCAGAAGGATGGACGCGAAGGGCCGCGCGTGCTGGTGGGGTTGGGCGAGAGGGAGGGATCGGCCGCCCTGTTCCCGGCCCCTACGCGCCGAGTTCCGCCGCGATCTTGTCAAGGCACGCCTGGTAGAAGCCCACCATGGCGGTCGTGGCCGCTTCCTCGGTGACTCCCGGCGCCGACTCGAACTGGGCGGCCCAGTCGATCTCGGACCGGTCCGGGCCGAGCGCCGTCACCGTGAGGCGAGCGGTGAAGTCCCGGACCGGGACCGGCCCGGGGTCGTCGAAGCGGTAGTGGTGAAAGAGCGGGCCCTCATCCGTGAGCCTTTCGACGAGCCGCGCGCCGTCATGCATCGTGATGACGCGGGTCTGCTGGTTCTCGTTCTTCAGGACACCGGCGACGCCGGGCATCCACTTCTCCACGGCGTAGAAGTCGCCGACGAGATCCCACACCTCGGCGGCGGGGGCGTCGTAGTGCTGATTCAGGCTGAAGGCGGTCATGCGCTCGGTCCTCACGGGGTGTGCGGAAGGGGGCCGACCCCGCGGTCGGTGACGGGGCACGGTGCACCGTCGTCCGTGGACGCCCTCGCATGCCGGTGTGTGGGGAATGCAGGGCGTGGGCGGGGTGCGAGTGGGTGTTACCGGTGGGCGAGGGCGTTCTTGCCGGCGATGTGGATGTCGGCGTGGTGGGTGACGCGGGCGCCGAGGTGTTCGGCGGTGGCGATGTCGGAGGGGTGGACTGTGTCGGTGCCGCCGTCCTGGGGGGTGGAGGCGGCGGCGCCGATCCAGTAGCCGAGCCGGTTGAGGTCGTTCTCGTCGGCGGTGAGGGCGTTCCAGCCGGGGGGCAGTCCGAGGCCGACCCAGATCATGTGGTGCTGGGAGGCGAGGGCGGTGAGGAAGGCGAGGGTGTTGGACTTGTCGCCGCTCTTGGAGGCGGAGTTGGTGAAGCCGGCGGCGATCTTGTCGGCCCAGGTGTTGTTGAGGTAGCGGCGGCTGGTGGCTTCGGCGAAGGCGTGGAAGGCGGAGGAGGCGCCGCCCATGTAGGTGGGGGAGCCGAAGATGATGGCGTCGGCGTCGTCGAGGCGCTGCCAGTCCTCGTCGGTGATGGTGTCGACGGCGATGTGGGCGACGTCGGCTCCGGCCTTTTCGGCGCCGCGCCTGACCGCTTCGGCGAGGACGGCGGTGTGTCCGTAGCCGGAGTGGAAGGCGATGGCGATGCGGGGGCGGCGGGTGGTCATGGCAGGTTTGCTCCTTGAGTAGGTCAGGACTCCAATCTAGAGCTGACCTCTTTTAGAGGTCAAGCCCCCGTGGGGGTGCTGGGTGTACTGTGAGGGTTATGTCACAAGAAGAGCAGTCACCCGTGGGTCTGGATCCGGAGCGGCCGATGGACATCCTGGACGCGGCCTGTCCGAGCCGTGACGTGTTCGTGGACCTGGCGGACAAGTGGGCGCTGTTGATGCTGTTGAGCCTGCGGGAGCGGGGTGTGCAGCGGTTCTCCGAGCTGCAGCGGTCCATCGGGGGGATCAGTCGCAAGATGTTCTCGCAGACCCTGCGGACCCTGGAGCGCGACGGGCTGGTGGCCAGGACGGTCGACCCGAGGGCCACGCCGCCGCTGGTGCACTACGGGCTGACCGATCTCGGCGGTGAGATCGCGGAGGAGACCCGCGTCCTGTGCACCTGGACCCACACCCGTGCCGCCCGGGTCTACGCCGCCCGCGCCGCCTACGACCAGCGCACCGCCGACTGACGACCACGAAACCTGGTGACGCCGGGTTTCCCTGGTGCACACGGCCCGGCATGGTGTACGCGGCCGGACCTGGTGCGGGCCCGCGGTAGATTCGGGCGCATGACGACGAAGTCGCGACGCAGTCAGTACGCGAAGGGAGTCGCCCGGCGTGCGGAGATCCTCCGAGTGGCGCTGAACGCCTACGAGTCCTCGGGCCGACAGGGACCCACACTCCGGACCATCGCGCAGGCGGCGGGGCTGACCGAGGCGGGGGTGCTCCACTACTTCGACAGCAAGGACGCGCTGCTCGTGGCCGTCCTCGAGGAGCGCGACCGCACATACGCCGAGACCTACGACCTCACCAGCCTCGACGGTGTGTGGGCCGTGGTCGCCCACACCGTGCGGACGCCCGGTCTGGTCAAGCTCTTCGTCGACATGAGCGCGGCCGCCGCCGACCCTCGGCACCCCGCGCACTCGTTCATGCTCCAGCGGTCCGAGGCGCTCAACGCGCGGACGCGGAAGTTACTAGGGCCCGGTTACGCCTCACAGGCCCGTGTCCTGATCGCGGCACTCGAAGGCTTGCAGATCCAGTGGCTCAGAGACCCCTCCGTGGACATCGTCGGCGACCTCAAGGTCCTGTATCGCGCTCTGACCGGCGGGGACGTGCCCGCTTGGCCGGGCGCCGACCCCGCAGCCGACTTGTGCTGAACGGTGCGCAGACTGGCGAAAAAACGCCGTCAGGTGTTTTACGCAAGGGGAATTGTGGGTCTCGGCCGATCCAATTCCCGTTGGGCAGAGGCATTTTTCGCTCACCTGATCACCAGTCGGACAGTCCACCTTGTGAAAGCGCGCAATGACCGCCCGCACTGATGCCTTTTCAGTTGCGGATGGTGCCATGAAATGATCGGCGTGCTCCACGGTATCCACTCTTCATAAACGCTTGGACATCGCATGAGGCAGACGCAAGGGCCTCCGACGCCGGCACGGACAACGAGGTCGAGTCCTGGGGCACCATGTCCGACGACGACCTCAAGGCCTGGGGCATGGACTCGCTCTACGAGACCGCCGACGCGGAGGCCACAGAGGACCACGGCCCCGTGGCGAGCGTCGCCGAAGACCCACTTCCGGACGCGACCGGGGTCGCTTCCGCAGCCGCGGAGCAGGCCGTCCCCGCCGTGCCGGACAGTGAGGCCGAGGCGGTGTCGCAGCCGGTGGAGCAGACCGCGGCCGGATCCGACCACCCTGTTCCAGGCTTCGAAGCCCCTGACACCCCGCTTCTGCCTTCGGAGCAGCCGTCCCCGGTCGTCGCAGCCCCGCGCGGCGTGGAGTACGGCGTGGCCGCGGTGACCGCGGAGGAAGCGGCGGTGACGGAAGAAGCACCGGAGCTCTCCGTCTCCGCAGCCGAGGAGATCCGGCCGGACGGGCTCGCGGGGAGCGCCCCGGCCGCCGTGGAAGGCCAGGCCTCCGCGATGGGTGCCGAGGCGGCTCCGGCTGCTGCGATCGGCGCCGGGGCGGACTCAGTCGCTGTGGAGGTTCAGGTCGGCAGGGTTGGGGCCGAGGCGGCTCGGGCTGTCGCGATCGGTGCCGAAGCGGCTTCGGTCGCCGCGGAGGTCAAGGTCGCCAGGACTGATGCCGGGGCCGCTCCGGCCCCCGCGATCGGTGCCGAAGCGGCCCCGGTCGCCGTGGAACGTCAGGCCCCACGATCGGTGCCCAGGCGGCTCCCGTCGCCGCAGACCGCGCCACGCGTCACGTGCGCCGCTCGGGCAGGCCGCTGCTCGCGGCCGCGAGCGCCGCGGGAGTCCTCCTCGTCGGGGGCGGCCTGCTGTTGTTCGGCCGCGGCCACGAGGACCAGAATCAGCAGGCCGAGCAGCACGACACCCCCGTTCGCGCCGTACTCGGCACCGAGGACGCCGATGCCGGGACCCCGGACGCCTCGGCCGGGACCGCCGGGACGAGCGCTCCTTCCTCGCCGGGGACCGGGAAGCACCGGGGGCCTGCCGCGAAGAACGAGAAGCAGGCCGTGACGGCGTCCCCGAGCGCCCTGCCCCAGCAGCGGAAGCCGCCCAAGCACGCCGTGCCTCGCAGCAGCGCGGTGCCGGTCCGGCACAGGGCCACGATCCCCAGGCACACCGCCGACCCGCACGCGAACGCGAGCACGGTGGTGATCCAGGCGACCCGCACCCTGTCCGCCGGGCAGTCGTGGTCCGCCGCCCTCGCTCGCCTGACGATGCAAGGTGACGACAACCTGGTCATCTACGACGAGCAGGGACACGCCCGGTGGGCGTCGAACACCTTCGGAGCGGGCAACCACGCCGTCTTCCAGGCGGACGGCAACCTGGTCGTGTACAACAGCGCGAATCAGGCCGTGTGGTCGTCAGGCACCGAGGGACACAACGGCGCGGAACTGGTGCTGCAGAACGACGGCAACGTCGTCATCAGCCAGGGCGGTGCCGCGCTCTGGTCCTCCCGCACGGAGCACTGAGCGGGTTCGAAGGGGCGGGCGCGGCGGGCCTGCTACCGCACGCCGGGGCCACCCGTGCCGGGTGGGGTGGCTCGCTTCACACAGGGCCGCGGAATGCCGGCTTCCTTGTTGCTGGTTCTTCTGGTTCGACAGACCGGAGCCACCGCGCCTGGGGAACCACGCATCGATCGGGAGTAACCATGAAGCGACACGGAGCCGTTCAAGAGACTCCTTGCCTCCGCCGCGTCCGCATCCCCGGCAGTGTTCTCGTCCCCCGTCCCTGTGAGCGGGTGCGCCCGGACAGCAAACTGGGGACACCCGCCGCCGCGCCTCGCCCCGGAGCCGGGTGACCGTGCCCGGCCTTGTGGGCCGGGTGCAAGAAGGTTCGTCTACGCGGTACGCAGCGCGGAGAGCGCCGCGTACGCCGTGTCCCGGAGGAGGCTGTCGGCCATGCCGCTGCGGGCCAGGCAGTCGATGCCTCGGATCGTCGCCAGCATGAGGCAGCCCAGGGCCTTCGCGTCCTTGCCCGGATCGACCTCGCCGACGGCCTGGCCTTCCCGTACGGCCGCTTCGAGGGCGCCGGCGATCTCCTCGTAGGCACTCTTGGCGATCTTGGCCACCTCTTCGTCGATCGCCGCCAGGTCGACAGTGACCTTGGTGAGGTAGCACCCCCGTCGCGGGGACTGCAGGAATGTGCCGTCGATGACACCGAGGAGGTAGTCCTCGACGCGCTTCACCGGTGAGAACCCGCTCTCCGCCGACAGCGCCTGCCGGGCTCCGGCGGCGAGCCCCTCGCAGTAGTCGCGGAAGGTGCGCAGGAACAGCTCGTGCTTGTTCCCGTAGGCCTTGTAGATGCTGCCCTTGCCCAGGCCGGTGGCCTCCATGAGGTCATACGTCGAGGTGCCGTCGTAGCCCCGGGACCAGAACTGGTCCCGGATGACCGCCAGCATGTGCCCCTCGTCGAACTCTCGCTTCCTGCCCATCTGGATCGTCGCTCCTCCCCGTGTCGTCCGGACGCTGTCGCGTGCATGTGTCGCCGAGACGCCATCGTACCGATTTGTTGACCGACTGGACCACATCATGTTTCGATAGTGGTCCAATTGGTCAACAAATTCTTGCGGAGGACCCCATGCAGGAGAACCAGCCCCAGGCCCAGACCGAACGGAACAAGGCCGTCATCCTCGAGTTCCTGACGACCGCGTTCAGCTCCAAGGACTTCACCGCGCTGGACCGGTACCTGCACCCGGACTACGTTCAGCACAACCCGTTCATCCCGCCGGCCAAGTCCGGACTGCGCGGGTTCATAGCCGGCCTGCCCGATGCCACCCGCTATGAGCCGGGCGCGATCATCGCCGAAGGCGACCTGGTCATGGTGCACGGCCGCTACAGCGGCGCGGCCGAGACGCCCCTCGTCGGCATCGACATCTTCCGCTTCCAGGACGGCCTGGTGGTGGAGCACTGGGACGTCCTCCAGGACGAGGTACCCGCGAGCGACACCGCCGCGGGCAACCCCATGTTCACCCCGCGGACCGAACTCGCCGGTCGCTAGCTAGTGCTGCGACCGGAAAGATTCACCGGCTCGCGACTCCCCCGACCTGGCGGCTGGGAGGTGCCCTCAGGCACGGCACCTCGCCGCGTTGTCGCATCACCCGCGTACATCCAGTACGCGGGCGACGCTCCGCCTTGCGATGCACCGCCGTCAGGTCACGGTGCGTCGCGGAGAGCCCGCTGCCCACGCTGCGATGTCCTCGACCGCGTCCCGGTAGAAGATCTCGTACAGATCCCGGCTCACATAGCCGATGTGCGGGGTCACCACCGCGTTGTGCACAGAGCGCAGAGGGTGGTCGGCGGGCAGCGGCTCGTGGTCGAAGACGTCCAGTGCCGCCCCCGCGATCCTCTTCTCATGGAGCGCGTCCAAGAGTGCGGTCTCGTCGATCACCGGCCCTCGTGATGTGTTGACCAGGATCGCTGTGGGCTTCATCAGGCGCAGTTCACGCTCACCGACCAGCCCGCGCGTGCGCTCGCTGAGCACGACGTGAATGCTCAGCACATCCGAGCGGGCGAACAACTCGTCACGCGAGACGTACGCTGCGCCCTTCGCCTGGGCCTCTTCCGGTTTGAGGTTCTGGCTCCAGGCGATCGTCTCCATGCCGAAGGCCCGGCCGATCTCCGCCACACGGGAACCCAGCCGTCCCAGGCCGAGAACGCCCAGAGTGGCACCGTTCAGACTCGTGCCCAGCCCCACCTGCCAGCCGCCGTTGCGGACGGACGCGACCTGCTGAGGAATCAGGCGCGTGGCGGAGAGAATCAGTCCCCATGTGAGTTCCACCGTCGGATAGGAGAAGTACCCTGTGCCGCACACGGTGATCCCCAGCTGCCGGGCGGCGTCGACATCGATCGCCGCGTTGACGGGGCCGGTGGTGACGAGCAGCCGCAGTTGCGGCAGTTGACGCAGTGTCGACGCCGGAAAGGGTGTGCGCTCACGCATGGCCACGACCACCTCGTAGTCGGCCAGAGCCGCCACGGTCGCCGCCTCGTCCCCGAACGCCTTGTCGAAGACGTCCACTTGAGCGCCCAGTGAATCCCAGTCCGCCAGACCCAGGGCAACATTCTGGTAGTCGTCGAGAATCGCGATCTTCATCGTTGGCTTCAGCTTTCGTCATCGGCACCTACCGGGATGCCGTGGGGAGCTCGCGGTCGAGGTCGGCCACCACGTTGTCGGGACGGGTGAGCGTGTACGCGCCGCTGGGCACGGAGACCTCGCTCTTGCCCAGAGCCACCCAGGGCTGACGTACACACGGCCGGCTGTCCGTGCGTATCCGCCGTCGACGGGAGGCCCCGCCGCGGACGGTTCAGCCGACGGTGATGTCGGTGAAGTCGATGCTGACGAGGATCGGCTCGGGCAGGGCGTGGCCGTCCTCCTGTACGGGGACGACATACCGGTGGGTGGGGAAGACGAGGCCCGAGGCGGTGGTGTGCTGCTCCGAATAGTGAGCGGCCGGCACGCCACCGAGGACTTCGGCGGCGTAGTCATGGCGGCGCAGCAGGCCGGAGGCGTCGTAGTAGAAGACCTGTTCCTTGCTGTGGGTGGCCATGTCCTGGGGAAAGCGGGCGTGCAGTCGGCGCCATTCCTCGCCGGCTTCGTTCCACGGCTCACGTTCCTGGACCTGTACGCCGGGACGGGTGAGCAGATAGGGGGCCGTCAGGTAGTTCCAGAGTGCGTAGCTGCTGAAGTACAGGGCGTGCAGCCGGTCCCACGGGGTGTCCGGGCCGTGGCCGGCGAAGGCGTCGCGGGGTGCGGTGCGTTCGGCGAGGACTTCTCCGTCGGGGGTTTCGACGGCTACTCGGTCGGGGGTGAAGACGCCTCGGAGTCCGGCGCCGGTGAAGTTGTTGCAGACCGCACGTTGCTGCTGGACGTCCACGGTGATGTCCGTGTCGGCGAGGATGCCTTCCTGACCGCGCATGCTCCACAGCAGTCCGCCCACGGAGCCCTGTGCGCGGATGGTCTTCGTCTCGCGCCAGCGAGGAAGACCTCCGTGGGCATCGAGGACGAGATCGAGTAGCTCGGTCATAGGGGTGGTCTCCTTTTCACGTGGATGAGTCGGCTGCCGACCGTCGAGGCCGCCGGGCGGTCCCTCTGTGCGGGCGGCGGAAGAAAGCGGCGTCGGCGCTGTTGAAGACCAGTACGTGAAGGTCATGGGCTTGCAGCTTCGATTATCTGGCATAGCTCAACCGCTGTCGCGGCCGTCGTACGGTTCATCGGGCCGCCGCGTGAACACACCGTGACGATCAAGTTCTGCCCTGCGTGGCGGCACCGACCTGTTCGGCGATCCAGGAGGCGGCGAAGCGAGTCCAGGTCGATGCCTCGCCGGCATCATGGGCAAGGCCCAGGCTGTGGGGTCCATGGGGAAACACATGCACCGTGTGGGGCACGTTGTCGGCGGCCAGGGCCACAGCGAGGCGGTAGGTGTGCTCAGGCCACACGTAGGGATCCTCCGCCGTGTGCCAGAGAAAGAACGGAGGAGCCGACGGAGTGACCAGTGCGTCGAGGGAGGTCGCACGACGCAGCTCCGGCGACGCGTCCTCACCCAGGAGCACGACTTGCGAGGGCCGGTATGTCTCGGTCTCCATCGAGGTGATCGCATAGCCGAGCACGGCGAACTGGACCGATGTCCGCTCGTCGGCGTTCGGAGCGAGGGCCGCCAGGCCCGCGAGGTGCCCGCCGGCCGAGAACCCCACCAACCCGATGGTGTCGGCGCCCTCGGCCCGCAGGCATCTGATCTCGGCCTGAAGTGCCGTGAGCGGCGCGGGATGCCGCACATTGAGCGGATACCGGAAGACGCTCGCCGCCCAACCCAGCCCGTTGAGCCAGATGACGACCGGCTCGGCCTCGTGCGGGGCGTGCTGCACATAGCCGCCCCCTGGCAACACGATCACATGCACAGACATCTCATCGCCCTCTTCCCATGACCGGGCAACTCCATGGAGGCACAGGCCGATCCTCTCGGGACGGAACAACCGCAGTCACGTTCAGCCGTGGTCCGGGCGTCGTCCAAGGACGTGTGTCCGTCGGTCGCGTCGGACCCGTGTGCGGCCCGTGCAGTCGAAAGAGCGCTCCGGGTGACAGGTTCCAGTTGACCATGTTCATGCGATGCCGCTGCATCACATGAACAGGTGAGACGGCCGATCGCCGAACACACCAAAAACCAACCTGACAGACACTCGCGACACACTCCGTTGGTGAACTGTCCCGGCCGTCCGGGAGCGCTCGGCTATAGTCTGGAGACCGCACACTTGGAGGCAATCACTTCACAAAGGCCGCACGACGTAGCGACACCTCAGCGGAGTCAGGGTGACCGGGCTGGTCCCGCAGCTGCGTTCCTCAGCACGGACGTTGACACGTTCGAGCCGGTTTCCATGCGCGCAAGGTAGGACGATCCGGAATGTTGTCGGTAACGGAGTTTGAACGACGTGGCACCCGCTCCGGTTCTCCGCGGTTGGTCGGCCGCCATCTCGGAGGCCCTCGCCGAGCTGCGCCGCACCAGACGAACCGGCCAAGGCCGAGTAGTCGTCATCGGCGGGGAGGCCGGCATCGGGAAGTCGGCGGTCCTCGCCGCGTTATATCGGCGATCTGCATTGGGTTGACCATCTCAGCCGCATGGCCGCGTACGCGCTGCCCGAGCGGCTGTCCGGGAGCCCGGTCGTCTGGATCTACACCACACGTGACTCCGCTCATGACGTAGCGGAGAGCCTGCACGACGGCCATTCGCCGGTCCGTGTGCTCAACCTCGGCCCGCTGTCCCAGAGCGCCCTGGTCGAGCTCGGCAGAGACATGCTCGGTGAGGAACCCGACGCCTTCACCCTGGGCGTGCTCGGACGGGTGGGCGGAAACCCCTTCTACGCCGTCCAGATGCTGAAAGCGGTGGCTCATGCGCGTGAGCGGGGCGAAACCTATCCTCATATTCCGCCGGAATTCATCCGTGCCCTGCGCCGTCGGCTGGCTCCGCTGACCGGTGTGGAACTCCTGCTGGTCCGCCTCATCGCGACCCTGGGCAGGCCCGCCACCTTCGGTGAGCTCACCAGACTTCTGCACACCTCCGAAGCCCCCTGTCGGCAGCGATCGAGACACTGCTCGGCATCGGGTTGTTGGAGTACGAGGGACACGCGCTCACCTTCCGCCACGACCTTGTGCGCGAGTCCGTCTAGGAAGAACTCTCCTCCGGCATTCGGCGTGGTCTGCACCAGAGGTGTGCCGACTTCCTGCTCGCGGAGGGCGCCGGCCCTCTGTCGGTCGCGGCGCACATCCTCGTCGCCGCCTCGAACGGCGACGAGGACGCAGCCGAGTTGCTGATGCAGGCCGCGGAGGAGGCGCGGCACTCGATGCCTGACACCGCCGCCGAACTGGCACTTGCTGCATTCGAGCTCCTCAGGCCCGACAGCCGTACCCGGCACAGCCAGGGATCACGCGCGCTGCGGGTGCTCGCCGCGGCGCAGCGGGGATCGGCTGTCATCACCGTGGCCGACGCCATGCTGGCACCCGCGACCTCGCCCGAGTCGATGGCGGCCATAGAAATCGAAGCGTCGCAGGCCCTGCGACAGGCGGGCAGAACCGCCGACCTCGTCGAACGGGTGAAGGCGCGGCTCGCCGATGACATCTCCGAGGGCTCGCGCGCCCGCCTCATGGCGAACTGGGCCCTGGTGGCAACGGGGTACGAGGGTGGCGACACCGTTCTGGCACGCGCTCAGGAGGCCCTGGAACTGGCCCGCAAGGCACGGGATCGCGTGTCAGCGGAGACCGCGGAATACGCACTCGCGGAACTCGCGATGAAACGCGGATCGCATGCCGAGGCGCTCCGTCGGACACGCCGTCTGAAAGCGATGGCCGGTGACGCCCATCCGTCCGCCGAGGTGCTCTCCCTCCAGCTTCTCGATCGGTTCCCCGAGGCCCAGGAAGAGATATCGGCAGCAGCGCGGACAGGGACCTGCACACTCCCCTCCGTCGCCTACGCCCAAATGTGGCAGGACTTCGGTCTCGGACGCAGGCAGGACGCCAGAGCCGGGGCGCGCGCGGTCGTCAGGATGACCGAGCAATACGGTGATGCCGACTATGGGCTCGCCGCGCATCTGATCCTCTCGCTGCTGGCCCAATCAGCGGGCGATATCGGTGAGGCCCGCGCCGAGTTGGCGGCGCGGGCGCGGCTGAACAAGCACAACGATCCTGTGTGGGCACAGGCCACAGAGGTGGTCGATGCAGTGCTCCTGGCCTCTGCGGGGGACCTCGACGACGCACTGGCGATCCTCCGTCCCCGTCTCGCGGAGGCACTCGACCGGGGAGCGTACTGGCCGTGGCAACCGGGACTGATGGTCATGGTCGCCCATATCGGACGCGCCGCGGGGGACCGCACCGTCCTCACCGAGGCGGCGCGCATCGCGGCGGAGGGCTCGCTCAGAAATCCGGGCGTTGCCAGCTTCGAAGGAGTCGCGTACCACGTGCGCGGTCTGGCGGCCGACGACATCGATCTGCTGCGTACCGCGGACAGCGTCCTGGTCAAGAGCCCACGCCCGGTGCTACGGGCCTTTGCCGCTTCTGATCTGGGACGGTCCCTGTTGGACACGGGGCTGCGATCGGAAGCTGTCACACAGCTGGAGCGGGCATCGAAGATCTACGACGAGATCGGCCACACCGTGGCGGCGGAGGACAGCCGTCGGCTGCTGAGCAGCGTCGGTGTACGCCGAGCTGAATGGTCGGCTCGATCGACCCGTGCGGCCTCCGGCTGGGCTGCCCTGACCCGGACGGAGACGACAGTCGCCAGGCTGATCGGCGCCGGACTCACCAACCGTGCCGTCGCCGTGGAAATGGGTGTCCCGCCCAACACCGTCGGCACCCATATGCGGTCGATCTTCAACAAACTCAGCATTCATTCTCGGGTGCAGCTGGCGAACGCACTGCGTGATCATTCGCCGTGAGAACTCCCCACGACATGACCTCCGAGGCGATCGGAGCACCCCGGGACTGATGGTCCGGGGATGTGAGGTGGCCGGTGCGACGGCAAAAGACAAGGCAAGGAGTTCATCCACTCCTTGCCACTCTCAACATATAGCGCACCGGGGGCCTTGCGGCAAGGCCCCGTTCGTGCTGCACAATCTCCGGCCGAAGCCAGTACCTGCGGAATTCACGGATTCGCCGGAGTACGCGTGCCGCTGGATTGCCCGGGAGCGGCCGGCCGAAACCCTCTCTCGTCGAACGGGTGTTGTGATGATTGATGTGATCGTGGTCGGCGGCGGACCGACCGGCCTGATGCTGGCCGGCGAGCTGCGGCTGCACGATGTGCACGTGGTCGTGCTGGAGAAGCGGACCGGGCCGGCCGAGGAGTCCCGCGGACGCGGCCTGCACACACGCAGCGTCGAGATGATGGATCAGCGTGGCCTGCTGGACCGGTTCCTCGCGGTCAGCGAGAAGTTCCGGGTCGGCGGTTTCTTCGGCGGTATCCACAAGCCGTGGCCGGACCGGCTGGACACGGCACACCCGTACGGCCTCACCGTCCCGCAGTCGGTCACCGAGCAGCTTCTCGACGAGCGTGCCCGTGAACTCGGGGCCGAGATCCGGCGCGGCTGTGAAGTGGTGGGGCTGAGCCAGGACGAGGACGGGGTGACCGTCGAGACGGCGGACGGTACGCATCTGCGCTCGCGCTATCTCGTCGGCTGCGACGGCGGCCGCAGCTTTGTGCGCAAGCGGCTCGGCGTCGGTTTTCCCGGCGAACCCGCCACGGTCGAGACGCTGCTCGGCGATATGGGGGTGACCGAGGATCCGGCGACGGTCGCCGCCGTCGTCGAGGAGGTCCGCAAGACCCAGCTGCGGTTCGGCGCCGTTCCCCTCGATGACGGCATGTACCGCATCGTCGTGCCCGCCGACGGCGTGGCCGAGGACCGCGCGACCGCGCCGACCCTGGAGGAGTTCAGGAAGCAGCTGCGGACCTTCGCGGGCACCGACTTCGGGATTCACTCGCCCCGCTGGCTGTCCCGGTTCGGCGACGCCACCCGGCAGGCCGAGCGCTACCGGGTCGGCCGGGTGCTGCTGGCCGGCGACGCGGCCCACATCCACCCGCCGACCGGCGGGCAGGGGCTCAACCTCGGCGTGCAGGACGCGTTCAACCTCGGCTGGAAGCTGGCCGCCGCGGTCGGCGGCTGGGCTCCGGAAGGCCTGCTGGACAGCTACCACACCGAACGCCACCCGGTGGGCGCCCGCGTGCTGGACAACACCCGCGCGCAGATCACGCTGCTGGGGACCGACCCGGGTGCGGTCGCGCTGCGGGAGCTGCTCTCGCACCTGATGGACTTCGAGGAGGTGAACCGGTACGTGACCGAGATGATCACGGCGGTCGGGGTCCGCTACGACTTCGGCGAGGACCATGAACTGCTCGGTCGGCGGATGCGGGACGTGAAGCTGAAGCAAGGTCGTCTCTACGAGCTGATGCACGGTGGTCGCGGACTGCTGCTCGACCAGACCGGCCGGCTCTCGGTGCGGGGCTGGGCGGATCGGGTCGACCATGTCGTCGACGTCAGCGAGGAGCTGGACGCGCCCGCGGTGCTGTTGCGGCCGGACGGCCACGTCGCGTGGGTCGGTGAGGAACAGCAGGAGCTGCTCAGCCGGCTTCCCACCTGGTTCGGTGCGCCCGTCGACTGAGGACGTGTGGCACATGTTTCTCCTGCCGATCGATGAGGGCATGGCACACCAGACCGTGCCGCACGACTGATCGGGACGTAGTGACTGGTGCGTGCCGTGATCCGCGCCATGACGCCTCGATCGACGAACCGACGACCCTGAAACGTGACGCTGCCACTGACTCACTGTCACAAATCTGTGCTTTTCCGGATGTATTGGTACACCACACATCCGATACACTGCCCAAAAGGGAGGATGGCGATGTCCGTAGAGGCAAACGACCGAGTTGGTTTGACCGACGCATACGCGACGCGGGTCCGTGCAGACCTGGAGCGAGTGGACGCCGAGATTGTCGAGGTCCAAGCCAGGCTCGAGGAGTTGACTGTCGATCGGGCCCTGCTGAGCAAACTGTGGGAGAACGTCTTCGGTGAGTCCGGGCCGGTGTCTCCGGCCACCGAGTCCGGTCCGACGCAGGCGCCGCAGTCTCCCCTGCCCGAGCAGGCCTCCGCGCCGGAGGGCGAGAGCGGCCTCGGGGAGCGTACCGAGGGGCGTCGTAGGCTCGGCGGAAGGCGGCACGGCCCGCTGGTCAGGGATGTCGTACTCGAATTCCTGCGCCAAGCCACCGAACCCGTCTCCGTCCGTGACGTCCACGTCGCGCTTCAGTCCTCGCCCATCGCCCCTCCGGGCAAGGTGGTGGTGAGGAACACCTTGGAATCGCTGGTCGCCAAGGGGATCGCACGGAGGTCCCGTGACGGCCAGTCGGTCAAGTACGCGGTTCAGGAGGCTCAGGAACCGAAGGCCGGTTCCTGACACGTTCACCCATGGGCGCACCATGTGCCGTGCGGCGCTGATGTGTTCACGCTGATGTTGCTCATTGGGGCACAGTGTCCTTCCGAGGACTCTGAGGGCTCTGCTGGTTGTGATCCTTGGCTATGATCGTGATAGCCCGCAGGGGCCTTCCCCCGTGGTCTCTGCGGGCCTCGGTCTGTCGACATCCGCTTCGGCGGACGCGTACGACTACAAGATGCCGGCACGGATGGCATGTGCCACCGCTTGGGTCCGGTTCGCGACACCCAGGGTGCTGACGACACCATGGATGATGTTCTTGATCGTCCTTTCCGAGTACCTCAGGCGCAGGGCTATCTGGGCCGTGTCGAGCCCTTCGGCCAGGAGGTTCAGGACCGTCAGATCCCTGACGCTCAGGCCGAGGTCGGGATCGCTCCGGTCCTCCAGCTGCCTGAAGTGACGGATGATCGGCCCCAGCAGCGGGGGTGGCACCGCGGCGTGTCCGTCCTGCGCGGCCTTCGCGACCTCGACGATGTCGTCAAAGGTGGCTTCGCCCCGCGACAGGAACGCCACCACCCCGAGGCCCACGGCCTTCAGCAGGCCGGGTTCGCTGATGCTGTTCGCGACCAGCACGACAGGCGCGTCCGTGCAGCGCTCCGACTCCCTCGCGATGTGCCCGAGCACCTCGTCCGTGACCTCGGTCGCGAGCACGACGCAGACATCGACTTCACAGGTGGACTCCGTTTGCGCGACGTGCACTTGGGCGGAGTGCGACAAGGCCGCCACGGCGCCCTCACGGGTGAGCTGATCGTCCGCTGTCACCGACAGTACGACACGGCCGTCGTCAGGAGTTGCGGCCATGGACATGTGTGCCGACGACTCCTCCTGCGAATGACTGGTGGTGCTCTCCGTGTCGGAGACTTTCCGGCGCATTGTTTGGAGGCTGTTCTCCAAAGTGCTTCTCCCCGCCGTCCGGCGCAGCTCGTGGGACGACGCAACGTTGCAGATATGAACTGTCACAGGGCCCGGTGCGAGAAGTCACTTGCGCTGTGACAAGCCCGATTTCCCTGCGCATGTGTCTTGAACCTACCGACATGTGCATCCGATTGCACATGTCATGGCGGTCAGGACTGCTCGGCTGTGGTGTTCGCCTTGGTACGGGGGCGGGACCGGGGGAGGCCCGGGCTGTCTCGCGGTGCCGCAACCGTACCCGATCGCTGTCCGGACAACCCTTGATCGTCTATGCGCTCCTCTGCCATCACTCGTAAGTTTGTGGGCACTTGGCGAGCGGCTGCGGACATGTTTCACATCCTCCTGGCCGCAGCTGCCGGCCTGGTGCCCCTGCCGGGACCCTAGCGGCGTGTGTGGGTGCGGTACTGGGCGAGCAGTCCGAGGGCGGCCGTGGCGAGGATGACGACGCCGTATCCGAGGACGGTGGTCCGGAGGCCGATCGGAGCGATCAGGAGTCCCGCGATGATTGCCGGCACTCCGAAGCTCAGATAGGCGACCAGGTAGACGGAGGCGAAGAGCCCTGCCCTCTCATGGGGTTGGACGAGCGGGGCGACGCCCCGGATGGCGCCGGAGAAGGACGCGCCGAAGCCTATGCCGCCGATGATGCCTCCCACCCAGAGCAGCGAGAGCATGCCGGTGGCGACACCGGCCTCGATCACCGCGGTTCCCAGCAGCACACCCGCCGTGCCGACGAGGATGGTGTGGCGCGCTGTCAGGCGGCCGAGGAAGAGACCGGCCACGGCTGCCGCTGCCGGCTCGACGAACGCCGTGGCGCCGTTGAGGAGGCCGCTGTGCAGGTCCAGGAGGTCTCGGATGATGGTGGGGACGAGCCCCATGAACAGACCGGCCAGCATCCATGCGGCCATGTGGACGGGGATGCTCGCCATGAACTCTCGGCGAGCGGCGTGGGGGAGGGAGACGCGGGGGACGAGGGTGCGTGCTGCTCCGGGACGCTTGGTGGCGGTCTCCGCGGAGAAGGCGGCGACGGCCGTGCCGACGACCATGACGGCCGCGAGGGCGGTGAACACGATCACGGTGGCATGGCTGGTGAACTGGATGGCCGTGCCGGTGAGCAGCGCTCCCAGTCCGAGCCCGCCCGCCGGGGCGATGCTGGTGATGATGGTGCCCAGCTTCTTGTGGTGTTCGGGGGCGTGTTCCACGACGGAGGCGGAGAAGGCGCTGGTCGCTGCTCCGGTGGCGATGCCCTGGAGGGTACGGGCCGCGATGACCCAGCCGATGTCGGGGGCGAAGACGAACATCAGCATCGCCCCGAGCTCCACGAGGAGCGAAGTGACGAGGACGGGGCGCCGTCCGATGTGGTCGGACAGGGAGCCGGTGACGAGAAGGGCCGCGAGCAGGCCGAGGGCGTAGGAGGCGAAGGCAACGGTCAGTACCCAGGCGGGGAAGTGCCATTGCTGCTCGAAGACGACCAGGAGGGGCGTGGGTGCGCCCGCGGCGAGGTAGAGCGCGGCGAAGACGGCGGCCGACCCGGCGAATGCCGTGCGGGAGGGGAGCAGTCTGCGGGCGCGGGTGGGTTCGGGGGTGGTGCGGCTGGAGCTGCGGTCGGGCCTTGATTGAGTGAGGGACACCTAGAGCCTCCTAAGGCAAAGGCGTGTGCGTTAGTGGCACTATAGGCCCGACGACGTCTTAATGCCAACCGTTGTGCGTTACAGTAGGGGCATGGCTGATGAATCCTCCCCGCGGCGGCGCACCGGCGGCCGTAGCGCCGTAGTGCTGGCGTCCATCCGGAAGGCCGTCGAGGAGCTGATCGCCGAACGCGGCAGTGACGCGATCACCATTCCGATGGTCGCGGAGCGCGCGGGGGTGAATCACTCCAGCATCTACCGGCGCTGGGGTGACGCGCGGACCATGATCAATGACCTGGCGACCTACCGGCTCGACCCGGACCGCGGTCTTCCGGACACGGGGGACCTGCGCGCCGATCTGGCGGCCTGGGGTCAGGAGATGGTCAGCCACTACAGCGTGCCGGTGAACGCGGCTCTGCTGCGCGGCGGGGCCGCGGCGGCCGGTGAGAGCGAGTCGGACTGCCTGCGCGACCGGCGGGCGGAAGCGGCCGGTTTCGCGGCCCGGCCGGGCAGCACCTTCACCGGTGACGATGTCATCGACCACCTGGTGGCCCCCATCATCTACCGGGCGATCTTCCTGCCCTGGACGCTGCCCGACGTGGACCCGCGCGCCTACGTCGACGAACTCTGCGACCGCCTCGACTGACCCCGGCCGTCAGACAGTCTGGTGCTGGAAGGCGCGGCGATACGCCGTGGGCGTGATGCCGACGGCGTCACGGAAGCGGGCGCGCATATTGGCGCCGCTGCCGAGGCCGCACCGGGTGGCGATCTGTTCCACCTGGAGGTCGGTGGTCTCCAGGAGTTCTCGCGCACGGTTGACGCGGGCGTTCACGAGCCATTGGTGGGGGCTGACGCCGGTTTCCTGGCGCCATAGGCGGGTCAGGGTGCGTGCGGAGACGCCGGCATGGTGGGAGAGCCGGGGGATGGAGAGTTCTTCTTCGAGGCGGCGCAGGGCCCACTCGCGGGTGTCGGCGAGCGTGGTGGCCTGGGGGGCGGGGAGACTCCTCGCGATGTATTGCGCCTGTCCACCGTCACGGTGCGGGGCGGCGACGATGTCCCTGGCGATGTCGTTCGCGACGGCCGCGCCGAGGTCTTTGCGGACCAGGTGCAGACACAGATCGATGCCGGCCGTGACGCCCGCGGAGGTCAGGATGGTGTCGTTGTCGATGTAGAGGACGTTGCGGTCGACGCGCAGCCCGGGGTAGAGCTCTTCAAGGTCATCGGCACTGGCCCAATGGGTGGTGACGGTGCGGCCGTCGAGCAGTCCGGCCGCGGCGAGGGCGAAGGCGCCGGTGCAGATGGAGGCGATGCGGATCCCGGCGCGGTCGGCGAGCTTGAGAGCGGCCCTCACCCGTGGGTGCGGAGGGCGCCGGAAGTCCTCGAAGCCCGGGACGATGATCGTGTCCGCTTCGGCGAGCGCTTCGAGCCCCGCGGTCAGTCCGAGAGTGAAACCGGCGCTGGTGGTCACGGCCTCCTCGGTGTCGCCGCACACGGTGAGCTCGTAGGGGGTGTTCGGACGGGCGTTGAAGATCTGCGTGGGAATACCGAGATCCATGGGCAGCACGCCGTCCAGCGCCAGCACTGTGACGCGGTGCTTGTTCATGGCCGCAATGTTACGGCCGGTGCATATTTCGCAAGGAGGTCCGGCGGGCCGCCCTGTCCCTCGGATCCCCGGGTCGTCCCAGCAGAGCCCCTGCTCAACCCGCAGTTCGTGCGGCGGGAGAGTGATGGCTCGTTCGCACCGGCGTGGCCCGAAAGATGCGCATGCTGGCAGATGAGCCGCGGCCCGACGGGGAGGTTCCGGAGAAGGATCGAATGGCGAGGGCGGGGCAACCAGCTCCACACACCGGTGGAGCTGTCCGAGACCCCGGCCGTGGACGAGGAACCGACGATGACTTCGCAGAATGTGGTGGGCCGCTTCTTCGACGTGCGGGGCGGCCAGGTGTACGCCCACGTCCGCGAGGGCGACGGCCCGGCGCTGGTCTTCCTGCACTACTGGGGAGGCTCACGCCGCACCTGGATCCCGGTGTTGCAGCGTCTGGACCCCGGGCAGGCCTTCGTGGCCTACGACCAGCGCGGATGGGGCGAGTCAACGAGCGTGCCGGGGCCCTACGACCTGGAGCAGCTCGCGGACGACGCACAGCGTGTCATCGACGCGCTCGGACGCTCCCGCTATGTGCTCGTCGGGCACTCCATGGGCGGCAAGGTGGCTCAGATGGTGGCCGCACAACAGCCCGAGGGCCTGGCCGGAGTCGTCCTCGTGGCGCCCGCGCCGCCCGCGCCGATCGGGGTGACCGAACAGGTGCAGGAGACGGTTTCCCACGCCTACGACAACGAAGAGGCGGTTCTGCAGAGCATCGACCTGATGCTGACCCACGGCGGGCTGACGCCCGAGCTGCGCCGGCAGGTGGTCGAGGACAGTCTGCGCGGCGGTGACCAGACCCGTCTCACATGGCCGCGCCACGGCCTGATCCAGGATGTGTCGGACGGCCTCGGAGCCATCGAGGTGCCGGTGCTGGTTCTCGCGGGCAGCCACGACAAGGTCGACCCGCCGGCCGTGCTCGCCGACCACCTGCTGCCGCTGATCCCGACCGCCTCACTGACCGTCCTGAAGGACACCGGCCACCTCTCGCCCATCGAGGTGCCCGACCAGGTGGCCGCGCACATCGCCGCGTTCGTCGCCCAGCTGTAGCCCCCGCACGGCAATCCGGCCCCACATCCCCCGTGGGGCGATCGGTTGTCGCTCCCCGTGCCGTGCGGCCGCAACCCCCGGTGCCCGGCACGTACGAGGGCGCCGCCCGGCCACCGCACCGATCGCCCCGGACCGGGGCATCCGTCGAAAGAGACACATCATGACCACCGGCGCACCACTGGCCGTCTTCGAGCAACTCGACCTCCCCGACACGAGCCTCACCCGGGACGCATACGCCTATGCGGCACGGGCCACACCCGCCTTCGTCTTCCATCACAGCGTCCGCAGTTACGTCTTCGCCCGCGCCCATGCCCGGAACCAGAGCCTGCGCGCAGGCGCCGACTACGACGACGAGCTGCTGTTCGTCAGCTGCGTTCTGCATGACATCGGACTGAGCGAGGAGGGCAACGGCGACCAGCGCTTCGAGGTCGACGGCGCCGACACCGCAGCGGTGTTCCTCCGCGAGCGAGGTGTCGACGAACGGCGTATCGCCATCGCCTGGGACGCCATCGCCCTGCACACCTCGGACGGCATCGCCGTGCGGAAGGGCAGCGAGGTGGTGCTGGCCCAGGCGGGCATCGGCACCGACATCCTCGGAGCCCGGCGCGAGAGCCTTCCGCCCGGCCTCGCCGACGATGTGCACGCCCTGCTCCCGCGTCTGGACCTGGGTTACGCGCTCAGCGACGCCATCCTCACCCAGGCCGAGGCCAAGCCCCAGAAGGCGCCCCCGCTGACCTTCCCGGGCGAGCTGCTGCGCCGTCATCTGCCCTACGGCGCCCATCCCGCCTGGTACGACCTGCTCGCCGCGGCCGGCTGGGGCGACAAGCCGGTCGGCGCCACCGCCCGGCGCCGCGCGGAGACACCCCAGCAGGTGGCGACCCTGTTCATGGAGTACCTGGAGGCCGCTGACATCGAGGGCCTGGTGTCGCTCTACGAGCCGAACGCCCACTTCGTCCCCACCCCCGGAACCCATCTGGTGGGCACGGACGCCATCCGCGAGGCCCTGCAGCAGATGATCGACAGCGGTGCGCGCCTCACGCTCGAACTGCGCGAGATCCGGCACGTCGGCGATGTCGCCCTGGTGTCGAACAACGCCACCCTCACCGGTGTCGGACCGGAGCCGGTGGTCTCCACCACCACCGAGATCCTCCGACGCCAGCCGGACGGCGGCTGGGTCCATGTCGTGGACGACCCGTTCTTCAGCTGACCGGCTCGGGCGGCCTGCGCACGGACGCGCAGGCCGCCCGCCGTTCCTCTTCGCGCCGTGCTTGCCGTCGGTCCTGGTCGAGGTATCCCGAGCCCGTCGCCCGTGAACCGGGTGACGGGCTGTTCTTCGTCGACGGGGAGACCTCGGGCGTACGGGAGTTCCCGTGGGCCGCGCTGAGCCGGCGGCTCTTCTCGCGGCTGCCGCTGGCGGGTGCCGCGCCGCACCTCGTCCGCAGGTGCATCCGCCCGCACGTCACCTTGCCGGAGCGGTCGCGCGTCTTGCCCCGCCCAGCCCAACGCCTCGCGCAGCCATGGCGACGACGGCCTCACCCCCCACGAACACCTCCCGAACCCCGGCGCGCGTCCGCCCCTGTGCGGCCGGGACCCCGTGCCCACATCCCGTTGCACACCGACAGGAAAGGTCAGGTACCGCTGGCGCAGAACGTCCGCCGCGCCGCTCCCGCCTCTTTGGCTCCGCACCTCACGGGGGATCCGCCGCCGACGGCACCGATCCGGCGGCACGGGTCCGGCCGGCCTCCTTCGCCCAGCAACGACTCTGGTTCCCAGCTCGGTTGCCCGGCGCGAACTCGGCGTTCTGTACGACGCGTTGCACAAGGGCGTCGAGAATCCGTCGCCGCCGCTGGAGATCCAGTACGCCGACCACGCGCAGGCCCAGCGTGAGGCCGTCCTCGGCGGTGTGCTCGCGGAGCAGGAGGAGTACTGGCAGCGCGCCCTGGACGGCGCACCTCCCGTGCTGGACCTTTCCACGGACCGACCGCGACCGCCGGAGCAGCGCTACGAAAGCGGGCGTGTCGAATTAGCTGCGGGCGGTCATCCGGGCGGCGACCGCGCGGACGGGCGAGTCCGTGGTGAGGGTGCTGGCCGACGGGCTCGTCGAGGCCGTCAACGCGTAGATGTCGCAGCCGACGGTGCCGGGCCACGCGTGGAGGGCGATCTCCGGCTGGACGGGGGCCGACCGGATGAGCTGAGGCATGGTGCACCAGGACGTCAGTCCGCAGCCTGGACCGGGCGGTTGACGTGTTCGGTGCTGCGGCTCAGGTGGCCAGCTCCAACCAGACCGTCTTGCCACGGCCACTGGGTGAAGTGCCCCATATGCGGGCGAGGCCGTCGACGATGACGAGGCCGCGTCCATGTTCGGCCTGCGCGTTCTCCTCTTCGAGGACGGAGATCGAGGAGGGTATCGGGGGCGTCGAGGCGGAGTCCCTGACCTCCAGACGAACGTGGTCCGGGTACTCGCGCAGCCGCAGGTCGACCTCGCTGTCGGCGTGGATCAGGGCGTTGGTCACCACTTCGGAGACGATGAGTTCCAGATCGTCCGCCATCGCGTCCCGGCCCCACTCCCGCATGCTGTCACGGACGAATCTGCGCGCTGTGCGGACACCCCGCAGATCGTGCCTCTGGATCATCATCCGGTTGACCCGGCCATGGGTACCCGGCAGCGCGCCTTCGTAGCGGGCGAGCAGCAGGACGACATCGTCACGGCGCTCAGGAGGTTCGGGGGCAGCGTCGGTGAGCCGGTCGGCGAGCCGCTCCAGATTGTCGCCGGTTTCCCGGATGCCGGCGGAGAGCATGCACCGGGCGATGTCCACCACGTCCGCGGTCTGTCGGCCGGCGAGGCCGTCGGTGTAGAGGAGCAGGAGCGAGCCGGGCGCGAGGGTGATGTCGAAAGCCTGGTAGGGAGTGTCGGACTGGACGCCGAGCGGTACGTTCGACGGCGCGTCCAGTGCCTGGACACCTGCGCCGGGTTCGCGCAACAGGGGCGCCGGATGGCCGGCCAGGGCCACTTCGAGCAAACCGTCAGCGGTGTCCAGACAGGCGAAGCAACATGTCGCCGTCAACTCGGTGCCGATTGCGGCGAGACACTTGCCGGCCCTGTTCATCACCGCCGCCGGCCCATGGCCCTCGGTGGCGTAGGCAAGCACCGTGCTGCGCAACTGGCCCATGGCCGCCGAACTCTCGATGCCATGGCCCTGGACGTCCCCGACGATCAGCCCCATCCTGTCCTGGGGCAAGGTGATCACGTCGTACCAGTCCCCTCCCACCCCCGCGGTCGCCGGGGCGGGCAGGTAGCGGGCGGTGGTGACCACCTGCGGCAGGTCCGTGAGGATGCGCGGCAGCAGTGTCTTCTGAAGGCTCACGGCGAGCATGTGCTCGCTCTCGCTCAGACGGGTTCGTTGCAGCGCCGGCGCAACCACGTCCGCCATGAACATCAGCACCGCCTGCTCCTCGGGCTCGAAGGAGTGTTCCTTGCCGAAGCCCAGGGAGCAGACACCCGTCGTCCGCCCGCTTGCCCTCAGCGGGAGGAACGCCCACGCGTTCTGACCGGTGTCGAGCGCGTCGGGGTAGGCGGCCAGCAGGCCGGCGCGGTCTCGGAAGAACCTCGGGTCGCGGCCCAGAACGGTGTCGGCTTCCGGTGTGGCGCCGTCAGCGCGCGAGCCGTGCAGATGTTTCACGATCGCGGAGGACTTGCCGGAGTGGCCCACCACCCACAGCCGGCCGTCACGAACCACGCTCAGGACGAGGACCTGGGCGCCGAAAGGCTCCATCATGCGCATCCGGGCGGCCTGGGTGACATCATCTGTGTCCAGCGCCTGATTGAGCGCGTCGCTGAGCTTGCTCAAGTGGTACATGCAGGTCAAAGGCGCGGAGCCGGGGACACCGGGAAGGCCCCAGCCATGCGCACGGGGCGCCGCGTACGAGGAACGTGATCCGAGCATCGCGGGCACCAGCAGCGGCGCAGACCGAAGCGCGAGTGACACCCCGTGCTCCGCCAGCGAGGCCAGCTCGCGCGCCAGCCGGTCGCCGGACTCACGGAGCCGCTCGCGCTGGTCGTCGCCCAAGGCACCCACCCGCGACGGCATCCGGAGGACGGTCAGCACCCCGAGCCGGCGACCGGCGAAGATCAAGGGCGTGGAGGCCACGGTGTAGGGGAACGGCCCGAGCCCCGTGTACTCCGCTCCGTGCGGACATTCCCGCGGCTCCCCGAGGACCACCACACTCTCGGCCTGCCAGGCCCGTGCGGACGTGTACGGGGAGTCCAGTGCCATCCGCTCCGGCACCATGAAGATCGAGGGAGGGGTGCCGCAGATCATTGCCGCGCCCAGTTGCCTCTCCGACGGGCAGAAGAGGTAGACGATGCTCGCTTCGGAGTCCATCCGCTCCACCGCTTCGCACGCTGCGGTTGCCAGCAGCGCATCGAGCGCTGTCGCGTCCCCCTCAGCGGCGCCGCGGAGCGGGCCGGGGCTGCTTGTCGCGTGGCGACTCATGATTCACTTCCTGAGATGACCAAAGCGTGCGGCGGGGCGGTCACCGCAGCCGCACGGTCGGTCGCCCCTGTCTCGCGGGCCGGATGTGCGATCCACTCCCCATGGTCACTCCGGAGGGCCATGAGCGCAGCCGCGATCCGCCGTGCCGAGCGCTGCCCGAGCCCGACCGTGAGAGGGTCTTCGACCGCTTCACGCTTCTGGACGACGCCCGCACCCGCAGCGAGGGCGGCACGGGTCGCGGCCTCGCCATCGCCCGGCCGCCACGAGCCGCGCAGCGCGTCGCGGGGGTCGCCCCCTCCGTATCCTGGGGCGCGGCATTCCGTGCCGGGGCGTCGCGGGGGCGTCGCCCAGACGTCGGTGGGACGTCGGTGGGAGAAAGGGCGCACGTTGAGTCAGCCGTCGTCGGGTCCGCAGCAGATTCCGGTCGTCGTACTCGCCGGATTCCTGGGGTCGGGCAAGACCACCCTGCTCAACCATCTCCTCCACCACAGCGGAGGCAGCCGCATCGGCGCGATCGTCAACGACTTCGGGGCCATCGGGATCGATGCGATGGCGGTCGCCGGGGCGCTCGGGGACTCCACGGTCTCCCTCGGCAACGGATGCCTGTGCTGCGCCGTCGACGTGAGCGAACTCGACGGCTATCTCGACCGGCTCGCCCAGCCGCCCGCCGGTATCGACGTCATCGTCATCGAGGCCAGCGGACTCGCCGAGCCACAGGAACTCGTCCGCATGGTGCTCGCCAGCGAGCAGCCGCAGGTCGTCTACGGAGGACTTGTGGAGGTCGTCGACGCGGTGGAGTTCGACGCCACCCGGGAGAAGCATCCCGAGCTCGACCGACACCTCGCCCTCGCCGACCTCGTGGTCGTCAACAAGACCGACCGGGTCGGCGAGAACGGCCGGGCCGGCGAGGGCGAGCGGGTCCTCCGGCTCGTGCAGGCGCTCGCCGAGGGGGCCGCCGTCGTACCGGCCGCCTACGGCCGTATCGATCCCGAGTTGCTCTTCGACTGCCGACCGGCCGAGGAGCGGATCGGGCAGCTGTCCTTCGACGACCTCCACCGGCAGCACGACCACGCGGACGGCCAGGATGTCGAGGACGGCTGCTCGGGCCACGGGCACTCCGACCCGCACCACTCGTACGACGCGCACCACCACACCCACCTGCACGCGGCCTACGACAGCCTCTCCTTCCGCTCGGCCGTGCCCATGAGCCCCAGGCGCCTGCTGGACTTCCTGGACACCCGGCCGGAGGGGCTCTACCGGATCAAGGGATATGTCGACTTCGGCGCCGCGGACCCGCGCAACCGGTACGCCGTGCACGCCGTCGGCAGGTTTCTGCGTTTCTACCCGGAGCCGTGGCGCGCCGGCGACGAGCGGCTCACCCAGCTCGTCCTGATCGGGTCCGGCATCGATACCACCGCCCTGCACAAGGAGCTCCAGGCGTGCACGGACGACGCCTCCCAGGCCGACGAGCACAGCATGTGGGGCGTTCTTCGCTACGTCCGATACGTCCAGGACACGGAGACCGGGGTCGCCGAGCACCTCGGTGACCCCGGCGACCCGCAGGACTGACCTACATCGGTCCGGCCACCACCGCGACCGTCTTGGCCAGTGACACACCCGAGCCGTCACGCCGCGGGTCCATCTCGGGCAGCTCGGCCGGCGTGCCGTTCTTCTGCGCGGCCCGGGCCGGCGCAGCGCCCGCCCAGGCCAGTGACAGACAGTCCTCGCCCTTGAGGAACCGCTGGCAGCGGACACCGCCCGTGGCCCGGCCCTTGCGCGGGAACTGGTCGAACGGGGTCAGCTTGGCGGTCGTCTGCACCGAGTCGTCGAGCGTGCCGCGCGAGCCGGCGACGGTGAAGACCACCGCATCGACCGCCGGGTCCACCGCCGTGAAGGAGATCACCTTCGCGCCGTCGGTGAGCTTGACGCCGGCCATGCCTCCCGCCGGGCGGCCCTGCGGCCGCACCTGGGACGCCGGGTAGCGCAGCAGCTGCGCGTCGTCCGTGATGAAGACCAGGTCCTCCTCGCCGGTGCGCAGTTCGATCGCGCCGACGATCCGGTCGCCCTCCTTGAGGGTGATGACCTCCAGCTCTTCCCTGTTCGCGGGGTAGTCCGGGACGACACGCTTGACGACGCCCTGTTCCGTACCGAGCGCGAGGCCCGGGGAGGACTCGTCCAGCGTCGTCAGGCAGACCACCGTCTCGCCCGCCTCCAGGGAGACGAACTCCGACACCGGCGCGCCGCCGGAGAGGGTCGGCCGTGCCGCCGTCTCCGGCAGCTGCGGCAGGTCGATCACGCTCACCCGCAGCAGCCGCCCGGCGGACGTCACCGCGCCCACCTCGCCGCGTGCCGTCGCCGGGACCGCCGAGACGATCACGTCGTGCTTGGCGCGTTTGCCCTCGGTGTCCTCCTCGAACGGATCGCCGTTCGCCGTCCGCGCCAGCAGGCCCGTCGACGACATCAGCACCCGGCACGGGGCATCCTCGACCTGCAGTGAGACCGTCGGGGCCGGGGCGCCGGAGGACTCCAGGAGCACCGTGCGCCGCTCCGTGCCGAACTTCTTGGCCACCGCGGCCAGTTCGGCGGAGACCAGCTTGCGCAGCTCCGCGTCCGACTCCAGGATCCGGGTCAGCTCCGCGATCTCGGCGTTGAGCCGGTCCTTCTCCGCCTCCAGCTCGATGCGGTCGTACTTGGTCAGACGGCGCAGCGGGGTGTCGAGGATGTACTGCGTCTGGACCTCGCTCAGCGAGAAGCGCTCCATCAGGCGCTCCTTGGCCTGCGCGGAGTTCTCGCTGGAGCGGATCAGACGGATGACCTCGTCGATGTCCACCAACGCGGTGAGCAGGCCCTCCACCAGGTGGAGGCGGTCGCGCCGCTTTCCGCGGCGGAACTCCGAGCGGCGGCGGACGACGTCGAAGCGGTGGTCGAGGTAGACCTCCAGCAGCTCCTTGAGGCCCAGGGTCAGCGGCTGGCCGTCGACCAGGGCCACGTTGTTGATGCCGAAGGACTCTTCCATGGGCGTCAGCTTGTAGAGCTGCTCCAGGACCGCCTCCGGCACGAAGCCGTTCTTGATCTCGATGACCAGGCGCAGACCGTGCTGGCGGTCGGTGAGGTCCTTGACGTCCGCGATGCCCTGGAGCCTCTTCGAGCCGACCAGGTCCTTGATCTTGCCGATCACCTTCTCCGGGCCGACCGTAAACGGCAGCTCGGTGACGACCAGGCCCTTGCGGCGCGCGGTCACGTCCTCCACCGAGACCGTGGCGCGGATCCTGAAGGTGCCGCGGCCCGACTCGTAGGCGTCCCGGATGCCCGAGAGGCCGACGATCCGTCCGCCGGTCGGCAGGTCCGGACCCGGGACGTGCTTCATCAGGGCGTCCAGATCCGCGTTCGGATAGCGGATCAGATGGCGGGCGGCCGCGATGACCTCACCCAGGTTGTGCGGCGGCATGTTCGTCGCCATGCCGACCGCGATACCCGAGGCGCCGTTCACCAGCAGGTTCGGGAAGGCGGCGGGCAGGGCCACCGGCTCCTGCTCCTGGCCGTCGTAGTTGGGCGCGAAGTCGACCGTGTCCTCGTCGATCGACTCGGTCATCAGGCTCGTCGCCTCGGTCATACGGCACTCGGTGTACCGCATGGCGGCCGGCGGGTCGTCGTTGCCGAGCGAACCGAAGTTGCCGTGGCCGTCGACGAGCGGGACACGCATCGAGAAGGGCTGGGCCATGCGCACCAGGGCGTCGTAGATGGACGCGTCGCCGTGCGGGTGCAGCTTGCCCATGACCTCGCCCACGACACGGGCGCACTTCACATAGCCGCGCTCGGGGCGCAGGCCCATCTCGTTCATCTGGTAGACGATGCGCCGGTGCACCGGCTTGAGGCCGTCGCGGGCATCCGGCAGGGCCCTGGAGTAGATGACCGAGTAGGCGTACTCGAGGAAGGAGCCCTGCATCTCGTCGACGACGTCGATGTCGAGGATCTTCTCCTCGTAGTCGTCGTCGGGCGGCGGGGTCTTCGTGCTGCGGCGGGCCATTGCTGCCGGCTCCTTCACAGTCTGCGCTGGGCATGAACGGAATCTGACGCCGACCATTGTGGACCGCCGCACCGACAACGCGGACCAGGACCCGTACTACGGAGCCCTCGGCCCGGGAACGGGCGCGTCCTGGGGTTGTCAACACCGTACGGTGTCCTCCACCCCCCGTAATCACAGTCTCGCTCTGGGCGTACGCAGCCCGGGAACTTCGCCACTGGTCCGCACGCTTGCATACAGTGACAGGACTGGTAGGAAACTGCGGGATTCCGCGACAGCTCCGCGATCGAAGGGACGTACATGCCCATGGGTCACACGGCCACAGCCGAGGCAGGCTCCGGGGGCCTGACAGCGACCGAGCACCGCCTGGCCAACGGTTTGCGCGTGGTGCTCTCCGAGGACCACCTGACCCCGGTCGCGGCGGTGTGCCTCTGGTACGACGTCGGCTCGCGTCACGAGGTCGAGGGCCGCACCGGCCTCGCCCACCTTTTCGAGCACCTGATGTTCCAGGGCTCGGGACAGGTGAAAGGCAACGGCCACTTCGAGCTGGTGCAAGGCGCGGGCGGCTCGCTGAACGGCACGACGAGCTTCGAGCGCACGAACTACTTCGAGACCATGCCGACCCACCAGTTGGAGCTCGCCCTCTGGCTGGAGGCCGACCGCATGGGCTCCCTGCTCGCCGCCCTCGACGACGAGTCCATGGAGAACCAGCGGGACGTCGTGAAGAACGAGCGCCGCCAGCGCTACGACAACGTTCCGTACGGCACCGCCTTCGAGAAGCTGACCGCGCTCGCCTACCCCGAGGGCCACCCGTACCACCACACGCCCATCGGTTCGATGGCGGACCTGGACGCGGCCACCCTGGAGGACGCGCGCGCCTTCTTCCGCACGTACTACGCGCCCAACAACGCCGTCCTCTCCATCGTCGGGGACATCGACCCGCAGCAGACCCTCGCCTGGGTCGAGAAGTACTTCGGGTCCATCCCGGCCCACGACGGCAAGCCCGCGCCGCGCGACGGCTCGCTGCCCGACATCATCGGCGAGCAGCTGCGCGAGGTCGTCGAGGACGAGGTCCCGGCGCGCGCCCTCATGGCCGCCTACCGGCTGCCGCAGGACGGCACGCGTGCGTGCGACGCGGCGGACCTGGCCCTCACCATCTTCGGCGGCGGCGAGTCCTCCCGGCTCTACAACCGGCTCGTACGGCGTGACCGCACGGCCGTCGCCGCCGGCTTCGGTCTCCTCCGGCTGGCCGGAGCGCCCTCCCTGGGCTGGCTGGACGTGAAGACCTCCGGCGACATCGAGGTGCCCGTCATCGAGTCCGCCATCGACGAGGAGCTGGCCCGGTTCGCCGAGCAGGGCCCCACGGCCGAGGAAATGGAGCGCGCCCAGGCCCAGTTGGAGCGCGAATGGCTGGACCGGCTCGGCACGGTCGCGGGCCGCGCGGACGAACTGTGCCGGTACGCGGTGCTGTTCGGCGACCCCCAGCTCGCCCTGACCGCCGTGCAGCGGGTGCTCGACGTCACCGCCGAGGAGGTGCAGGAGATCGCCAAGGCCCGCCTGCGCCCCGACAACCGCGCGGTGCTCGTGTACGAGCCGGTCACTGCCGACACCCCGGAAGCCGCCGAGACCACCGCTGCCGAAGGCACCAGCAACGACGAGGAGTCGGCGAAGTGACCGAGCTCGCGACCATGGACTTCCACCCGCAGCCCCAGCCCGGCACGGCCCGGCCCTGGGCGTTCCCCGCACCCGAGCGCGGCGCCCTGGACAACGGCCTGACCGTGCTGCGCTGCCACCGCCCCGGCCAGCAGGTCGTCGCCGTCGAGGTGCTCCTCGACGCACCCCTGGACGCCGAGCCGGCCGGCCTCGACGGCGTCGCCACGATCATGGCGCGCGCCTTCTCGGAGGGCACCGACAAGCACTCCGCCGAGGAGTTCGCCGCCGAGCTGGAGCGCTGCGGCGCCACCCTCGACTCGCACGCCGACCACCCCGGGGTGCGGCTGTCCCTCGAAGTGCCCGTCTCCCGCCTCCCGAAGGCGCTCGGGCTGCTCGCCGACGCCCTGAGGGCACCGGCGTTCGACGAGAGCGAGATCGAGCGCCTGGTGCACAACCGCCTCGACGAGATCCCGCACGAGATGGCGAACCCGGCCCGCCGCGCCGCCAAGGAGCTCTCCAAGGAGCTGTTCCCGGCGTCCTCGCGGATGTCGCGCCCGCGTCAGGGCACCGAGGAGACGGTCGAGACCATCGACGCGGCCGCCGTCCGCGGGTTCTACGAGCGGCATGTGCGGCCCTCCACGGCCACCGCCGTCGTGGTCGGCGACCTCACTGGCGTCGACCTCGACGCGCTCCTCGGCGACACCCTCGGGGCCTGGACGGGGGAGGCCGCCAAGCCGCGCCCCGTGCCCCCGGTGACCGCCGACGACACCGGCCGCGTGATCATCGTGGACCGCCCCGGGGCCGTCCAGACGCAGTTGCTCATCGGCCGCGTCGGCGCGGACCGCCACGACCGGGTGTGGCCCGCACAGGTGCTCGGCACGTACTGCCTCGGCGGCACCCTGACCTCGCGCCTGGACCGCGTCCTGCGGGAGGAGAAGGGCTACACCTACGGTGTGCGGTCGTTCGGCCAGGTCCTGCGCTCCGCGCCCGACGGCACCGGCGCCGCGATGCTGGCCATCAGCGGCTCCGTCGACACGCCGAACACCGGCCCGGCGCTCGACGACCTCTGGAAGGTACTGCGCACGCTCGCCGCCGAGGGGCTGACGGACGCCGAGCGCGATGTCGCCGTGCAGAACCTGGTGGGTGTGGCGCCGCTCAAGTTCGAGACCGCGGCCGCCGTCGCGAGCTCGCTCGCCGACCAGGTCGAGCAGCACCTGCCGGACGACTACCAGTCGACGCTCTATCAGAGGCTCGCCGACACCGGCACGGTCGAGGCCACGGCCGCCGTCGTGAACGCCTTCCCGGTGGACCGTCTGGTGACCGTCCTGGTCGGTGACGCCGCGCAGATCGAGGAGCCCGTCAAGGCGCTCGGCATCGGCGAAGTGCACGTCGTACGGGCCGAGTAGACGCTCCTGGCAGGCGTCCGGAACGGCGACGTTCCGCAGGGGCCCTGGTGACGTCCCCCGTCATCAGGGCCCTTCTCCTTGGGTTTTGTCCGTATTGCCATAGAGGCTGCCCCTCTGCCCTGTGGGATGCGCTACAAACCCCACGCTCGGTTTGCCGGGGGACAGAGGGCCCTTCTAGCGTCTGTCGGGCTGTTCGTCAGGCAGTGCGCCGCACCCGCGGCACCGGACAGTCATCGCCGAGTCCCCGTACGGCGCGAGCCAGGGGAGCCGGGGACCCACCTTCTCTCGTCGCCTTCGCGGCCGGAGGGGCCCGCTCTCGTCGCCTTCGCGGCCGGAAGGGCCCACGCAGTCCCTGGGGTGAATCGGGCGCCAGCCCGTAGGAGACCTTCCTGCTCCGAACCCGTCAGCTAACCCGGTAGGCGAGAGGGAAGGAAAGGACCAGCCACTTCATGGCGTTCACCTGCGCCACCGGGAAGCACCGCCGTCCGAGCCGTATGCAGCGTACGGCCACGAACGCGATGGGCGTCGCGGCGCTCACCACCACCGGGGCCATCGGCACCCTGGCCGCCCCGGCTTTCGCCGCCGGGCACCCCGTCGAGGAGACGGGACTCATGCGGGCCGTCACCCTCGGCGACTCGGTCGCGGCGAAGATCGACGCTCAGGCCGCCGCACAGAAGCAGGCCGCCGACCAGAAGAAGGCCGCCGAGGCCGCGCGCCGGGAGGCGGCGGAGAAGGCGCGCAAAGAGCACGAGGCCAAGGAGCGCGCCGCCCGCGAGGCCGAGCGTGAGCGGCTGAACGCGTTCGTGGCGCCGATCTACCACTCGTACGTCTCCACCGGCTACAAGACCGGCGGCTCCCTGTGGTCCTCCGGCGCCCACACCGGTATCGACTTCCACGCCGCCACGGGCACGCCTGTCCACGCGGTCGGCTCGGGCACGGTCGTGGAGATCGGCTGGGGCGGCGCGTACGGCAACCAGATCGTCATCAAGATGAACGACGGCACCTACACGCAGTACGGCCATCTGTCGTCCATCGGTGTCTCCGTGGGCCAGCACGTCACCCCCGGCGGCCAGATCGGCCTTTCCGGGGCCACGGGCAACACGACCGGGCCGCACCTCCACTTCGAGGCGCGCACCACCCCGGAGTACGGCTCGGACATGGACCCGGTCGCCTACCTCAGGTCGCACGGTGTGAACGTCTGACCGCCGGCCGCCGCACGGCGCCCGTGAAGGTGACGGCCCCGGCCCCTCAGCCGGGGCCTTCGTCGTTTCGAACTCCTGTCTGTCCAAAAAATATCCATGGATTCCGGCCTGCCGTCGGAAATTCCGGCGCGCTGCAATAGAGTCGGCTGGACACACGTCGACCGGGGACGTTTCACGGGGATTAAGGCGGTGGTCGGGCATGCGTATTCCGGCGCACTCGGTATGCACGGCGATCCGTGACGACATCGTCGCGGGTCTCTACGAGCGCGGCAGCCGGCTGACCGAGGAACTCCTCGCCCGCCGCTACGGCGTCTCCCGCGTCCCCGTCCGCGAGGCCCTGCGCACCCTGGAGGCAGAGGGCTTCGTCGTCACCCGCAGACACGCGGGCGCATGTGTCGCGGAACCCACCGAGCAGGAGGCCGCCGACCTTCTGGAGATGCGGATGCTGCTGGAGCCGCTGGGGGCCGCGCGCGCCGCACAGCGTCGCACCGAGGCCCATCTCAAGGTGCTGCGCGGCCTGGTCAGACTGGGTCAGGAGCGCGTCAGGAGAGGCCCCAGCGAGGATCTGCGCTCGCTGGGCGGCTGGTTCCACGAGACCCTGGCACAGTCCTGCGGGAGCCCCGTGCTCGCCTCGACGCTCGGTCAGCTACGGCACAAGATCGCCTGGATGTACACGGTCGAGGCGCCGGTCAGCCCCGTGGAGTCCTGGGCCGAGCACGGCGGCATCGTGGACGCCGTCGCGCGCGGCGACAGTGAGCGGGCGCGCGCCATCACGGCACTGCACACCGAGCGCGCGACCGCCGCGCACCGGCTGCGTCTGCCCGGCGCGGGCGACCGCGCGGACCGAGTGAGGACTTCGCAACATGCCGTAAACGTGTCGGGAGCCCGGCATTAACACAGGCGCCGTATACAAAGAGGGATATTCCGCGAAGCCCATTTCGGCTGCCCTCGTTCTCGCGTGCCCCGATAAATCCGGCGTACGTGATTTCCGGGTGCGGTGCGGAATTCTCGCGACCGCGCCGAATTTCTCGCGCGCGCCGGGTGGAGATGCCGCCCTCGGGGCCGCGAAGCCCGCCGGGTCCGCTGCCGGGAGACGGCGAAAGCCGCGTCCCTCAGGGGTGACGCGGCTTTCGTGACCGGGGTGTCCGAAGGGTCAGACGGTCTCCGGGAGCTCCTCGAGACCCTCGGCGACCAGCTTGGCCAGACGGTCCAGCGCGGCGTCCGCGCCGTCCGCGTCGGAGGCCAGGACGACCTCCTCGCCGCCCTGGGCGCCCAGCCCGAGGACCGCCAGCATGGACGCGGCGTTGACGGGGTTGCCGTCGGCCTTGGCGATGGTCACGGGGACGCCGGACGCCGTTGCCGCCCGGACGAAGATGGAGGCGGGACGGGCGTGGAGGCCCTCGGCCCAGCCGACGTTGACGCGGCGCTCAGCCATGTGTTGCTGCCCTTCGGTTTCAGGGTTGTCTAGACCAGTTTTCCATATGGTGAAGGGTTCCCGGACCGGACGGAAGCCCCCTCCCCGGAGGGTCCGCATGCTGGACGGTCCGCGCACGGTTCCCCCAGCCTGCCTCGCGTCGTCGCCGGACGCGAGCCGTACTCTGGGGCCCATGCAGACCGCGTCGGACCGGCATGAGTACCCCGCCCACTGGGAGGCCGACGTGGTGCTCCGCGACGGCGGCACCGCACGCATCAGGCCCATCACCGTTGATGACGCCGACCGCCTCGTCAGCTTCTACGAGCAGGTCTCCGCCGAGTCGAAGTACTACCGCTTCTTCGCGCCGTACCCACGTCTGTCCGCCAGGGACGTCCACCGCTTCACGCACCACGACTTTGTGGACAGGGTGGGACTCGCGGCCACGATCGGCGGCGAGTTCATCGCCACCGTACGCTACGACCGGATCGGCGCCGACGGCATGCCCGCCTCCGCGCCCTCCGACGAGGCCGAGGTCGCTTTCCTCGTGCAGGACGCGCACCAGGGACGCGGGGTCGCGTCGGCCCTCCTCGAACACATCGCGGCGGTCGCGAGGGAGCGCGGCATCCGCCGGTTCGCCGCCGAGGTGCTGCCCGCCAACTCCAAGATGATCAAGGTGTTCACGGACGCCGGGTACCAGCAGCAGCGCAGCTTCGAGGACGGCGTCGTACGCCTGGAACTGGACCTGGAGCCCACCGACCGGTCGCTGGCCGTGCAGCGGGCGCGGGAGCAGCGGGCCGAGGCACGGTCGGTGCAGCGACTGCTGGCCCCCGGCTCGGTCGCCGTGATCGGCGCGGGCCGCACACCCGGGGGAGTGGGCCGCAGCGTTCTCGACAACCTCAGAGACGGCGGGTACACCGGCCGCCTGTACGCGGTGAACAAGGCCTTCGAGGAGGACCGCAAGGAACTCGACGGGGTCCCCGCCCACCGCTCCGTCCGCGAGATCCCCGAGCCGGTGGACCTCGCGGTCGTCGCCGTCCCCGCGGAGCACGCCCCCGAGGCCGTCGCCGAGTGCGGCGAGCACGGGGTGCAGGGCCTGGTGGTGATCTCCGCGGGATACGCCGAGAGCGGGCCGGACGGACGCGAACGCCAGCGGGATCTGCTGCGCCTCGCGCGGTCGTACGGGATGCGGATCATCGGGCCCAACGCCTTCGGGATCATCAACACCTCACCCGACGTCCGGCTCAACGCCTCCCTCGCGCCCGAGATGCCGCGCACCGGGCGCATAGGGCTGTTCGCCCAGTCCGGCGCCATCGGCATCGCGCTGCTCTCACGGCTGCACCGGCGCGGCGGAGGCGTCACCGGGGTCACCGGTGTGTCGACCTTCGTCTCCTCCGGGAACCGGGCGGACGTCTCGGGCAACGACGTCCTCCAGTACTGGTACGAGGACCCGGAAACCGATGTCGCCCTGATGTATCTGGAGACCATCGGCAGCCCGCGCAAGTTCAACCGGCTCGCACGGCGCACGGCCGCCGCCAAGCCCCTGGTCGTGGTGCAGGGCGCGCGACACGGAGGCGCCCCCCAGGGCCACGCCGTACGCGCCACGCGGCTGCCGCACGCCACGGTCTCCGCGCTGCTGCGGCAGGCCGGGGTGATCCGGGTGGACACGATCACGGAACTGGTGGACGCGGGGCTGCTGCTGGCCCGCCAGCCGCTGCCCGCCGGGCCCCGGGTGGCGATCCTCGGCAACTCCGAGTCGCTCGGCCTGCTGACCTACGACGCCTGCCTGACGGAAGGGCTGCGCCCGTTGCCGCCGCTCGACCTGACGACGGCGGCATCGGCCGAGGACTTCCACCGGGCGCTGACCGCGGCGCTCGCCGACGACGCCTGCGACGCCGTCGTCGTGACGGCCATCCCGGCGGTGGGGGAGGCCTCGGCAGGGGACGCGGCGCTCGCGCAGGCCCTCCGCTCGGCCGCCGCGGCGGCCCCCGCGAAGCCGGTGCTCGTGGTCCACGTCGAGCTGGGCGGGCTCGCCGAGGCCCTGTCCGCCGCGGCCAGCACCTCGCCCCAGGGCCGGCGCACCGACCTCACGCGCCCGGCGGGACCGCCGCCCGCCACGGTTCAGGCCCCGTCGGACGCCCGTCTGATCCCCGCCTACCCCGCCGCCGAACGCGCCGTCCGGGCACTGGCGGAAGCGGTCAGATACGCCCAGTGGCGACGCGACACCGCCGAGCCCGGCAAGGTGCCCGAGTACGACGACATCGACGAGAAGGGCGCCGCCGCGCTCATCGGAAGGCTGCTCGCGCGGGGCCAGGGCCTCACGCTCGGCACCGACGAGACCTGCGACCTGCTGGCCCGGTACGGCATCCACGCCCGCAGGGCCCTGCCCGCGCCCACCCCCGACGCCGCCGCCCGGGCCGCCCTGGCGATCGGCTACCCGGTCGCCCTCAAGGCCACCGCGCCGCATCTGCGGCACCGCGCCGACCTGGGCGGGGTCCGCCTCGACCTGGCCGACGAGGAGCAACTGCGGCGCGCGTACGCCGAATTGAGCGACCTGTTCGGGAGGCCGGAGGAGCTGCGGCCGGTCGTCCAGGGCATGGCACCACGCGGCGTGGACACCCTCGTACGGGCCGTGATCGACCCGGGGGCGGGCGCCGTGCTGTCCTTCGGGCTCGCCGGGGCCGCCTCGCAGCTGCTCGACGACATGGCGCACCGCCTGATTCCGGTCACCGACCGCGACGCCGCCTCTCTGGTCCGGTCGATCCGGACGGCGCCGCTGCTGTTCGGCTGGCGCGGCTCCGCCCCCGTGGACACACCTGCCCTCGAGGAGCTGATGTTGCGCGTGTCACGGCTGGTCGCCGACCACCCCGAGATCGTCGCGGTCACCCTGGAACCGGTCGTCGTCTCCCCCCGCGGCCTCAGCGTGCTCGGCGCCTCCGTGCGCCTCGCGCCGCCGCCGGCCCGTGGCGACCTCGGCCCGCGGACCCTCCCGCCGTACTGAGCGGTGACGAGCGGTGCCTCGCAGTCAGTGCGTCCCCGTAGGATGGACGTCATGGCCAAGACCAGTACGACGACCCAGGGTCTGCGCGCGGCGATCGAGCGCAGCGGCTACTACCCGGCTCTCGTGGCCGAAGCGGTGGAAGCCGCGGTGGGCGGCGAGCCCATTCGGTCGTACCTGGTCCACCAGGAGACCACGTTCGACGCGAACGAGGTCCGTCGCCATGTCACCGTCCTGGTCCTCACCGACACCCGCTTCATCGTGAGCCACACCGACGAGCAGGCCGCGGACGACACCTCCCCGTCGCCGTACGCCACGACGTCGACGGAGTCGGTGAAGCTCGGCCGGATCTCGTCGGTCGTCGTCAGTCGCATGGTCGCCAACCCGGAGTCGTACACCCCGGGCACCCTGCCCCGCGAGGTCGTGCTGACCATCGGCTGGGGTGCCGTCTCCCGTATCGACCTGGAGCCCGCCGCCTGCGGCGACCCCAACTGCGAGGCGGACCACGGGTACACGGGCAGCTCGACGGCGGACGACCTCAGCCTCCGGGTCAGCGAGGCCGGGGACGGCCCGGAGACGGTGCGCCAGGCGCTCGCCTTCGCGCAGTCCCTCTCCGAGGCGACCGCGGATCTGAACCACTGATGGCACTGCCCACCTGGGAGGACCACCCGGAGCCGCTCGCCGCCGGGTCCGCGCCTCTGCCTCAGTACGGATCCGGTTCCCTCGCCGACCTTCTGCCCACCCTGGCCGCGGGCATGGGCGTGCCGGGCCAGACCTCGGTGATCGCGGAACTCACCGCAGCCGACCGCAACTGCGTGTTCCTGATCGACGGTCTCGGCTGGGAGCAGCTCAAGGCACACCCCGACGAGGCGCCCTTCCTCACCTCGCTGCTGGCGTCCTCCCGCGGCGGCACCGGCCGTCCCCTGACCGCGGGCTACCCGGCGACCACCGCGACCTCGCTCGCCTCGGTCGGCACCGGTCTGCCGCCGGGGGCTCACGGCCTGCCCGGATACACGGTCCGCAACCCGGAGACCGGCGAGCTGATGAACCAGCTCCGCTGGCAGCCCTGGACGGACCCGTACGCCTGGCAGCCGTACCCGACCGTCTTCCAGCTCGCGGACGCGGCCGGTGTGCACACCGCCCAGGTGTCCTCCCCGACCTTCGAGCACACCCCGCTCACCAAGGTCGCCCTCAGCGGCGGCACCTTCCGCGGCCGGCTCACCGGCGAGGACCGGATGGACCTGGCGGCCGAGCAACTGGCCGCCGGCGACCGCTCGTTGGTGTACACGTACTACGCCGAACTGGACGGCGCCGGCCACCGCTACGGCGTCGACTCCGACGCCTGGCGCGGCCAGCTCATGTGCGTCGACCGGCTCGCCCAACGCCTGGCGGAGCAGCTGCCGCCGCGCACCGCGCTGTATGTCACCGCCGACCACGGCATGATCGACATCCCGTTCGACGAGCGGCACCGCATCGACTTCGACGAGGACTGGGAGCTGCGCGCCGGAGTCGCCCTGCTCGGCGGCGAGGGACGTGCCCGGCACATCTACGCCCTGCCCGGCGCCGAGAACGACGTGCTGACCTGCTGGCGCGAGGTGCTCGGCGAGCAGTTCTGGGTGGCCTCACGGGAGGAGGCGATCGCGGCCGGCTGGTTCGGCCCGCACGTCGACGAACGGGTGTACGCCCGCATCGGTGACGTGGTCGCGGCGGCCCACGACGACGTCCTCATCATCGCCTCGCAGCGCGAGCCGAAGGAGTCGTCGATGGTCGGCAACCACGGCTCGATGACGGCCGTGGAGCAGCTGGTGCCGCTGCTCGAAGTCCGTACCTGAGCAGGGGGCGCACGCCCGCGCCTCTCGCCGCCCCCTCACCCCCCTCCCTTCCGCCCCGCCCCGAAAGGCCGCACTTTTCCATGCCCGAGCTGGTGTTCTTCTCCGGAACGATGGACTGCGGGAAGTCGACCGACTTGTTTGGGCATTCGCCATGCGTTGATGGTGCTGTGTGCGGGGTTGTGACGTTGGGTGCGGTTGTTGTTCGTGTGGGCGGTGTGTGCCGTCTTGGTTCGATTCGGAAGGTCCCGCGCTCCTGATGTCCGAATTGGTGTTCTTCTCTGGAACTATGGACTGTGGAAAGTCAACTTTGGCGCTCCAGATCGGGCATAACCGCTCAGCCCGGGGTCTTCGGGGCGTGATCTTCACGCGGGATGACCGGGCGGGCGAGGGGAAGCTGTCCTCGCGACTGGGCCTGGTCACAGAAGCCGTCGAGGCCACCGAGGGTATGGATGTGTACGGATATGTGGTCGGTCAGTTGTCCAAGGGCGGCAAGGTCGATTATGTGATCGTCGACGAGGCGCAGTTCCTCGCGCCGGCGCAAATTGATCAGTTGGCGCGGGTCGTGGACGATCTCGGGCTCGATGTCTTTGCCTTCGGCATCACCACCGACTTCCGCACCAAGCTCTTTCCTGGCTCGCAGCGGCTGATCGAGCTGGCCGACCGGATCGAGACCCTCCAGGTGGAGGCGCTGTGCTGGTGCGGCGCGCGGGCAACGCACAACGCCCGTACGGTGGCTGGGGAGATGGTGGTCGAGGGTGCTCAGGTGGTTGTGGGCGATGTCAACCGCCCGGTGGAGAAGATCAGTTACGAGGTTCTGTGCCGCCGCCATCATCTCCGCAGGATGACCAGCGCTTCAGCCCATGCGGGTGCGTTGTCCCCCGATGTTCTGCCGGTTACATCGGATTGACGACGTGGTTCGTCCGTGCCGGCGACGTGGTGGAGTTCCGCTTCAACGTTTAGTTGGCGCCATAGCATCGGCGTAGCGATCTGGCAAATGTGCAGGTCAGGCGGGGTCGGCTCCGATCGGGGCCGACCCCGTCGCTGTATCCGGTGCTGGATCCGTGCTGGATTTCCTGACGTCTCGTCACCTGTCGTCATCCCTGGTTATCCGTACCAGTGCTGGATCGGTGCTGGATCTGACTGACGGTGGGTCAGCTGGACTTGTCGCAGACCGGCCGCGGAATCCGTAGCCGACGGGCCACGGCGGGGCGGCTGGTGCCGACGGTGGGGCGTCGGCATCGTCACCCGGAGCGTCACGGCAGGGCGCCATAGGGTCCGTTATGTCCGATGGGCGTGGACCGGGCCGCAGGTTCGAGTCCTGGGCAGGATTCGAACCTGCGTACGCGGTTCCGGAGGCCCCTTGACGGCGAGACAACGCGACAGGGCAGGGCACTGGCAGGGCGGATCAGGTCTGGACGAGTCCACGGATAGTCCACGGGTGACGCGAGCGCCACGTGAGGAGCGAGGCTGCGTGTCAGGGGGTGACCTGCGGTTATGTCTGTCGAGTTGGCGGGCGTGAAACGCCCGCAGTCACCCTGGTTGACTGCTGATGACCTTCCCGTCTGGCACAACTGTGGCACACAACGGCGCTGGGCTGGAGACGCTGAGTCTTGAGCCATGCCTACACAGGTAACCTGCGCGCATGGAGCACTTCGACTTGCTCGCGGTCCGGGGGATTCTGGCCGATGAGATCGACACCGGCGGTAACCATGTTGCTGTCATGGTGGAGATGCTGAAGAGCATCGCAAACGGAGCCCACGAGCCCTACCCCGTACCATCGTTTGGCGAACAGATCACCAGACTCGCTGCTCGCCTCGACGCTGTCTTGGTGATCACCGATCTTCTCGACGCCGCGATGGACGATGCGCTAGTGGAGGGTGTCACGGAGATCTCGTTCCTGTATGCGGATCACCTGATTAGTCTTAGTGCTGAATTCCAAGCTTTCCTGAACGCTCAGAAACTCGACGTGCTGCGCCTTCGGCGACAACTCGTGAATGTGGAGCGTCGCTTCTGGGGTTCGCTATTGGCTAGACAAGAAGACATAGTGCGGGACGATATGCTTTTCGGCGCCAGAATGCGGACTGTCGTGATTGCTCCGGACGAGCTCGAGCGCCAGCTAGACGCCGTTCAACGGATCGCCGGCCAGGTCGTCGAGATGGTACAGAGGCAGCCTGAAGCACTCTTTGCTTCTGTCTCCACGATCCCGATGGAGGCGGTTGACCAGCTCGACCCTGGCGCTTTCGAGAGGCTGATAGTAGCGCTCCTGAAGCGAGATGGGTTTTCAGTCCTTCAGGCGGGAGGTCGCAAAAACGACCGAGCGGCCGACGTGATCGCCTCCGGGTACTTCGGGCAACGCTTCGTTTTTCAATGCAAGCACACTGCAGGCCGCCGAAACGTCGGTGCGCCTGACCTTTATGAGGTGAACGGAACTGCGAAAGACATCCATAAGGCTGACATTGCCTTTGCCGTTACCAATAGCGGCTTCACGAAAGATGCAGTTGAGTTTGCCCACCATGTCGGCATCCGTCTGATCGGTCGTGACCGCCTCCGGCAGTGGGCGGAGGCGGGACAGCCGCTGACCGGTGTCATGGAGGAACTACCCCCCTCATCCTGACTACCCGAATTCAGGAATGAGACGGCGGACGCACGAACCTGTGATACCCGCTTTAGGAGTTCGGTTCAGGGCTGGTCTTGGCGGTGGGGCCTGGCGCCATTGCGACCGGACAGGGGCGCTCGGGTACGCCTTCGTCCGGTGGTGTTGATGTCACCTTTAGATGTCAGGTGCCTTCTGATCTGTAGCTCTACAGAGATCGGTCAGCGACGGTCATACAGGTCGCGCATCGGCCCCAGGGGGACGCTACGGGCCAGGGCCGGTTGCAGTGGTTGCTGTATCCGGCTGCTGTACAGCAGGATCCTGGTGGGGGTGGCGGCATGGAGCGGGAACTACTCGAACGGCTACTGGTTGGCAACGACGAGGCGTCCGTGGCCGCTCTGGCTGCGCTCCGCTGCGGCGGTTCCCACGTGCTCTGGGAGGGAACTACGTCTGCTGAGCCGCTCGCCCTTATCTATGGACGTCGGCTACGGCACACGCGCCGCCGGGGCATCGAGACCACGAACCTGACACGCGCCGTGGAGTTGCTCGCCCGGCAACAGCAGCAGGTTCGCCTGGGGGAGATCAGGACTGCCGATGGCTCCTGGACGTTCATGCTGTTTCTGACCGAAGACGGCAGCAGGCTGATCGCCTGCACCGGCGTGCGGCGGACCTGCGTCTGAACCTCAGCCAGCGAAAGTTCAGCGACGACGGTTGGGGCGTCGAACGATCAGGCGCGCGTATGTCTCGCCGTCCCCCCACCGGGCTCAGCCACGCTACTGATGCCGTCACCCAAAGCAAGCCGCGGCGGCCGGCGCGTGACCACCGCAGCGTGCCCTCAGCTTGGGAAGCTGCGAGCATTCGGAAGCGGTTCGGGCGCTGAACTGGTGAACGGACGGTTCGTGACCGCGTCAGGCTGGGCCGCCTTCACCGTGGTTCCCCGCTGTTCCCCGCGCGACACCGGTGGCCGCATTCGCTCACTGCTCACGTCTACGGGCAGGGGCCGGGGACGTGAAGGACTCAGTCTGGCGCACGTCCGTCTGACGCGCCCGGCACGGCACGAAGGTCCGGCCATGAGTAGGCTCACGCCATGTCCACTGGGTCCGCTATGTCGGCTTCTTCGATCTCTGTAGGGATTGGCATTGCGACGCGTTACTTGGACCTTGCTGGCGTCTTCTCGTGCGCCGTGCTGGGTGGCGCTGTGGCCCGTACGGCTGGCTTGGACCTGTTCGGATTCTTGGTAGTCGGCATCGTCTCCGGCCTGGGCGGGGGCATCATGCGGGACGTACTGCTGCAGCACGGCACCCCGGTCGCCCTGACGGACTACGCCTACCTACTGACCGCCTTCGCCGGCATCCTGATCGCTTTCCTCATCCGGGTCAGTGAACAGTCCTGGAATCGACTGTTCACCGTGCTTGATGCCGCGGTGATCGGATTCTGGGCGGTCGCGGGGGCCAACAAGACGCTCACGGTCGGCCTGGGCTGGCTCCCGGCCGTCTTGCTGGGCACCCTCACCGCCGTCGGCGGTGGCGCCCTGCGCGACGTCGTCCTCGGCCGGATGCCTGCCGTTTTCGGCGGCAACGGCCTGTACGCCACCGTCGCCTTGGCGGTCGCCGCGATCACTGTGCTCTGCTGGTACCTCGGCATTCCCCAGGTCGGTATCGGTCTGGGCATCGCCTCGGCCCTCGTCTTCCGGCTCACCGCCGTGCACTACGGCTGGAACCTTCCCAGTGGTCTGGACTGGCAGCCGGACTCGAAACTGGCCTCGCTGATGCGACGCCGCTCCCGTCCCGCCGCCCGTCGCGGAGGGTCCGACTCGCGCAAGGATTCGTCATGAACGACCGTGTCCACACTGTGCTGGCCCGTCTGGACGACATTCGCTCCGACCTCGAGGACTTGTACAAGGACCTGCACAGACATCCCGAACTCGGCCTGCGGGAGCACCGCACGGCAAAGAAAGCGTCCGATGCCATGCGGGACCTTGGCTACGAGGTCACTGACGGCATCGGCGGCACCGGCGTGATTGGGGTCTTGGTCAATGGCGAGGGCCCGATCGTCATGGCCCGCGCCGATATGGACGCCCTCCCGGTGCGCGAGCAGACCGGCCTGCCCTACGCCTCAACGGTCACCGTTTCCGGGGACGGCGGCGCCGAGCAGCCTGTGATGCATGCTTGTGGGCACGATGTGCACGTGACCTGCCTGATCGGCTGCGCACGGCTGATGGCCCAGGCCAAGGATGCCTGGCGAGGCACGTTCGTCGCGCTCTTCCAGCCCTCGGAGGAGAAAGGTGACGGAGCCGCCACCATGATCGACGATGGTCTGACGTCCAAGTCGCCGCGGCCCGACGTGGTATTGGCCCAACACGTCCTGCCCTATCCGGCGGGCTATGTCGGCATTCGCTCCGGGCCGTTCCTGTCGGCTGCGGACAGCCTGCGCATCACAGTCCACGGTCGGGGTGCACACGGCTCCATGCCTCAGGCCGCAGTGGATCCCGTCGTGATGGCCGCGATGATCGTCGTGCGCCTGCAGACCATCGTTTCCCGGGAACTAGCCGCCACCAACCCTGCCGTCGTCACCGTGGGCAGCATCCACGCCGGCACGGACCCCAACATCATTCCCGACAGCGCAGTTATCCAACTCAACGTCCGTACCTACGACGACGCCTCGCGCACCAAGGTCCTCCGTGCAATCGAACGGATCGTCAAAGCCGAGTGCGAGGCGTCCCAGTCGCCGAAGGCACCCGAGATCGAGAAGATCGTCACCTTCCCGCCCACGGTCAACGACGAGACCCCGACCCGGCGAGTCGCCGAGGCATTCGCGGCCCACTTCGGCGACGACGCACACACCATCGATCTGCAGACCGCCAGCGAGGACATGAGCGAGATCCCCAAGGCGTTCGGCGTTCCCTTCACGTACTGGGGCATCGGCGGCATCGACCCCGCCTTGTACGCCCAGGCCGTCAAGAACGACACCATCGCCCAGGACATCCCCGTCAATCACAGTCCCACCTTCGCCCCTGTCATCCAGCCAACCCTGGACACCGGCATCAGCGCCCTGACCGTCGCAACCCTCGCGTGGCTCGGCAGGTAACCGTGGTCTCGCAACGGCCCTGAGCCAGTGATCGCGTCGTCGGCCAGGTTCGGACGGCCCACAGACGGGCCGGCTCCGAACCGTGATCGGTTGCCCGCACGTCCCAGTGGCTATGACGCTCACCTGGTCCGTGCCTGACCTTGCCGACGACCACCGCTTTAGGAGTTCATTCTTGGCTCCATACGCGCTGCCGCGTTGCTACTCCAAGGGCTCAAGGCAGTCCTCCTGCTACCGCCAAGGTCCCCAGGGGTACGACTCTGTTGCCGTCACGGCCTGCCGTCAGGACCGCCAGGTACAGGGGCTACGAACCTGCATGATCCGGTGTGGCATCTTGATGTCAGCCGTGGATGTCAGAAGTCGCCCGGTGAGCGTCGGCCGGCGTCGGTGGCGTCGCCGCCTTCCAGCAGTGCTTTCAATGCTGCCAGGTCCTTGACGTTCGCTCGCCGCACAGCCGCGGCCATCATCGGAGCGCTCACTTTGGCAAAGCCCGATGGCTCGCCGCGATTGCGCAGCGTCATCCGGGTATGGTCGGCGTCCACTGGCTGCCAGGTGTAGGTCGTCTCCATGGGAAACGGCCCCTGTTCGGTGCGCATCACGAGTCGTTCGGGGGAGTACTCGACGATTTCGTACGTGTAGGTCAGGGTGCGACCCAGGAACCGGGCGACGAAGTCGAGCTTCGAGCCCACGGCGAGCGGCGGCGAGGTCCGCCAACGAACCGAGACGATGTTGGCGTACCAGTGCGGCGCATTGGTCGGATCCCCGGCATAGGCGGCGACCTCCGCACAGGGACAGGCGATCACGGTCTCGGTGAGGACGTCGACGGCCATAACCTCCACGCTAGTCCAGCCACTCATGCTCGGGAGCTTGACACACGTGCGGCCGGCCCGCTCAGCCAGCACGCCGCGACGGCCGACCCGTGACAACGGTGCCGGGGCCCTCAGCTTGGGAAGCTGAGGTGATCTAGGGCTTGCCGCGGGGCTGACCTGCGATGGCAGGACCTCGCCCGGCCAGTGACACGTCCGTTGCTTCCCCGGTGTTCCCCGTGGTTCCCCGCACTATCTGGCACGCGTGTGGCACGACCACTTGGTTGGGGCAGGCACCCCTCGGCGCCAGGCATCGAAAGCCTCGGTCAGGCAGGAGTAAGGACTGTGCAGGTCGCTTCCTGTTCACTCAACGCCGTCAGCCGCCCGGCACCCCAACTGTCCGGCAAGGCGCTCCGTCCACAAGATTCGCCGCAGTAAGTGCCGGTGAAGCCGCAGTGTCGAAGCTTCCACTCGGCACCACGGCTTCGGCTGTCGCGACGCGTCGAGGCCTCACTTCTTGCCGCTACAGTCCAATTCGCTGGTGGCGCCATCGCGCTGGACATCCATCCTGGCGACTACGCGGACGCCCGGTAGCCATTTGCGGCTTGCGACGTCGTAGAGCGAACGTTTGTCTGTGACGCTCCGCAGCCAATCGGCCGCTTCAGGGTTAACGAGTACGACGTCAAGCTCACGCTGCTGATCATGGTCTATCTCGCGACCGATGGAAACGTTCCCCTTGTACATCCCATCACCTGCGGCATCCAATTCTTGGACTACCGCCTTACGCCCCTGCAGGTTCGTCCCGAGCCACAGCCCGTCACCGGCGGGTAGGTCCCCGCTAACGCGGACAGCGACCGCCGTGCAACGTTGTACGATGACCGGCTGATCTCTCGGGGTAGGGCTCTTGATCTCGTACGACGCGTTCTTTTTGCCGAGATCCTGAAGATGCGGAACTAGATCGTCTTTGATGGTGTACCCGGTTGTGCTGACGGCGCCGATACAGGCAAAGATCACAGTAAGGGCCGCCCCTACTCGCTTTAGGGCTTTCCTCCCTCTGCTGGGATCTCCATCACTGGCAGAGTCATTCTGTGACGGGTCGGGCGACCCGGGTGCGGCGTCTGGCGACTGTGTGATCGTCACTTCTCCCCCCTCTGGTGAGTCGCGGAGAAGTTACCCGGCCAACCAGCACATGCACCCATGGTTGCCGATCTATTACATAGAGCCACCGTGCATGTGGGCGTCCGGCCGAGGGCCCGCCGCGGGGAAAGCAAGGCGGTGCGGCCCACGGCCGCACAGTCCCGGGCACTTGCGGCGCGCATGAGCCGGGCCAGACCCCGTGGCTTCCCGTGCAAGAGGGGGGATGATCGCGAAACTTACTTCTTATTGCCCTGGGTCTTGTCGGGGAGCTCGGGGAGCTGGGTTTTTGCTGGTAAGGAACGGTGAGCTCGTGCGCCTGGTGGTCGTCGTTGGTCACCATTGGCCACTGTTGAGCGGCCTCGGACGGCCCAGAGACGGCCAGGATCACGGCTCGACTGGGCCCGTGTAGGCCGTCTGATCTCAGCGCGACGGACGCTTTGGAGGGACCGGGCCCGGAATCACGTCCTTGCCTAGGTGTTCCTTGATCAGGTACTTGAGCTCCGGTCCTTCGATGAGCTGAAGCCGACCATGCTGACGGGCGAAGTCGTGGCTGGCCCTGCCGAACCATGAAGTAGTGATCAGGATGCCCTTAGCGGCGCGCTTGTGCTCCACAACGCCGGCCAGCGCCTGGACTGACTCGACACCTACGAGCTTGCTGTAGCGCTTGGCTTGGATGATGCACTCGCCGTTGAAGACTGGGTCCTTGCTGACGGCCACCGCATCGACACCTTCGTCTTTTGAGGCCTGGGTGTTCCATGCCTCCATCCCGATCGCTTCGAAGAGTTGACGGATCAGGTGTTCGAACTCGGTGGGGGTCAGCTTGACCAGTACGGGCCTGCTGTCGAGGTCAGCTACCACGTCCATGCTGTCCATCAGGCGGTACTTGGTCAGATCGAACTCGATGATGGGCCGGATGGGTTCGAGGTCGTAAGGGTTGGGAGAGACAAGGGCATTGAGTCCCTTGAGACAGGCGGCTGGATCGACCTGGCTGAGGCGCAGCTTGCCGAACTGTTCCCTGCTGGCGCTCAGTGTGACGAGACAGGGTGAGACCTCCTGACCGGTAGCTCGGTCGATGGTCTTGACGTGACCGTTCAGGATGACGCCGTTGACTACCCGGTCGGGGTCGCTAGCCAGGATTTCGTGGACAGTCCGTAGAGCGACCTGTGCCAAGACAGACGAGTAGATCTCCTTGCGTTCCTTCTCCGGCCGAGGTACCGCAGTCGTCTCGTCCCGGCTCTTCACATACCTGTAGCCGCGCGCGGCGGGCACGATCGTCTCCGGCGGCAGCTGAATCTCGACAAGGACGTCACCTGTAGCGGGCCGGAAGGCGATGCGGTGCTCGTGCGGGAAACCCATCGGGTAGGACGAAGCATCGAGGACGGCCCCCAGGTGCGCTTCCACTGCTTCAGGATCGCCAGCGCGGTACGCCTCGCGCTGCTCATCCAACTGCCTGTTGAAGGCCTCGACCTCCTCAGCGGCCCGCTCCTCCGCCTGGCGGTGCTCCGCGCGCCTCTGCTCCAGCGCCTCCCTGCGCTTTTCCCCAGCTCGCGCGTGCCGCTGCTGCGCTTCGCTGAATCGTTCACGGGCGTCGGCGACCTGCGCCTCGTATCGCTTCCTGCCCATGCCTAGGACGGCAGCGAGGCCGCCCGGCTCTGGGGGTGCGAAGTCTTCCCACCGTGGTGCAGGCTCGGGTCGGGACCAAGGCCGTTCATCTAACACTGTCGGCGTATGAGTCCTCCGCCGGCGCTCGAACGTTGTGGGCGGGTCACCGACCAGAGCATCACGCAGCAACTGGCTCAGCTGCTCGACCTCGTGCTCGACCCCGATCGTCTGCACCCTGGCCTGTTCGGCTTGCTGCTCCAGATACGCAGCCTTCCGCTCTTGCTCCCGCCGCTTGCTGGCCGCTTCAGCAGTCTTGCGGGCACGCTCCGCTTGGCGGGCCTGTTGCTCCTGGGCCCGCCGCAAAGCCTGCTGCTGCCGCTGGTATTCGTTGCCTCGGCCACTACTCCGCTGTGCCACCTGCTTGCCCTCCCCCAGGCTTCGGCTGCCACAAGTCTGCATTCCCCCCTCCTCACAGAATCACGCGAGCTGCACGTCGCCGCTGCACGGATTACGGGGTTCCGAAGGCCGCTTGGCTCCCAGGCACCCTCACCGAGCCCCAGGATTGACACGACCGCGCTTCTACATGCGCGCCCCGAAGAGCTGCCCCGGTGCCAAGCCTCATAGCACGCCATCCGCCTCTACCAGACCGCAGGCCGACACGACGCCGCACGGCACACCTACACACGCCTCGAGCGGCACCTCGCCGACCTCGGCCTTGAACCCGAGCCCGCCACCCAAGCCCTGATCGCCCCCAGGCCTCGGGCCCGAACCATGTGGTAGAGCCCACTCGTCTCCCGATTCTGGCCGGTAGAGAGCGTTGTTCAACCCGAATCCGCTGGCCTGGGCGACGTGGCGGCGACGGGGCCAGGCGTGAGCGACAACGTCAGCCCCGAGGAGACCTCCGGCGGCCGGAGGATTGCAGTACTCGGCGAGATGTTCGAGCTGGGCGACGAAGCGGCGAAAGCGCATTGGAACGTCGGCTGGATGGCAGGCGAGAACGGCGCCGATTTCGTCATTGCGGTGGGCGGCGGCATGGCCAAGCAGCTCGCGCTGGGCGCCGCTGACGCGGGAGGGGACGCTGCCATCGTCAGCGACAACGAGACGGCGACGGCCCTGTTGAACAAGCTTGTCCAGCCCGGTGACGTGGTGCTGATCAAGGGCTCGCGGCGCGGCATGCGGTGGCAGATCGCGCAGGCCCTTACCGGGCAGGAGATCACCGGCATCCTCAGCTGATCGCGCGGGGCCACCTTTCAGGGGCGTTGTCCGCCCGGGCGCCTAGGCTCGAATGCATAAGCAGCCCCATCTCGCTGGCCGCCCTCGCGCCGGTTATGAAGCGAATCATGGTGGATACCGTTCAGATCTTCCGGCCTGGCCCGGAAGTGCCGGGCCCGGACACGGGCGTGTACCGGCTATTCCATGGATCAGGGGGTTGTCGCTGACCTGTGCGTCGCTGAGCGCGATTGATCCTCACCGGTTGTAATAATGCTCCTCGTGCAGCCGCTGCCGGTTCCGTGCCCCGCCCACCTCATCCCGGTCGCCACCGGCACCGGCGCGTTCCACCACGCGTACCGGAACGCCATGGCGGACAGCGCCGTGTTCGTCGCCGTCGAATGCGAAGGACACCAGTGGACCGTGAAGGCGGACACGCTCACTGCCGGCCCCGGGCACGCAGTCGCCGACGCGGTCAACGAGGAAGTTCGGGCCGCGATCACCCGCCTCGTGGAAAGGCACGAGGTCGACTGGGGCGCTTACACGGGGCCGATCTACTACATGATGCACGGGCTGCGGAGCGAAGAACGAGCTCGCGAGCTCGCTGCCGCGCTTCACGCCGCCCTGTACGGAGATCTTGAACCCCTGACCCGGGCCGTCCCTCCCACAGTTTGACCGCGCGCAGGTGCGGATGCGTTCCCGGCTGCACCGGCTGACGACCTTGACCACCACCTACCTCAGCTCCCATCCCGTACGCCATGGACCACGTCTGCTCGGCTCTGCCTGGGTCGATGGTGTGCGGGATGGGAGCTCCCAGCATCCGCCACGGCGGACCTGCGGTCGGCGACGGCGCCCCCTCCATCCCGGTGTCGGCAGATCCCCCGCCGGAGGCACTGTTCTGACCGTCGCGTACGCGGTGATCGACTCATGGGCACCGGCCCTATCCACCAGTGGGCGCGTGTCGGCGCAACGCGGGCGGAGCGGGCCGGAGGCAGGAGCGCCACCCGCAGCGGAGCCGGGAAGCGCGCCCGGCGGAGCGGAGCGCAGCCCGGGCTTGATCAGGTAGGGAAAGTTCCGCACCCCGCTGTGTGCCCCGCGTGAGGCAGAGCAGATCGGAAGTCGCCCCCGGCTCCTACGCCCTATTGAAAGGTTGGCTGCGCCGACGGGCTGTACCACCCCCGTGTGGGTGGTACAGCCCGCCTTTACGTAGTTCCGGCCCGGGAAGGGCTTGTTAGGAGAGACACCCGCCCTCGGAAGGGCGGGTGTGTGGGGGAGCGATGTACGAGGTAACGCCGGCTTCGGAGCGGCCACAGCCCGGCGGCGCGTCAGCGGTTGGGGAGTCGGGGTGCAGACGGGGTGGTGTCTGACCGACGTTGTGGCGGGTTGGCCGCCGTGCCAAGGCGGACAAGGCGGGGAACGCTGGTGGCGAGCGATTCGGTGGTGTACTCGGTCACTGGCGGCTGGTGCCGGTCTACCAGTTCGCACAAGTCGTGCCGGGTCCGAACATCGCGTACGAGGGTCTGGGTGCTGTATTCGCCGCCGGCGGGCCCGGCATGGTGATGTCCCTAGCGCCGTGACCGGCAACGTTCACCGGGTTAACCGCTGGATCGAGCCTTTGCTGGCTTTGTAGGTTCCCGACGCGAGTGATGACGGCAAGACTCGGATCCGATGCGGAGGAGGCAGATGCAGCCGTGATCGCGTGCATCCACATGGCCTCTCGGTCGGCGACCATGCCCTATCTGCCCCCGCAGAAGCGCAGTCACGAGCAGGTGTGGCTGTCGGGCTTGGCTTCAGTCAGCCGATGCTGAGGCCCGGCCAAGCGGTGCCTGTCCGGGCCTCAGATATGCACCCCTAGTCTCCGAACATCAAGAATGAAGGAGAGTTTCGAAGGTGTTTCTCAAATCATCGAAATGCGACTCGCTGCACATCAGGACGATTTTAAATCTCCCCGTCTCCGTCCCTTCGGGGTGTCGCACGTAGGACCATCTCCTCCCAGTTGCGGCGAGGAGCCTCAAGAATTCTAGACGACCTTCCTCATCACCTAGAAGCACCTTTTCGGCTTCGGAAATCACCAGCAAGTACTGATCGCCGGGCAGCCAGCTGAGATCCCGCAGGCAATCGTGCAGCGCCGGCCAGTTCCAGCCAAAATAGTCTGGAAGTTTGAACGCATCCCAGAACTTCTGGAACGCGTCGTCGACGCTGAACGCATCCGCTCCCTGAAAGGACGCCACGAAGTTGAGACCGGCCGCAGGAAGCAGCTCGCCGACCGGCACACAGGCTCCGTTGCTCACGACATGGAACCACGGCTTGATGGCGGCCCATTGGCCTTGTCTCTCTGTCACTTCGGAGACTCCACCACAATGTAGGTCTGATAGTGCGTCGGGCTGTAGTAGATAGACCCGTCGCTGCCCATCACGATACGTTCCCCACCGGGGTTTGGATTGCTGGGAGACTGCGCAGTCCCATACTCTCGGTAGGTGATGGGAGTGCCATCCGATGTATGCGTCGGTAGCCTGTAGGCGCCATTATTCCCATTGTTCTCGAAAGGTTCCAGCCACTTTGGACCCTGGAATTGCGGACCCCAACCAGTCGCATCGTGTCCAAATCTCTTCAGGTCGCTGATGACTTCCATGCTCTCCTCAGGAACCGAGCTTGGAATCCACCCTGGGAGACGGCTCGTGTCTCCGAGAGTCGTCCCGGCGGCAAAGCAGTTGCTGTTGTGAACGAGAACCGGAGCCGTGCCGGCCATCACATAGTACGTGCACGCCCCCGCCGTGACGGTCGCCAGGGTCCGCAACTACGTCACTCACTTCCCGACGTACAACCTCACGGTCAACGAACTCCACACGTACTATGTACTCGCCGGGTCGACGCCAGTCCTGGTGCATAACTGCAACGTAACCGTCTCTGACGGTGCGCTTGATCACGCCTGGGAGTCCCATAGGCAGGGCGGTTCATATCACCAGGAGGGGAAGCTTGAGAATGTTCTCTCTCCTGATATTGCTGACAAGGAAACGCTCGGCGGATTGATCCAGCGGACCATTCGGAACGGAACTCGAACCGAGCGCTCAGCGGGCGACCCGCGAGGCGGGTATTACATCACGCATTCGTTTGACGAGATGGACGATCCAGAGATTGGACACCAGGGCCAAAATGGGTTGAAACTCTTCGTTGACGAGTTCAATAACCTCAAATCGCTGGCCCCAGTGTTCTCGTACTAGGTCAGGCCCCTCAGTTGGATTTTCTAGCCCAGGAGTGTCCCCGGTGATTGAGTTCAGCATCGAGCGGAGAGGTGAAGATCCCTCCTGGTCCACCGCCTGGACCCCTACCGACTCATCGGGGGGGCAGGTCGAGTGGGAGCAGGTCAGCGCCAGCGCCTTCACCTTCGACCTCTTTCGGGCTGCCGTGTCCTTTGTGGTGAACGGAATCAATTTTGGTGTCGATGATCCAAATCAGACCCTACTTGATTATTGCCTGATGCTAAATCTTGGCTGCCGGGAGCTGCAGGCTCATCGAGGATCTCAAGTTCAGTCGGCCACTGGCTCTTTCCGCATGTACTTCATCCGGGACTCGAAGAGTTTGAGAATCGCTTCGGATCGAGCGAAGGAAAGCGCCTGCATTTCCGTTGTGGAATATCACAATTCCGTTTCTGAATTGCTTGATTCGGCCACGGGTGAGATCCTGTCGACTCATCCAGAACTTGAAGGCAATCCGTTCCTTGGGCGGGTTGCAAAAAATCGCTGCCGGGGAAGCCATGGGAATTGAGGCCGGCAATGTTCGCGGCAATGCATACTTCTTATGTATCGCTGCATGATTTGCCATGAGTTCCCGGTCGAAGGTAGTTCCGGCGAGCTTCTTGGCTGGTTTGACGGCAACGCTGACGGCAACGCGGTTGGACGCCGGAGCCCCCCACGAGGTTCTCGTGGGGGGCTCCGGCGTCTCTGGGGTGGATCAGCGGGGTGCTCCGGTGAGGGGCAGGTCGTCGGGGTCGGCGTCCTGACGGAGGACGGTGCTGAGAGTGTCGATGGCTTGCCGCTGGAGACGTGGGCGGACGTGGGCGTAGACGGCAGCCGTCACGCCGATATGGGCGTGGCCGAGGAGTTCCTTGATCACGACGAGCTCGACGCCCTGTTCCAGGAGGAGGGTCGCCGCCGAGTGCCTGAGGTCGTGAAACCGGATGCGGCGGAGCCCAGCATGGCGGCACAGCGCGGTGAAGACCCGGCTGAGGTTGCTGGGGTCGATCGGCTGGCCGGTGGGCGTGGCGAAGACGTAGCCGCTGTCGGGCCAGGCGTTCCCGGCAACGGCCTGCTCCTGCTGCTGCCGCGCGCGGTGTCGGTCCAGTGAGCGGATGCACTCGGTGGGCAGGGCGATGCGGCGCTCGGAGTTGGCGGTCTTGGTGGGCAGGGTGGTCAGGCCCCGGCTGCTGGTGCGCTGGAGGGTACGGCGGATGCTGGCCGTGCCGTTCTCCAGGTCGAGGTCGTCCCAACGCTGGCCGAGGAGTTCGCCCTTGCGGAGCCCGGTGCGCAGGGCGAGTTCGAACAGAGCCTGGAGGCGATGGTCTGCGGCTGCGTGGAGGAACTGTCGGGCCTCACCGGCGGTCAGCGGCTCCACGCGCCGGGGCCTGACGGCACCGGTTGCGACGTTCCGGGCCACGTTGCGCGGCAGTTCGTCCTCGCGGACAGCGTGCTGCAGAGCCGACTTGAGCACGGAGTGCACGTAGGCCACGGTAAGCGGGGAGAGGCGCTTGCCGCAGCACTCGCCGACAGAGCAGCACCGCTGGGCGGTGTCGAGGTCGCGTGTGCAGCACTGGCAGCGGGTGCGGAGCTGGTCCAGGAAGGCACGGACGTCCTTGGCGGTGAGCTGGCTGAGCTTCTTCTTACCGAGCGGCGGGGTTATGTAGAGGCGGACGGCCGTGCGGTAGCGGGTGTGGGTGTTCTCCCGCAGCCGGTGGACGGCGACGTTGTCCAGCCAGTGCGTGAGGTAGACGGCCACGGTGCAGTCGGCCGCCGGGGCAGGGAGTCCGCGGCTGCTGGCGGCCATGCATTCAGTGAGCTTGTTGGCGGCCTCGCGGCGGGTGGCGCCGTAGACGCGGGTGCGCTTGCGGGTTCCGTCGGTCATCAAGATGTAGCCGGCGGCCTCCCAGCGGCCGTCCTTGCGCTGGTAGATGGTGCCTTCGCCGTTGGCGCGGGACTTCCGGGTGTTTCGCGGTGTGGCCATCAGGCGGCTTCCTGTTCGAGGTGGCGGTGGATGTAGTCGGTCAGGGCGCAGTCGGGGATACGGCGGGCGCGGCCGACGGTGAGGGAGGCGAGCTGCCGGGTGCGGATGAGGTCGTAGACGGTGGACCGGCCGACCTTCAGGTAGGCCATGACCTCGGGGACGGTGAGAAGTTCGGTGTCGGCGGTCACGCGACCCCCGCCCGGACGGCGCCGGTCAGCGACTCGGCGGCAAGACCGACCGGCTGACCTTCTGAGTGACCGGCGCGGTCACCGAGGTGCTCCATTCGCCGGGCGCGGGTCGGTTGCTCGGGTCGGGTCTGCCGCGTCGCGGTCAGGAGGTCGGCGAGGTGGGCGAGTTCGGGCAGGAGACCGGTCCCGGCGTACTGCCAGTGCGAGATGACCAGCGTGGTGTCCGAGTCCACGCGCTGACTGGCGATGTTGCGGTGACCGGGGGCCAGGTCAGTGGGGTGTTCGGTGCGGTCACCGACCGAGCTGCCGTCCTTTTGACCGGCCTGCGTCTGAGCCGACGCTGGGGCTGGGGTCTGGGGGTCGGGTCGGCCGGTTCGCCAGGCGGTGCGTTCGGCTCGGAGGTGGGCGAGGGTGGTGGAGTAGTGGCGGGTGCGGGTGGAGAAGTGGCCTCGGAAGCCGAGCATGTGGGCCCATTCGCGCAGGCGCAGGTGGGCGTGTCGGCGGTTGGTGGCAAGGTGCCAGGCGGTGTGGATCAGGCGGCGGGTGTGGTCGGTGATGTCGTACTGGGCCAGTTCGGCGAGGCGGCGGAGGCGGCGGTCGAGGGTGCCGGTGGTGGTCTCGGCTCCCTTGGTGGCGTACTTGGCGATGTAGGCGGCGACGTGCCGGTCGGTGACCGGGCCACCTTCAGTGAAGTCGGTGCCGCGGATTGCCCGGACGTCGATCTGCCGCCCGAACCGGAACACCAAACGTCCGGCCTGATCTGAGTTTTGGGGCGCGGACGTGGAGATGTCCCCGGTGGGCTGCGGTTGCTCCGGCGGTTCGCCGTCGTGGTGGACGCGGGTGCGTGCGGCGGCGGCGCGGACGGCGTGGTCGAGGAGCTGGGCGGTGGCCCAGGTGGGCGGCGTGCTGCCGGGGCCGGTGGGTCCGTCGAGGCGGATGACGGCGTGGAAGTGGACCTGGCCCCGCTTCTGGTACTCGGCGACCTTGGCGTAGGAGAGGGTGGCGTGATCGCGTAGAGCCCGCTGGGTGAGGCCGGCGGCCTTGGAGATCTCGCGGCGCAGGTGGGTGGTGAAGCGTGCCCACAGGGCCGGTGCGTGGGCGTTCCACAGCACCGCGCCCGCGTAGTCGTAAGTAGTGACAGGGCTTGATCAAGTTCCGTAGGCGTCCGGATCGTTGGTGATGCCCAGGATGGGGAGTGCTCGTTGGGGTTCGTCGCGGATCGCCCGGGTGGTCCTGGCGATGTTGTCGGCTCCGAGGATTTTCAGCACGCCGATAGCGAGGTTGCGGAGGGTCGCCATGGCCCGCGGTGCGGTCCCGGCGTGGACGGTGGAGGCGTCCTCGGCGAAGGTGACATCCCTGATGTGGTGCGAGGAGTTCTCCACTCCCCAATGTCCGCGGATCGCGGCGGCCAGGTCGGCGGGGCCGGCCTGGTGGGCGTCGAGGCTGGTGACGGCGTAGACACTCTCACGGGTCTCGCGCTTGCCGGACTGCTTGCGCCGGCGGTGGACGCGGATGGCCAGACGGGCGTAGGGAAAGGCGATCCCGCCGAGTTCGTCCGCGACGGCGCAGGTCTTGATCGAGCGGGACTCGCGCCTGCCGTGCCCGGTGGCGGAGACGGTGTGCTGGACGGCGATGTCCCGCCACGGCAGGGCCGCGAGCTGGCTGTGGGCGGTCGGCTGGTTGGTCTTGATCACGGCGATGTAGTGGGCCTTCTTGGCCTCGACCAGCCAGGAGATGTTCGCCTTGACCGAATGCAGGGCGTCGAAGGTGACAACGGCGCCGGCCAGGTCCAGCGGTGCCAGCAGCGGACGGAAGTGTGTGGTTTCGTTCGTCTTCGCGCCGACCTCCACCTGAGCGAGGGTCACGACGGTGCCGTGCGTGACCGCGGAGAGCAGATGCCGGCGCGTCGCAGTGAGACGGGCTGATCCCTTGAGTGCTTTGCCGTCGACAGCGATCACGCGCGGCCGCCCAGACGCGGAGGGCGACGGTGCCTGGGCGGGCTCGGTGGCGGCGCGGTGCCGGTCGGCCAGGTAGGCGCCCACCGCCCGGTCCAGGGCGTCACCGTCAACAGCCCCCAGCACACGGCCGATCGTGGTCGGCGACGGAGTGCGCCGCCATCTGAGCAGGTGGCGCCGGATCCCGATCACTGCCAGGAGTGTGTTCGGGGCACGCTGGCCCCACTCGGCGAGTTCGTCGATGCTCCTCGCTCCCGAGACGACCGCGCAGGCACACACCAGCAGGATCGCGGTCAGCGAGTACCACCGGCCCCGCCGGGAGCGCGGGTCGGGCACCGAGTCGAAGTAGAGGCGCAGGTCAGTGATCCGACCGGCATCCAGCGGCCCCAGCTTCACCAGCACGGCGGGAATGGGAGAAGATACAGCGGCAGGCACGGGCCACCTCGTGATCATCGGGCTTAGACACCACAATGATCACGAAGCCCGTGCCTGCCCTGTTATGCACCCCAACCGGTCACAACCCGACCAGCCGCACGCCCCCGGAACTTGCAACCGCCCTGCCGACACGACGCCACGCTCACCGCATCGCACGCTGTGTGATCGCCGCACCAGATATCAAACGGTCCCGCACTCCCGCCGCGGGTCCCTGGTATCTCACCCTCAGCGGGATGTCCGGCCGTGTGGATCTTCGACCTCTGGGTCGATCGCCTTCCGGAGTTGACCGCGGTCAGGGTCTCCGAGACGCCCAAGACGTGGGCTGAGTATCGGCCGGAGCAATGAAACGTCGCTGCATCTCTGACTGGTTGCGGTCCTGACTCGGCTGGAACGGGTCCCGGCGGGCCGGCGGCCCCGGGGCGCCGTCTACTCCATCGGGTACTCCTACTTCGTCATCGTCTTCGGCATCGCGGTTTCGGCGGTCGGGATGGAGAAGCCAGCCCATCGACGCGCAATCGGCGGAACTCGATGGCCCTGTCTCCGTACAGCTCCGCCACACTCCCGGGCGACGGTGCTGCGCATCCTGTTCGGCGTCAGCGTCGAGAAGGTCGCTTCGCCTGTGGCCGCCGCCGTCAGGTCGCTGCTCCTGTTCGAGATCGTCGCGCTCGTGCCGCCGGTGCCCTGCCTCTTCACCACTGGAGGTCCGGGGGTGGCCGCCTCCGCCGTGGCAGCCCTCGCCTCGCCGACCGTTGGCGCGGCACTCGGTTGCGGTTCCGGCCGTCGCCGGGCGGCCTGGACCGCAGCAAGGTCAACTGCTGTCCGGGATGGAGGCACAGTGCACCGAAGGCACTCTTTCGGTCCCAAAGCCCGCTCCTGCGAGCCGAACCGAACGAGCTGTCTGTTCCGGTTGCCCGCTATTTGGTTGGAGCTGTCGCTCGGCGGTACAGGTGCTCGGCCGTCCGGGTGGACCATTCCGGCTGCGCCCGCACCGTCCATACCAGGCCGCATAGGATCCCTGACTGGCTCTTTGTCTATCGGAAGGGACCCCTGGCCCGTGACCACCTCGATCATTGTCGGAGGCAGCGGCGCCCTGGGGCGTGTTCTGGCACAGCGTTTCGCCGACCGTGGCGACGCTGTCATCCTCACCAGCCGCACCAGGGCGCGCGCGGACGCTGTGGCCGCCGAGATCGCCGGCGCGGTCCGGGGCCTGGCCATTGACCTGTCGCGGCCGGAGACCATCGCGGGAGCGCTTGTCGATGTAGGAGACGTTGACAACCTGGTGATCACCGGTGTCCCAGAGGGATTCAACACTCTCGCGGATTTCGACATCGCCAAGGCCGTCGAGGCCGTGACCGTCAAGCTGGTGGGGTACACCGAGATCGTGCGAGTACTGCGTGACCGGTTCACCCCTACGGCGTCGGTCGTACTCTTTGGCGGCCTGGCCAAAGAACGCCCCTACCCCGGCTCCACCATCGTGACCGCTATCAACTCGGGTGTCACCGGACTGGTGAAGACTCTCGCACTGGAGATCGCCCCTCATCGTGTGAACTCGATCCATCCCGGCGTGGTGGGCGACAGCCCGAGGTGGCGCGACATGCCCGACCACCCACACGTACCGCGTACTCCCATCGGGCGCTTGGTGACGATGGCGGAAGTCGCCGACGCCACCGACTTCCTCCTCCGCAACACCGGCGTCAACGCCCAGGACCTCTTCGTCGACGGCGGACTGCGCGTCACCTAATGGGACTCATCGGGTCGTGAGTGAGACTCGGTGAGTGGCCGCCAGCAGGTGAGCACTGCCATCACCTGAGCCGTCCGAGCTCTGGTGTCAGACCGTGCCCCTGCTGGTCGGCCGGGAGGCCGGACTGCTGATGGGATGGCGTGCCCGCCCGGGAGCGTTCGGGCGTGAGCACTGGATCCATTACACGACCCCCTGCCCGACGGTGTAAGGGCGCTCACTGGGTCTATCAGGAATTAGGGCGTGTTTCAGAAGTGGATCAAGGCCGTGCGATGATCACGTCCCGTGGCTCGGGGAGATCTGACAGAAGTTCAGTGGGCGGTGCTGGAGCCGCTGTTGCCGAAGGGCATCAAGTCCGGACGCCCGCCAGTGCACACCAAACGGCAGTTGATCAACGGGATACGGTTTCGTACTCGGACCGGCATACCGTGGCGGGACCTGCCGGAACGCTATGGGCCGTGGGGGACGGTGTACGGACTTTTCCGCCGCTGGCAGCGCGACGGCACCTGGCACCGCATCCTCGAACAGCTCCAGGCCCGGGCCGATGCAAAGGGTCTGATCACCTGGGACGTCTCGGTGGACTCCACCATCGCCCGCGCCCACCAGCACGCGGCCGGCGCCCGCAAAAGGGGGATCTCCAGGTCGAGCCGCCCGGCGGGGTGTTCACCGAGCCTGACGACCACGGGCTCGGACGCTCGCGGGGCGGGCTGACCACCAAACTGCACCTGGCGGTCGAGCAGGCCCAGAAACCGATGTCGCTTGTGATCACAGCCGGGCAGCGTGGAGACTCCCCGCAGTTCCAGGTCGTCCTCGGCCGCATCCGCGTGCCCCGGCTCGGGTCGGGACGGCCGCGCACCCGGCCGGACAAGTTCCGCGCGGACAAGGCGTACGGCTCCCGAGCGAACCGCGGCTACCTGCGCCACCGCGGGATCCGCTGCACCATCCCGGAGAAGCGCGATCAGATCGCCAACCGTAAGAAGCGTGGTTCTCGCGGTGGGCGTCCGCCGAAGTTCGACCCGGCCGACTACAAAGAGCGCCACGCGGTGGAGTGCGGGATCAATCGTCTCAAACGCCACCGCGCGGTCGCCACGAGATACGACAAGCTTGCTGTCCGCTACGAAGCAACCGTGCTGGTCGCGGCCATCAATGAGTGGCTGTGACCAGTACTCTCGCAACACGCCCCAGGACTGCGGAGCCGTGCACTTCAGGTTCGGATTCCGGACCAGAGCCTCAACACTCGGCCAGAGTGCGGCCGAGGAGGGGGAGCAGGTGGTCCCAGTGAAGCTGCAGTGCGGCGGGGTTGAAAGCGTCGGTGTCGGCCATAGTGAAGCCGTGGACGGTGTCGGGGTAGATCTCAGAGGTGTAGTCGACACCCGCGGCGTCCAGGGCCTGGTTGAGTTCGGCGAGGGCCTCGGGCGTCAGGTCGGTTTCGGCGTGGCCGAAGTGGACCTGGGCGGTGAGGCGGCGCAGGCTGTCGGGCCCGGCGGCGCCCACTGGAGCATGGAATCCGGCGATGGCGGCCACCTGGCCGGGGTGGGCCGCGGCGGTGCGCACCGCCAGGAGGCCACCTATGCAGTAGCCGGTCACCGCGACGGGTCCGGCGCTGGCCTCGGGCTGGGTGGTGAGGAATCTGAGGTAGGCGTCGGCGTCGCGCAGGGTCCGTTCGATGGTGTGCGCCTCAATCAGGGGCATCAGCCGACCCATGACCGCGGTCCGGGCCTCTTCTCCGATGTGCTCGGGAAGTTCGACCACAGGTGCTGGGCCGTGCCGGTAGAGGAAGTTGGGGACGAGCACGTAGTACCCGTGGTCGGCCAGTTCGCGGGCCATCTCCCGCAGCACGGGCCGGATGCCGAAGCCGTCCGCGTACATCAGCACCCCTGGGTGCCGCTCGCCGTCGTCAGGGAAGGCGGCGAAGGCATCGGCCTGGCCGTCCGCGGTGGGAATCTGCAGCATCTTGGTGGGCATGAACTCTCCTGTCGTGTTGATGTGTCCTGTGATCAACACGACGGAGGTGGAGCCCGCGCAGCAGCGCAAGATCCTCGATCGAACAGCGGGCCCGCACTGGCCCGTACGGCGCTCAGAAGAGCACCGGGTCACCGATCCGTGTGTGGCGCAATGCCGTCCCGGTAGTCACCCCCACAACCTAGTCCACCGAACAAAGCCGACGCCAGCACCCCCAGTCCACAGCGCAGCTCGCGAGAATGATCTCGGCCAACGCCTCGCATCCTGAACCCCGTCAATGCGCTGCCCGTGACACCAATACCGAGCTTGCGACTGCACGGTCCTCACCGCATTTCTGAAACACGCCCTAGTGCCCGCACGAGGATACGAGGTTCGAACTCGTGGTTGCCCCCAACACGCCTTCCAAGTCCGTTGGTTGTTCACAGGGCTGCGGCCGCTGCCGTTCACCTGCGTACATGCCGGACTCGTCTGAGTTCCGAGCAACGTGGCCGACGCGTCGTGAAAGGCCCCGAACGGCGGTGAAAGAGACGGAAACTGAGATGGCCGGTTGAAGGGACTCAGCCTCAGACCCGCGGTATGACCCTGATGTACTCAGCCCCCTTATGCGCCCGCCAACCACGTAGCAGATGATCTGGTACGTCCGCCTACGGCTCGTCAAGATGCCCTCACCCGGATCACGGTGCCAGCTGCCGGACGCTGATCAGCCGGCGGGAGGCGACGCCGCGCACCCCGGGCATGCGGTCCCTCTTCGCCGTCCGAGCGTGCCGACGGCTCCGTTGCGCCTGCGCTGACGTGGTCGCTGCCCGCCCTGCTCAACGTCTTCTCAACGTCTTCTCAATGTCTTCGGTCGAGACCTCGTGCAGGCTGGTCGAGGCCAGTGCCTGCTTCACTTCCGTCGCTCCGGCGCCACGGACCCACGGTCTTACGTGGAGGGGTAAATACGGCGGGTTTATCAAATGTTCACATTCCGGCCGTTGCCGGGACAGAACCGGCGGTTACTCATGTCCCGCATCGCTGCCCGCGTCATCAGTAGCAACTGGAGTTAGTTGTGACCCGCCGATCCATACGCCTGGCCGCCGCCCTCGGTGTCGCCATGACCCTCGCCGGAGGCTCGCTCGCCGCGGCGTCGGAGCTCACCGGCTCCTCCGCCGCGCCGCAGAAGCCCGCAGCGGCCAAGCACGTCCTCCTGCTGTCCGTTGACGGTCTGCACCAGTCGGATCTGACCTGGTACCTCGCCCGCCACCCCGGCTCCGCGCTGGCTCGGCTGGTGAACGGCGGCGTGCACTACACCAACGCGCACACCACCACCCCCTCGGACTCCTTCCCCGGCATGACCGCCCAGGTCACCGGCGGCGGCCCGGGTACCACCGGCATCTACTACGACGACGTGTACAACCACGCCTTGCTCCCGGCCGGCACCACCAACTGCAAGGGCGTCAAGCCCGGCGCCGAGGTGGACATGACCGAAGACATGGACAAGAACAAGGCCTCCCTCGATGCCGGCCAGGGCCTGAAGAACCTGCCCGGCAGCATCCTCCAAATGACTGGCCGGCCGCAGAGCCTGCTCGACCCGAGCAAGCTGCCCGTCGACCCCACGACCTGCAAGCCGGTCTACCCGCACTCGTACCTGCAGGTGAACACCGTCTTCAACGTGGCCCGCAAGGCCGGCCTGCGCACCGCCTGGTCGGACAAGCACATCGCCTACGACATCCTCAACGGCCCTTCGGGCACGGGCATCCAGGACCAGTTCTCCCCGGAGATCAACAGCGACGCCAACGGCTACCCGGCCGGGAACGACTGGACCACCGACAACAAGGCGACCGAGCAGTACGACAGCTACAAGGTCAAGGCCGTCCTCAACGAAATCGACGGCTACGACCACAGCGGCAGTCACAAGGTCGGCACCCCGGCGATCTTCGGCATGAACTTCCAGTCGGTCTCCACCGCGCAGAAGCTGCCCTCCTCCGAGGGCCTCAAGGGCGGCTACGCCTCCAAGGGTCTCCCCGGCCCGCTGTTGCAGAAGAACCTCGACTACGTCAACACCGAGGTCGGCGCGATAGTCAAGGAGATCCAGGCCAAGGGCCTGGCCGCCAGCACGGACATCGTTCTGTCCGCCAAGCACGGCCAGTCGCCCACCGACCCCAAGGCCCTGACCCGCGTTGACGACGGTCCGCTGCTCGACGGGCTCAATGCCGCCTGGAAGAAGAAGCACCCAGGCGCCGGCGATCTCGTCGCGCACTCCGTGGACGACGACGGCATGTTGCTGTGGCTGAACGACCGCTCCGCCGAGGCCACCTCGTTCGCCAAGCAGTACCTGCTGTCGCAGAGCGGCACGGGCACCGACATCAACGGCAAGCCCACCAAGTCCTTCACGAACGGCGGGCTCAGCAGGGTCTACGCGGGCAAGGAGGCGGCCGCCTACTTCGGCGTCAAGCCTGGTGACGCCCGGGTCCCGGACCTGTTCGGCATCGCCAAGTATGGCGTGGTCTACACGGGCGGCACCAAGAAGATCGCCGAACACGGCGGAGCCCACGCCGATGACCTGAACGTCCCGCTCGTCATCTCCGGCGCAGGCACCCCTGCGGGCGTGGCCAAGTCTGCTCAGGTCGAGACCACCCAGATCGCTCCGACGATCCTGTCCCTCCTGGGCCTGAACCCCCATAACCTGCAGGCCGTCCAGAAGGACCACACCCAGGTCCTGCCGGTCCGTTGACCCTCGGCAGCCCGTGACCCCGGCGCGGGTGGGCCGCACGCAGAACGGGCGTGCGGCCTACCCGTGCTCATTCGAGGGCGTCAAGTGCTGATGTGCCACGGCCTGCCGGCAAGCCCGAGCCCGCTGGAAATCCCTGCCTAGGTTGAAACCGCAGGTATGGGGCTTCTTCGGTACTGCTTCCTTCTTCTTGCTCCGGGTCTTGTCGGCGATCTTGGTGACTTGCGTTTTCCCTGCTCAAGGGCGGTGTTCCCGAGTGCCTGGTGGTCGTCATTGGTCGTCCTTGGCCACTGTTGAGCGGCCTCGGACGGCCCAGAGACGGCCCAGGGGCGATCACTCGTCAGCTGCCCGCCACTCATCGACCGATGCCTGATCCTGGTCCCATCACTCGCCTGGACCTGAGCGGCAGGGACTCTGCTCTTGCCGTTCCCGCCACGGTTGTCAGATCAGTTGTCGTAGCTCTACACGGATCGGTCGCTGACGGCCATATCGTCGCGCTACTTCCCTGAAAGGCCCGCCGCTACTGAACGTTGGCGGTGCGGTACCCGGGCAACGACCGCACGGTGCGATACGTGGCCGGAGGGCCGAAGACTGCAAGGAACGGTCTTCGGCCCTCCGGCTGGGTGTAGCGGCCGTGCCGGCTATGACGACGGATGGCAGAGGATGTGAGCCTCCGCGTCACAGCAGGTGGGCTAGCGGTGGCCGAGGAGGCGGTCGTGATCCCGGTCCCGGTCCCAGCCGTGGTGCTCACCCCGGTCGCGGTCCCGGTCCCAGCCCCGGTCCTGGTCCCAGCCGTGGTGCCAGCCCCGGTCGCGGTCCCGGTCCTGGTCCCAGCCGTGGTGCCAGCCGCGGTCCCGGTCCCAGCCGTGGTGCCAGCCGCGGTCCCGGTCCCGGTCATGGTGGCCCCGGTCCCAGCCCCAGTCCCGGTCGCCGAAGTGGCCGTCGTGGTCGTGGTCGCTCCTGTGGCTGTGCGAGTAACCCCTTCCGTTGACGCGGTCATGGCCGGCTCCGGCGGCCAGGGCCGGCATGGCGGCCGCGCCGACGAGTGCGCCCGAAGCCACACAGGTGGCGATCAGGCGGACCGTCGTACGAGAAACAGACATGAATCTGTCACCTCACGTTCGTGCACACCGACCCTGGTCGGGGCCCGGCGTGCTATCCGAAATTCCCGGCTCGGTGCCGAGGCCCACACTGTGGCCCTCCACGACGACACCAGACCGAGGAAAGGATTCGCGTTACAAAGCGCGGATATATCCGTAACTCTCCCTTGTATGGGCCATTGATGCTGGGGAGGGGGCCTGGCGCCGGCCCTGTCCCAACTTGGAATCACGCTGAGAGCAGGAAGGAAATGCAGCTGATGGTCCGTGACACTCTTGGCTGTCTCGCTGCCTCAACTCCTTCGAACGGCCCAATGGCTTCAGTAACGACGGGGGGCCTCTGTTTGGGGGACCCGTTGCGGTCCGCGGCGATCCGGTCGATCGGTGGCAGGGTGTCGTCGTGATTCTGGGACGCTTGGTGGAAGCAGTCTTCGCGGCCTGGAGGCCAGGGTCGGGGCTAGGGTGGCCAGTGCCTCCACGGCGTTGGCGAGGCAGTCAGACCCGGGTCGGCATCCGCTAGCCGTCCCCCAATGAGCTCGTACGCACTTCGACGCTTGCCCCGTGCGTGGCCCGAACGGGCCTGCGACACCGACGTGCTGGGCATCAACGAATTCGCATCCCGGGCGCCCTGCGGCCCGACGAGGAGTGCCGCGCTCGCGACTGCGGTGGGCAAGTGCCATCGGTGCCGGTGTGGGCTTGGCCCGGTCCGACGGCTCGGACTGACGGCGAGTCAACCGGTCAGCAACTGACGGACGACCTACCCGGCGGAGTCCACGCCGGAGCTGCCGCCCTCGACCATGATGCGGGAGTTGTAGGCGGTCAGTCGGCCGTTGGTGTGGTCGCCTTCCTGCGCGGTGCCCGTCTTGGCGCCAACGCCGCCGAGGCGCGGTGCTGCGGCACCGATGGTGGCCTGCGCGATCGTGGAGCCGGCGTTGGCCTGGCCGCGGCGGGCTGGACGATCCGCTGTGTCCTCACCCAAGTGACGATCTTGGCGTCTCGGTCTCCCGCCGGCAGGAGGGCAGCGGAGTTGTCCGTCGACGGAGTTGCGGGCAACCAGGAACACCCAGAGATACGGCCTTGCGGGAGTTGGCGAATGGCCAAGCAAAAGGACACTGGCTCTCCAGATCGAGCACAACCGCTCCGCGCGGGGTCTGCAGGGCGTGATCTTCACGCGGAACGACCGGGCGGGCGAGGGCAAGCTGTCCTCACGCCTCGGCCTGGTCACGGACGCGGCGGAGGTCGCCGACGGGCAGGACCTCTACGCCTATCTGGTCGACCATCTCTCGCAGGGCGGCCGCGCCGACTACGTGATCGCGGACGAGGCCCAGTTCCTGGCGCCGGAACAGATCGACCAGCTGGCCCGTGCGGTCGACGACCTCGGCCTCGACGTCTACGCCTTCGGCATCACCACCGACTTCCGTAGCAAGCTCTTCCCCGGCTCGCAGCGCCTCGTGGAGCTGGCCGACCGGGTCGAGGTCCTTCAGGTGGAGGCCCTGTGCTGGTGTGGCGCCCGTGCCACCCACAATGCCCGCACGATCGGGGGCGCGATGGTGGTCGAGGGCGCCCAGGTGGTCGTGGGCGACGTCAACCAGTCCGCGGACGAGGTCGGCTACGAGGTGCTGTGCCGCCGTCACCACCGGCGCCGTATGACGGCGGCCACGGCCCGCGCCGCAGCCCTCTCCCCGGACGTCCTGCCGGTGTCGTCCACCTGACGACCCGAGGATTCACCCGAGCGGCTGGTCGGACCGGCTGACCACCGCGAACAGCGCGCCCTCCGGATCCGCGACGGTGACCGCACGGCCGACGGCCGTGACGCCCCCGGACCGCACCACATGCCCGCCCAGTGCGGCGACCCGTTCGGCCGCCCGGTCGACGTCCTCGACCTGGAAGTACGTCATCCAGTGCGGACCGCGGTCCCGGGGCAGCACGGCGCCCGCGCCATGGATGCCGGCGACCGGACGCCCCTCGATGCGCAGGACGACGTCATCGGGGTCGTCGTCCACGACCGGCTCCCCTCCGGAGGCGAAGACGGTCCGGTAGAACTTGGCGACGCCCGCGGCGTCGTAGGTGAACAGGTCGTTCCAGGCGGGGGTCCCGGGGACGCCCGTCAGCCCCCTGCCGAGGTGCCCGGCCGCCTGCCAGACGCCGAACACCGCGCCCATCGGGTCGGAGACGATCGCGAGCCGTCCGGCCTCGGCGGCGTCCAGCGGACCGACCGCGACCGTGCCGCCGCAGCTGCGGACCGACTCGGCGGTCGCGTCCACGTCGTCCGAGGCGAAGTACGGCGTCCAGGCGGCCGACAGTTGACGGTCCGGCGGCAGCAGACCGATACCGGCCACCTCGCGGTCGTTCAGCACGGCCCGCGCATACCGCCCCAGCGGCCGGGGGCCCCGCCGGAACTCCCAGCCGAACAGTGCCCCGTAGAACTCCTGGGTGGCGGCCATCCCGTGCACCATCAGACTCGCCCAGCACGGGGTGCCGGGCGGATGCCACGCATGCGTAGTGCCGTTCGGGCCGGCCGGCCCCCGCGCTTCGGTCATGGTCACTCTCTTCTCGGCCTCTGGTGGTGGCCGCTCGGCTTCCACCGCGTGCGCATGTGCCGCGCACGCGCAGCTGCACGCCCCGTGCCGATGCTCGCACCACGGCGCGTGTCCTGTGCCGCGGCCGCGCCGGGGTGCGGCGCCCGCGAGCCGTGGGTGCCGGCCGTCCCGGCGGATGGCGGGCGCGGTCCATCGGGAGCACGGGGTGTGCCCGATTCCGTACGAACGGTGATCGGGACCGTCCGGCCGAGCAGAGTAGCCGGACGCGGGCGAGGCGGCCACCCTGTGCGCAAGGATGGGGCCATGAAGGCCATCATCTCCGCATCCGAACTCGCCAGTGACCTGGCGGGGCCGCGTCCGCCGACGCTCCTGGACATCCGCTGGCAGCTCAGTACCGCGGCCGGCCCCCGCTTCGACGGCCGCGCCGCCCATGCGGCCGGGCACATTCCGGGTGCCGTCTTCGTGGACCTGGACGCCGATCTCGCGGGTCCGCCCGGTCCCGCGGGCCGCCATCCGCTGCCCGACGTGGATCACTTCGGTGCCGCGATGCGGGCCGCGGGCGTGTCCGGCGACCGGCCGGTCGTCGTGTACGACGACGGACCGGGCTGGGCCGCCGCGCGCGCGTGGTGGATGCTGCGCTGGACGGGTCACCCGGACGTGCGGGTGCTCGACGGCGGACTGAGCACCTGGGAGGGGCCGTTGGCCGCCGGAGTCGAGGAGACCACCCTCGGCGACTTCCGGCCCGTGCCGGGTGCCGTACGGCTGCTCGACGCCGACGGTGCCGCGGCGCTCGCCCGCACGGGCCTGCTGCTGGACGCGCGGGCCGGTGAGCGCTACCGGGGCGAGGTCGAGCCGATCGACCGCGTGGGCGGGCATGTGCCGGGCGCGGTGTCCGCGCCGACGACGGAGAACCTCACGCAGAGCGGGCACTTCCGGTCCGCCGCCGAACTCGCCGAACGCTTCAAGGCGCTCGGCGTGACGGAGGGCACCGAGGTCGGCGTGTACTGCGGTTCGGGAGTCTCCGCCGCGCAGGAGGTCCTGGCGCTCACGCTCGCGGGGATCCCGGCCGCGCTGTATGTGGGCTCGTGGTCGGAGTGGTCGTCGGACGGCAGCCGTCCGGTGGCGGTGGGCTCCGGCCCGCAGTGAGCGCCGGTTGCCCGGCCTGACCGCCTCAGGGGGCCACATGGGTGCGGGGCCCGCGCGATCGCGTGGGCCCCGCACCCATGTGGCCACGGTGCCTGGGGGTGTCGGCGTGGTGTGTACGCCTACGCCTACTCCTGCTTCTTGCGCCGCGTTCCGAACACGATCTCGTCCCAGCTGGGGACGGCCGCCCGACGACCCGGACGGACCCCGTCCGCCTCGGCCTGACGGTCCGTCGCACCGATGAGGCGATCGCGGTGGCTGGCGACCGTGCGCGGCATGAGCACGTCCGCGTACGCCGAACCGGCCGACGCCGAGGCCGCGGGCGCCGGGGGTTCCTCCGCCGGGGGCTCCTCGACGGGCTCCTCCTGCGGTTCCGCGGGTCGCTCGGGCACGACCATGTCACCGCGGAAGCTCGGCACCGCCTCCAGGAGGCTGGTGAGCGAGTCCCGTTCACCGGCGCTCTCCTCCGCGGGCTCGGGCGCCTGCGCGGGCAGCACGGGCCGGTCCGCCGGGCGGTCCAGGGCGCGGTCGAGACGGCCTTCGCGCGGCAGACGCGCGATCCGCGGCACGAACGGGTAGCTCGGCTCGGGCGCGGCCAGGTCGTCGGACTCCCCGATCAGCGAACGCGCCTCGTCGTCGACGGCCTGGACGAGTCGCCTGGGCGGGTCGTACGTCCAGCTCGCCGAGTGCACCTCGCCCGCGACCCGGTAGACGAGCAGGACCTCCCAGGTGCCGTCGTCGCGGCGCCAGGAGTCCCACTGGACGGTGTCCTTGTCGGCGCCGCGCAGCAACAGCCGTTCCTGGACGGCCTCGCCGAGCTGGGGGCCGGCGTTCTCCCCGGGCCTGCGCACAGGCGTCTTGCGGGCGCGCTCGGCCATGAAGGCGCGCTCGGCGAGGACCGGGCCCTCGAAGCGGCGCACGCGGTCGACGGGAATCCCGGCGAGCTGTGCGACCTCTTCGGCGGACGCGCCGGCCCGTATGCGGGCCTGGATGTCTCGGGGGCGGAGATGGCTCTCCACCTCGATCTCGATCTGGCCGAGGCGGGGACGGTCGCCGCGCACGGCGGCGCGGAGCCGTTCGTCGATCGGAAGCGTGTACTCCGTGCTGTCCGCAGCCTTCAGCACCAGCCGTGTGCCGTCATTGGAGACGGCCACGACACGCAGTTCGGGCATGGGGACCTCCCGGGTGGTGCCTGCCGACGTCACGTGCGTCGCTGCTTCCGCTAGTCGAGTGTGGCCTGCCCGGGTGCAGCCTGCCACAACCTTGCCGAGTTGCCCGGCGTGTCGGGCAGGAGCCCGGGGTCGCCGTTATGGCACGGTTACCTGTTCGCAACGCTAAGTGACCAACTCCGTCACCCTGTGCAACTAGCCCCCTCCCGGCGGTCGAGCAAGGCCCCGGACGCCCTGGCGGGAGACCGGACCCAGGGCTCGCAACAGTACTCCATTCGGGCCACCTACGTGGATCGGCACGCCGCCCAACTTCTGGCACGCCGCGCGAGTTGGCCGTCCGATGCGCCGTTTTCGTGTCCCCCAAACGTGGCGCACCTCACCCAACCACCCGAAACGGAACCAATGGTGAGGGTCGTGCGTCCTCCTCTCGCGCGGGCGGACGGTCGCCTACGGGCGGTCGGGTGCCCCTGTGGGGCGGCCCGGGGGCGGGCCGGAAGGGTGAATGCCGGCGCGGACGTGGAATCCGGGGCGTGGACGGCGGGCGTTACGACGGGATCTGAGCGTCCGTTACGAGCCCAGCACCCGCCGGAGGTAGTCGTTTCCGAAGCGCCGGTCCGGGTCGAGCCGGTCCCGCACGGCCGTGAACTCGCCGAAGCGCGGATAGACCCCGGCGAGGTACTCCGCGTCGCGCGTGTGGACCTTGCCCCAGTGCGGCCGTCCCCCGTGCGCCGTGAAGATCCGTTCGGCGGCGGTGAAGTATGCCTGATATGGCGTACCGCGGAACATGTGTACGGCGATGTACGCACTGTCCCGTCCGGACGCGGTGGACAGGGTGATGTCGTCGGCCGGGGCGGTGCGGACCTCGACCGGGAAGCTGACGCGCAGGTTCGACCGGTCGACCATGGCCTTCAGTTCGCGCAGCGTGTCCACGAGGGCCGCGCGCGGGACGGCGTACTCCATCTCCACGAACCGCACCCGCCGGGGGGAGGTGAAGACCTTGTAGGGGAGGTCGGTGTAGGTGCGCGCGGACAGGGCGCGGCTGGAGATCCGGGCGATAGCCGGGATGGCGGCGGGAGCGGCGCGGCCGACCCAGTTGGCCGCCTGGAAGACGCCGTTGGAGAGGAACTCGTCCTCGAACCAGCCGCTCAGCCGCCCGACCGGCTGCTCGGGGCCGGCGCTGCGGTTGTTGCGCTTGGTGTTGGTGTTCCCGGTGTGCGGGAACCAGTAGAACTCGAAGTGCTCGTTCTCGGCCCACAGTTCGTCGAACTCGGCAAGGACCCGCTCCAGAGGCATCGGCTCCTCGCGGGCCGTGAGCAGGAAGACCGGCTCCACCGCGAAAGTGATCGCGGTGATGATCCCCAGGGCGCCGATGCCGATGCGGGCCGCCGCGAAGACCTCCGGGTTCTCCTTCTCGGAGCAGGTGAGCACCGAGCCGTCCGCCGTGACCAGTTCGAGTCCCCTGATCTGGGCGGCGATCGAGCCGGACTCGCGGCCGGTGCCGTGCGTGCCGGTGCTGGTGGCGCCGGAGACGGTCTGCTCCATGATGTCGCCCATGTTCGTGAGCGACAGCCCTTCGCGCGCGAGGGCCGCGTTGAGTCTCTTGAGCGGGGTGCCCGCCTCGACGGTGACCGTGCCGGCCGTACGGTCGATCGCGCGTATGCCCGCCAGCAGTTGAGGACGTATCAGCACCCCGTCGGTGGCCGCGGCGGCCGTGAAGGAGTGCCCGGTGCCGACGGCCTTCACCTTGAGTCCGTCCTCGGCCGCCCTGCGTACGGCGTCGGAGAGTTCCTCGACCGAGGCGGGGGTGATCTCCCGCAGGGGTCGGGCGGTGATGTTCCCCGCCCAGTTACGCCACGTGCCGCTCTTCCCGCTCACTGTGGTGCTCATGGGACCCTCCCCGCTGCGGAACCGGCCTGCTGAGCCGGCGATACCCGAGGAAACCGACCGCGACCGCGACGGCCCCGGACACGGCCGGAACCCCGTACCCGGCCCTCGCGCCGGCCGCGTCGATCACCCAGCCGGCCATGGAGGAACCGATCGCGACCCCGACCGCGAGCCCGGTGGACACCCAGGTCATTCCCTCGGTCAGATGCGCGCGTGGTACGTGCCGTTCGATGAGGGCCATCGTCGTGATCATGGTGGGTGCGATGGTCAGGCCCGCAACGAACAGCGCCACGGCCAGAAACGGCAAGTTTCCGACCAGTAGGAGGGGGATCATACTCACGGCCATGGCACATATGCCCAGCAGCCATCTGCGTTCCGGGGCGCCCGTGAAGCGCAGCAGCCCGAAGACCAGGCCGGCGACGCAGGAGCCCGCCGCGTAGAGCGCCAGGACGACGCTGGCGGCCGCCTTGTGGCCCTGCTCGTCGGCGAAGGCGACGGTCACCACGTCGACCGCCCCGAAGATCGTTCCCGTGGCCACGAACGTGGCGACCAGGACCTGGAGTCCCGGTGAGCGCAGCGCGCTGCCCCCGGAGCGGTCGTCGCGCGCGTGCGGCTCGGGTTCGGTGGCGCGCTGTGCGGTGAGCCAGAGGACGCCGATCGCGAGGAAGCACGCTGCGAGGAGGGGGCCGGCCTCCGGGAACCAACTCGTGGACAGGCCGATGGAGATGATCGGCCCGAAGATGAAGCACACCTCGTCGACCACCGACTCGAAGGAGTAGGCGGTGTGCAGGTGCGGGGTGCCCCGGTACAGGGCCGCCCAGCGGGCCCGGACCATCGCGCCGAGGCTGGGCACCGCGCCGATGCCCGCGGCGCATGCGAAGAGCACCCAGTCCGGCCAGGCGAGGTGGGCGGCCAGGAGCAGTCCCGTGGCCGCGGTCAGCGCGACGAGCGTCGCCGGGCGCAGCACCCGGCGTTGCCCGTGCCGGTCGACCAGGCGCGAGATCTGGGGGCCGACGACGGCGGCGGACAGCGCGATGGTGGCCGAGAGGCCGCCCGCGAGCCCATAGCGTCCGGTGAGCTGGGAGACCATCGTGACCACGCCGATGCCCATCATCGACAGCGGCATCCGGCCGAGGAAGCCGGCGGCGGAGAAGCCCTTGGAGCCGGGAGCGGTGAACAGGGCGCGGTAAGGGCTGGGCACGGAGTCTCCGATGCGTCCGGTAAGGCGTGAAAAGGAGGCATGTACCTTACGAGTTAGGCAACCCTAACGTATTTGCCGTGCGATGTCCGCACCAGTGTTCGGACATGGCTGAGCGGCGCGACCGCCGGTGAAGCATCGTCGGTACGGGCGGGTGGCGGAAGCGCTGTCGGTGGTGAGTGGCAGGATCGTAGACATGCCCGACGCACTAGATGCCAGCCCGTACGACGCCCTTTTGCTCCTCTCGTTCGGCGGCCCGGAGGGTCCGGACGACGTCGTCCCGTTCCTGGAGAACGTGACGCGGGGCCGGGGCATCCCCAAGGAGCGCCTGAAGGAAGTGGGGCAGCACTACTTCCTCTTCGGCGGGGTCAGCCCCATCAACGGCCAGAACCGCGCCCTCCTGGACGCCCTCCGCAAGGACTTCGCCGGCCACGGCCTCGACCTGCCCGTCTACTGGGGCAACCGCAACTGGGCGCCCTATGTGACCGACACCCTGCGCGAGATGGTCACGGACGGTCACCGCCGCATCCTGGTCCTCGCGACCAGCGCCTACGCCTCCTACTCGGGCTGCCGTCAGTACCGCGAGGACCTCGCCGGTGCCCTGGCCGCACTGGAGGCCGAGGGCCTTCAGCTGCCGAAGATCGACAAGCTGCGGCACTACTTCAACCACCCGGGTTTCGTGGAGCCGATGACCGAGGGCGTCCTGGCGTCTCTGGCCGACCTCCCCGAGGACGTCCGGTCCGGCGCCCACATCGCCTTCACCACCCACTCCATCCCGACCACGGCGGCCGACACCTCCGGACCGGCCGAGGGGCACGGGGACGGCGGGGCCTATGTGCGGCAGCACCTGGACGTGGCGCGGCTGATCGCGGACGCCGTGCGCGAGCGGACCGGTGTGGACCACCCCTGGCGGCTCGTCTACCAGTCACGCTCGGGCGCGCCGCACATCCCCTGGCTGGAGCCGGACATCTGCGACCACCTGGAGGAGCTGCACGGCGCCGGGGCCCCGGCCGTCGTGATGGCGCCGATCGGGTTCGTCTCGGACCACATGGAGGTCCTGTACGACCTGGACACGGAGGCCGAGGCGAAGGCCGAGGAGCTGGGCCTGCCGGTGCGCCGCTCGGCCACCGTCGGGGCCGATCCGCGGTTCGCCGCCGCCGTACGCGACCTGGTCGTCGAGCGCGCCGCGACCGAGCGCGGGCAGCAGGTGACCCCGTGCGCCCTCGGGGCGCTGGGCCCGAGCCACAACCTCTGCCCGGTGGGCTGCTGCCCGGCCCGCACCCCCAAGCCCGCCGCTGCTGGCGCCGACAGCCCGTACGTGTGAGGAGCACCGTGACCGACCAGGCAGAGCCGTCCGAACGTCTGAAGGCCGAACTGCTGGAACTCGCGCTGGAGGCGGCGACCCGGGCGGGGACCTTCCTGCGGGAGGGGCGCCCCGACGACCTCGGGGTGGCCGCCACCAAGTCCAGCGCCATCGATGTCGTCACCGAGATGGACATCGCCGCCGAGAAGCTGATCACCGGGCTGCTCACCGACCGCCGGCCCGACGACGGCCTGCTCGGCGAGGAGGGGGCCAGCGTCGAGAGCCGTAGCGGCGTCGAATGGGTGATCGACCCGATCGACGGCACGGTGAACTACCTCTACGGGCTGCCGAGCTGGGCGATCTCCATCGCGGCCCGCAAGGACGGGCAGACCCTCGTCGGGGTGGTCCACGCGCCCATGCGCGAGGAGATCTTCCGGGCGGTCCAGGGCGGAGGCGCGTTCCTGAACGATCGCCCCGCGCGCGTGCGCCCCGCGCCCGAGCTGGGGCTCGCCCTGGTGAGCACCGGCTTCGGCTATCTCGCCGAGCGCAAGGCCGGGCAGGCCGAGGTGGCGCGGCGGCTGATCCCCGAGGTGCGGGACATCCGCCGGGGCGGCTCCGCCGCGATCGACCTGTGCGATGTGGCGGCGGGACGCCTGGACGCGTACTACGAACGAGGGCTGAACCCCTGGGACTACGCGGCGGGCGACCTGATCGCCCGGGAGGCGGGCGCCCTGACCGGCGGCCGCCCCGGGGAGCCGGTCTCCCCGGCCCTGACGATCGCGGCCCCGCCGGGCCTGTTCGAACGGCTTCAGACGAGGCTGGACGAACTGGGGGCGTGGCACGACTGACCGGAACGGTCCTCCGGCTCGTTCGGCCGGAGGGGTGAGTGCGCCTGAGGGCGGCACGGGTCGGCCGGACCTCGGGACGAGCGCGCGCGACAGCGCCACGGGTCCCGCGCCCCGGCGCCTACGTGAAACAGGGCCCCGGCCTGGATCTGCCGGGGCCCCGCTTCGAGCGAGCTGATCAGACGCGTGTCGCGCCGACTTCCACACCGTGCTCGGCGGCAAGGCGGTGCAGGTCGTCGAGCTCCGACTGTTCGACGTCCGCGAGGAAGTCGTCGCCGGTTTCACGGGCACGCGTCAGGTCGGACTCGGTCGCCCGTATGCGCTGCAGAAGTCCTGCGGTGAATGCGTCCATGCTGCGCCCCCTCGTCCTGGGTCGTGGGTCGGTGGCACGGGGGTGTGCCATTGGGAAGGGGCGATCACGTCTTCTGGGTGCCCAGCGCTGCCCTGGCTGGGCGGCGACGGTGCCGGACACCCGCGCCCGCTCTACGGGAAGTGGTGAGCAGCCGACCACATGTGGTGTGCCACATGCAGAGCGTGATCGCGGGGTGTAAAGCCGTCCTCCCCCGACGTTCTTCGTCGGAAACCTCAACCGCACGAGAAAATTTCGCATTCCCGCGCGCCGCGACCGTCGTCCGGGCCCCTCCCACCCGCCTTACAGCCGGTTTACGGCCGAAAAGGGCAGGATGGAGGTCACACCCACGACAGACCCGCCCGCGGGCTGCCCGCATCCGGGCGCCGCGGGTGGACACAGGAAGGACAAGCGACGTGCGCGTACTCGTCGTCGAGGACGAGCAACTGCTCGCCGATGCGGTGGCCACCGGACTGCGCCGGGAGGCCATGGCCGTCGACGTCGTGTACGACGGTGCGGCCGCCCTGGAGCGCATCGGCGTCAACGACTACGACGTGGTCGTCCTCGACCGTGACCTTCCGCTTGTGCACGGCGACGACGTCTGCCGAAAGATCGTCGAGCTGGGGATGCCCACCCGCGTCCTGATGCTCACCGCTTCGGGCGATGTCAGCGACCGCGTCGAGGGCCTGGAGATCGGCGCGGACGACTATCTGCCCAAGCCGTTCGCGTTCAGCGAGCTGATCGCCCGCGTGCGGGCCCTCGGCCGGCGTACGAGCGTGCCGCTGCCGCCCGTTCTGGAGCGCGCAGGGATCAAGCTCGACCCCAACCGCCGCGAGGTCTTCCGCGAGGGCAGGGAGGTCCAGCTCGCGCCCAAGGAGTTCGCCGTCCTGGAGGTGCTCATGCGCAGTGAGGGCGCCGTCGTCTCGGCCGAGCAGCTCCTGGAGAAGGCCTGGGACGAGAACACGGACCCGTTCACCAATGTGGTGCGTGTGACCGTCATGACCCTGCGTCGCAAGCTGGGCGAGCCCCCGGTCATCGTCACCGTGCCCGGCTCCGGATACCGGATCTGATCGCCGTGGCCACGACACCCGCGCCACCCACGGCACCGCCCAAGCCCACCTGGGACCCCCGTCGGCCGGAACCCCCCTTCCCCTGGCTGCGCCCGACCATCCGGATAAGGCTCACGCTGCTGTACGGCGGCATGTTCCTGATCGCCGGCATCCTGCTGCTGTCGATCATCTACCTGTTTGCGGCGCATGCGCTGAACGTGGGCAGCGATCTGCCGTTCAAGATCCTCTCGGGGCAGGTCGCGAGCGACACCTGCAACTTCCCGTCCCACCCGTCGGCGCCCGAGCTCAACGACGCCATGAACGCCTGCGTGAACGAACAACGCCAGCAGGCCCTGAACAACCTGCTCAGCCGCTCCCTGCTGGCCCTCCTCGGCCTCGCCGTGATCGCCTTCGCCTTCGGCTACGCGATGGCGGGCCGGGTGCTGTCGCCGCTCGGGCGGATCACCCGCACGGCCCGTGCGGTGGCCGGCTCGGACCTGTCCCGGCGGATCGAGCTGGACGGCCCGGACGACGAGCTGAAGGAGCTGGCGGACACCTTCGACGACATGCTGGAGCGGCTCCAGCGGGCCTTCACGGCCCAGCAGCGCTTCGTCGGCAACGCCTCGCACGAGCTGCGCACCCCGCTCGCGATCAACCGCACGCTCCTGGAGGTCCACCTGTCCGACCCCGGGGCGCCCATGGAGCTGCAGCAGCTCGGCAAGACACTGCTCGCCACCAACGAGCGCAGTGAGCAGCTCGTGGAGGGGCTGCTGCTGCTCGCCCGCAGCGACAACCAGATCGTCGAGCGCAAGCCCGTCGATCTGGCCGAGGTGGCCTCGCAGGCCGTCGACCAGGTGCACGCCGAGGCGGAGGCCAAGGGCGTGGAGATCCGCGGCGACCGTGCTCCCGCGGTCGTCCGGGGCAACGGGGTGCTGCTGGAGCGGATCGCCCTGAACCTCGTCCAGAACGCGGTGCGCTACAACGTCCCGGAGGGCGGCTGGGTGGAGGTGACCACCCAGGCTCAGCACGGGCAGGCGGTCCTGGTGGTCACGAACACCGGTCCGGTCGTCCCCGCGTACGAGATCGACAATCTGTTTGAGCCGTTCACCCGGCTGCGGACGGAGCGCACGGGCAGCGACAAGGGCGTCGGCCTCGGTCTGTCCATCGCCCGGTCCGTGGCGCGCGCTCATGGCGGCCATATCACCGCCCAGCCCCGTGAAGGGGGTGGCCTCGTGATGCGCGTCACGCTGCCGGTCTGAGATCATGTCCCCGAGCGCTGCTCGCTGTTCGCTTTGAGCGGAATTTTCGGGCATCTGATCCGGGGGGCCTGTGTGTGATCGATCACAAGGGTTTCTTTCCGGCCATCTACTCTCCGTGAGTCCCTGGCTCCCGTAAAGCCGGGAAAATCCGGGTTTTCCGGGGGCTTGATCACGGGAAGTACCCGATGAGGTGGCTTTGAAGTGCGGCCCCGGGACCGTGTACGGTCCGCTTCGCCATCCAACCCGATCACTCGTGAGGAGTTCGGTTGGGTGTCGATTGAGTAACAGACCTTGATGTGAGGCAAAATCTCCGCCTCGAGGCGGGCACAAGTCCGGCCTCTCACGCGTTACGTGCGCTGGAGACACCCGCAGACACCCAGAGGGGGAGAGCGAAATGGCAACGGATTACGACACCCCACGCAAGACCGACGACGACGTGGATTCCGACAGCCTTGAAGAGCTGAAGGCCCGGAGGAACGACAAGTCCGCGTCGGCCGTCGACGTCGATGAGTTCGAGGCCGCCGAAGGCCTGGAGCTCCCGGGCGCCGATCTCTCGAACGAGGAGTTGGCCGTCCGTGTGCTCCCCAAGCAGCAGGACGAGTTCACCTGCATGAGCTGCTTCCTGGTGCACCACCGCAGCCAGCTGGCCCGGGAGAAGAACGGTCAGCCGATCTGCCGCGACTGCGACTGAGCCGGGGTCGGCCGTGAACGGCTCGACCCCTCCTTGGAAGCGCCGCTTCCCGCGCCGGGGAGCGGACCTTGAGCCGCTCGACGGCTCTGACGGCGTGCGCGACGACGAGCGGGGCTCTTCCACCGAGGGAGCAGCCTCGCTCGAACCGGCGCACGCTTCGGCGCCCCCCCAGGGGGCCGAGGCGCCGGCCGGTCCGCCGGCACCGGTCGCGCGCCGCCGTGCGGCCGCGGTCCGGGCCGGCATCCAGGAAGGCGTCCGCAAGGGCGGCAGCCGGGCCAGAGCGGGCCTGGCGTATCTCGCCGACCGGATCATCGACTTGGCCCCGCGGGTCCCCGTAAGGGACCTTCAGGCCCTTCGTGCGCAGTTCCCCGGGCTCGGGCCCGAGGCGCTGGCCGACAAGCTCGTGGCAGGCGCGTCGAAGGCGACGGCCACCGTAGGGGCCGGGGTGGGCGCCGCCGCGATGCTGCCGGTGCCGCCGGCCATGCCGACCGAACTGGCCGCGGAGATCACCGGGGTCGCGGCGATCGAACTGAAACTGATCGCCGAACTGCACGAGGTCTACGGCGTACGACCGCAGGGGCCCCTCACGCAGCGCAGCACCGCGTATCTGAGGTCCTGGTCCGGCGAGCGCGGGATCGAGGTGACCAAGCCGTCGACGATAGACGCGGCTCTGGGCGGCCAGATGAAGCGGGAACTGCGGCAGCAGATCATGAAGCGCGTGGTCCGCGACCTGCCGAACCTGATGCCGTTCATGGTCGGGGCCGCGGTCGGAGCGGTCATGAACCGACGGGACACCCGACGCCTCGCGGCACGGATCCGCAGAGATCTGCGACGCCGGCAGGTGCCCTGGGAGGCGCTGCCGCAACTGCCGCCTCTGGAGGAACCGAAGAGACCCCTGGAGCTCGACACCTGACCGCCGGCGACCGGCCGGGTCCGGTGGGTCGGCGCGCCCCTACGCCTGCGCCCGGGCCGCCTTGAGCGCCGCCGTGAGCCGCTCCGGCTCCCGCGTCGACAGATAGAGATACGGCGTCGGGTCGGCCGGGTCCGTGACCTCGACCTTCAGAGCCGTCGGAATGTACGCCCGCAGCAGCATGAAGGCGCGCGTGTCCGCCTTGTACGTGCGCCAGGCGCGCGCCTCCTCCCTGTCCAGCGTCTCCGAGTCGCCGAGCGCCGACAGCGGGATCCTGGCCTCGCCCGCCAGGAGCGAGTCCCCCACCACGCGGATCCGGACGGAGCCGTAGGAGCTGACCACCACGGCCGAGACCGCGGTACCGCCGACGAGTCCGCCGAGCAGCGGGAGCGTGCCGAAGGGAAGCAGGACGAGAGCCAGGGCGACACCGACCAGGAGGCACATCAGCCACCAGGAGCGGGGCGCGGTGAGGCGTTCTTCGTACGGCGACGCGGAAAGCTGCATGAGGCCAAGCTTGGCATGGTGTCCGGGAGGCGTTCACGCGCGGGTAAGGTCTGCCGCTGTGAGTGGTACTTCCGCAGCTCTGACGCCCCCCGCCGACGCCGTGGCGCCCGTGCGGCACCCCGCCGCGCCCGCTCCGGGAGAGCTGCTCGGCGCGCACTACGGGCAGTGCTTCGGATGCGGGGGAGACCAGCCCCACGGACTGCACCTCCAGGCGCGGGCGGGTGAGGGCGTGTCCCTGACCGCCGAGTTCACCGTCCGCCCCGCCCACCAGGGGGCACCGGGCCTCGCCCACGGCGGGGTGCTCGCCACCGCCCTCGACGAGACCCTCGGCTCACTGAACTGGCTGCTGCGCACCATCGCGGTGACCGGACGGCTGGAGACCGACTTCGTACGGCCGGTTCCCGTGGGCACCGTGCTGTATCTGGAGGCCGAGGTGACGGCCGTGGCCGGACGGAAGATCTACTCGAGGGCCACCGGCCGGGTCGGCGGCTCCGACGGACCCGTCGCCGTCCGTGCCGAGGCCCTCTTCATCGAGGTCAAGGTCGACCATTTCATCGACAACGGCCGCCCGAGGGAGATCCAGGCGGCCATGAACGACCCGGACCAGCTCCGGCGCACACGAGCCTTCGAGGTGAACCCGTGACCCGTGACCCCGTGAACGTGCTGATCCGGCGCGTCGACCCCGACGTACCCCTCCCGGCGTACGCGCACCCCGGTGACGCAGGGGCCGATCTGCGCACCACCGAGAGCTGCGAACTCGGACCCGGCGAACGTGCCGTTCTGCCCACAGGTGTGTCTGTCGCGCTCCCTGAGGGGTACGCGGCCTTCGTGCATCCGCGTTCGGGTCTCGCCGCGCGCTGCGGTGTCGCCCTTGTGAATGCCCCGGGGACGGTTGATGCCGGGTACCGTGGGGAGATCAAGGTGATCGTGGTGAATCTCGACCCGCGCGAGCCCGTGCGGTTCGAGCGCTTCGACCGGATTGCCCAACTGGTCGTACAGCAGGTCGAGAAGGTCCGCTTCGAGGAGGTCGCGGAGCTTCCCGGCTCTACGCGGGCCGAGGGGGGCTTCGGGTCCACCGGCGGTCATGCCGCCGTGGGCGGGGCAACGGGTGGGAATCGATACGCTTCGGTCGTATCCGACCGGGAAGGACAGTGACGTGTTCGGACGTCGCAACAAGAAGGGTGCCGCCGAGGATGCGGCCGGCGAGGCCGAGCAGGTCGTCGACGGTGTCGACACCGAGGCGGAGGAAGAAGTCGAGCGTGAGCGCGTGAGGCTGGAGCCGGAGCCGCGCCCCGACGGCCCCTGGGACGACTCCGAGGTCCGCGACCCCGGCGAGGGCCGGGTGGACCTGGGCGGTCTGTTGGTGCCCGGGGTCGAGGGCATGGAGCTGCGGGTCGAGGTCGCGGGCGACGCGATCGTCGCGGCGACCGTCGTGCTGCGGGACAGCGCCGTCCAGCTGCAGGCCTTCGCCGCGCCCAAGCGCGAGGGCATCTGGGGTGAGGTCCGCGAGGAGATCGCCAGCGGTATCACCCAGCAGGGCGGCATCGTCGACGAGGTCGAGGGGCCGCTCGGCTGGGAGCTGCGCGCCCAGGTGCCGGTGCAGCTGCCGGACGGCACGAGCGGTTTCCAGGTCGTGCGGTTCATCGGCGTGGACGGTCCGCGCTGGTTCCTGCGGGGCGTGATCTCCGGTCAGGGAGCGGTGCAGCCGCAGGCCGCGGGGCTGCTGGAGCAGATCTTCCGGGACACCGTCGTGGTGCGGGGCGAGGGCCCGATGGCGCCGCGCGACCCGATCGTCCTGAAGCTGCCGAACGACGCGCAGATGGTGCCCGAGGGTGTGCAGCAGGAGGAGGCCGGCTCGCGCTTCTCCGGCGGCATGGGTCAGCTGCAGCGCGGGCCGGAGATCACCGAGGTCCGCTGACCGCTCGGCGGACAGGACTGTGCGAGGCCGTATCCCCTGGGGGTACGGCCTCTGTCGTACCCGAATCCAGGACCCCGCGGAGGTATCAGGGTTGCGTCAAAGACGCACGTCCGGGTACACCATGTCCTATTTGTCGTAATTGTTGGCCGTAAGGTCGACGAAGCGTACGCAGGTATGTGTAGGAAGACAATGGGGCCATGGGACGCGGCAAGCTTCGGATCTATCTCGGTGCAGCACCGGGTGTCGGCAAGACCTACGCCATGCTGTCCGAGGCCCACCGCCGCATCGAGCGGGGCACGGACTGCGTGGTGGCCTTCGTCGAGCACCATGGCCGCCCCCGCACCGAGGTGATGCTGCACGGCCTGGAGCATGTACCGCGCAAGGAGCTCACCCACCGGGGCGCGGTCTTCACCGAGATGGACGTGGACGCGGTGCTGCACCGCGCCCCCGCCGTCGCCCTGGTGGACGAACTCGCCCACACCAACATTCCCGGTTCGCGCAACACCAAGCGCTGGCAGGACGTCGAGGAGCTGCTGGCCGCCGGGATCGACGTGGTCTCGACGGTCAACATCCAGCACCTGGAGTCCCTCGGTGACGTCGTGGAGTCCATAACGGGCGTACGACAGCGGGAGACCGTCCCCGACGAGGTGGTGCGCCGTGCGGACCAGATCGAGCTGGTGGACATGTCCCCGCAGGCGCTGCGCCGGCGGATGGCACACGGCAACATCTACACATCGGACAAGGTCGACGCGGCGCTGTCGAACTACTTCCGGCCCGGAAACCTGACCGCCCTGCGGGAACTCGCCCTGCTGTGGGTGGCCGACCGGGTCGACGAGTATCTGAACGAGTACCGCCGGCGACACCGGGTGTCGACGATCTGGGGCTCGCGCGAGCGGATCGTGGTCGGCCTGACCGGCGGCCCCGAGGGGCGGACCCTGATCCGCCGGGCCGCCCGGCTGGCGGAGAAGGGCGCCGGCGGCGAGGTGCTGGCCGTCTACATCTCCCGCAGCGACGGACTCACCTCCGCCTCGCCCAAGGAGCTGGCGGTCCAGCGCACCCTGGTGGAGGATCTCGGCGGAACCTTTCACCATGTCGTAGGCGAAGACATCCCGGCGGCGCTCCTGGACTTCGCACGCGGAGTGAACGCCACCCAGATCGTCCTCGGTTCCTCGCGCCGCAAAGCCTGGCAGTACGTCTTCGGGCCCGGCGTCGGCGCCACGGTCGCCCGTGAGTCCGGGCCCGACCTCGACGTGCACATCGTCACCCACGAGGAGGCCGCCAAGGGGCGCGGCCTGCCGGTGGCCCGGGGCGCACGGCTCGGCCGTACCCGCATCATCGCGGGCTGGCTGGCCGGCATCGTCGGCCCGGTCGTCCTCGCGGTGCTGCTGAACACCGTGGACCTCGGCCTCGCCAACGACATGCTGCTGTTCCTGGCACTGACCGTGGCGGCGGCCCTGCTTGGCGGTCTCTTCCCCGCGCTCGCCTCGGCGGCCTTCGGCTCCCTGCTGCTGAACTACTACTACACGCCCCCGCTGCACCGCCTGACGATCGCCGACCCGAAGAACATCGTCGCCATCGCGATCTTCGTCGGGGTCGCGGTCTCGGTGGCCTCGGTGGTGGACCTGGCCGCCCGGCGCACCCACCAGGCGGCACGGCTGCGCGCCGAGTCGGAGATCCTCTCCTTCCTGGCGGGCAGCGTGCTGCGCGGCGAGACCGGCCTCGAGGAGATCCTGGAACGGGTGCGCGAGACCTTCGGCATGGAGTCGGCGGCCCTGCTGGAGCGGACGAGCGACGTCGACCCCTGGACCTGCGCGGGCAGCGTAGGCCCGGGCACGGCGGTCGAACGGCCCGAGGACGCCGACGTGGACGTGCCGGTGGGCGACCACATGGCGCTGGCGCTGTCCGGGCGCGTCCTGCCCGCCTCCGACCGCCGGGTGCTGGCCGCGTTCGCCGCGCAGGCCGCGGTGGTGCTGGACCGCCAGCGCCTGCAGCAGGAGGCCGAACAGGCCCGCGCGCTGGCCGAGGGCAACCGCATCCGCACCGCCCTGCTGGCCGCCGTGAGCCATGATCTGCGCACCCCGCTCGCGGGCATCAAGGCGTCGGTCACCTCGCTCAGGTCGGACGACGTGGAGTGGTCGGAGGAGGACCGCGCCGAACTGCTGGCGGCGATCGAGGAAGGCGCCGACCGGCTCGACCACCTCGTGGGCAATCTGCTCGACATGTCCCGCCTCCAGACCGGAACCGTCACCCCGCTCATCCGGGCGATCGACCTGGACGAGGTGGTGCCGATGGCGCTCGGCGGGGTGCCCGAGGACAGTGTCGACCTGGACGTCCCGGAGACCCTGCCGATGGTCGCCGTGGACGCCGGACTGCTGGAGCGGACGGTCGCCAACCTGGTCGAGAACGCGGTCAAGTACAGCCCCCTGGGAACGCCCGTGCTGGTCGCCGCGAGCGCCCTCGCCGACCGGGTCGAGGTGCGGGTGGTGGACCAGGGGCCGGGCGTCCCCGACGAGGCGAAGGACCGGATCTTCGAACCCTTCCAGCGCTACGGCGACGCCCCCCGCGGTGCCGGTGTCGGTCTCGGCCTCGCGGTCGCCCGCGGCTTCGCCGAGGCCATGGACGGCACTCTGAACGCCGAGGACACCCCCGGCGGCGGACTCACGATGGTCCTCTCCCTGCGGGGCGTGGGGAGCCCTCAAGGCCCCGCACGCGTCGCCGAACCAGAAAGGCAAACCACATGACCCGGGTGCTCGTGGTCGACGACGAGCCGCAGATCGTGCGCGCCCTCGTGATCAACCTCAAGGCACGCAAGTACGAGGTGGACGCGGCTCCCGACGGCGCGACCGCACTCCAGCTCGCCGCGGCCCGCCACCCCGACGTCATCGTGCTCGACCTCGGACTGCCCGACATGGACGGCGTGGAGGTGATCAAGGGGCTGCGCGGCTGGACCCGGGTCCCGATCCTCGTACTGTCCGCCCGCCACTCCTCGGACGAGAAGGTCGAGGCGCTGGACGCGGGCGCCGACGACTACGTCACCAAGCCCTTCGGCATGGACGAACTGCTGGCCCGCCTGCGCGCCGCCGTCCGCCGGGCCGAGCCGAACGGGTCGGGCGAGGACGACGTGCTGGTCGAGACCGAGGGGTTCACCGTCGACCTGGCCGCGAAGAAGGTCAACCGGGCCGGGAGGGACGTACGCCTCACCCCCACGGAGTGGCATCTGCTGGAGGTGCTCGTCCGCAACACCGGCCGCCTGGTCAGCCAGAAGCAGCTGCTGCAGGAGGTGTGGGGGCCGTCGTACGGCACGGAGACGAACTACCTGCGGGTGTACATGGCCCAGCTGCGACGCAAGCTGGAGGCGGACCCCTCGCACCCGAAGCACTTCATCACCGAGCCCGGGATGGGATACAGATTCGAGAAGTGAGATCCGTGGGCGGGGCAGCGGCATCCGTGCGGAGCTGTCGGAGCACCCCGGTACGCTTTCTGTATGAGCGCTGTCCCTCGTTCCGAAAAGCCGGCGGGTCGTTTCCGGCGGATGATCGACCGGCTTTCCTCGTCGCAGGAGGATCTGGAGTCCGAGGAACTGCGTGAGGACGCCGAGACCGCGGGATGTACGCGCATCGGCGACTGCCACGACCGGCAGATCGTGACGGTTACTGGTACCTTGCGGACGGTCACGCTGCGCCCGCGGGCCGGTGTCCCGGCCCTGGAGGCCGAGCTGTTCGACGGCTCGGCCGCGCTGGACGTGGTCTGGCTCGGCCGGCGTTCCATCGTCGGTATAGAGCCGGGGCGCAAGCTCATCGCCTCGGGCCGGATCTCGATGAGCCGGGGCCGCAGGGTGCTGTTCAACCCCAAGTACGAACTCAGACCGCTCGGACGGGAGTAGCCGGTGACGTCACTCGAGAAGCCGACCGAAGACGCCCAGCACGATTCACGGGCGGCGACCGAGGCCGCGCTGTTCGAGGCGTTCGGCGGGGTGCGCGGCATGGTCGAGACCGTGGTGCCGGGTCTCTTCTTCGTCACCATCTTCACGATCAACAAGAACCTGCACTGGTCGGCGATCACCGCGCTCGCGGTGTCGCTGTTGCTCGTGGTCGTCCGCCTTGCCATGCGGGACACCGTGAAGCACGCCTTCAGCGGTGTGTTCGGTGTCGCCTTCGGCGTGGTCTTCGCGATGATGACCGGCAACGCCAAGGACTTCTATCTGCCCGGCATGCTCTACACGCTGGGCCTGGCACTCGCGTACATCATCACCACGCTCGCCGGAGTACCCCTGATCGGGCTGATCCTCGGCCCGGTCTTCAAGGAGAACCTCTCCTGGCGCACCCGCAACCCGGGTCGCAAGAAGGCCTACACCAAGGCCAGTTGGGCCTGGGGGCTGATCCTGCTCGCCAAGTGCGCGATCCTGTTCCCCCTGTACTGGTGGGCCAACACCGCCCAGCTCGGCTGGGTGCTGATCGCGCTCAAGATCCCGCCGTTCCTGCTCGCCGTCTGGCTCACCTGGGTGTTCCTGGCGAAGGCCCCCGCGCCGATCGACGTGTTCGCGGAGATGGAGGCGGAGGAGAAGGCCGAGGAGGAGCGGAAGGCGGCGGCAGCGGCGGCGCCGACCGCCGACCGGGAGGCCCAGGGCGGCCGCCACCGCCGGGATTCCTAGCGGTTCCCCGGAAAAGAGCCGGGGCGCCCCGGCACGATCGGAGCGCCCCACGGCCACGACGGGCCTAGCCCGCCGAGTCCTCCCGGCGTACCGAGAGCAGATCCTCCAGCTGTCCCTCACGGGCCTGGGCCGCCACGAACAGCAGCTCGTCGCCCGCCTCCAGGGAGTCCTCCTGGGACGGCGTCAGCACCCGGGTGCCGCGGATGATGGTCACCAGCGAGGTGTCCTGAGGCCACTCCACGTCACCGACCTGTGTGCCGGCCAGAGCCGACTCCGGAGGCAGGGTCAGCTCCACCAGGTTCGCGTCGCCGTGGCTGAAGCGGAGCAGGCGGACCAGGTCGCCGACGCTCACCGCCTCCTCCACCAGCGCGGACATCAGACGCGGGGTGGACACGGCCACATCCACGCCCCATGCCTCGTTGAACAGCCACTCGTTCTTCGGGTTGTTCACCCGGGCGACGACGCGCGGAACGCCGTACTCCGTCTTCGCCAGCAGGGACACGACCAGGTTCACCTTGTCGTCGCCCGTCGCGGCGATCACCACGTTGCAGCGCTGCAGCGCCGCCTCGTCCAGGGACGTGATCTCGCAGGCGTCGGCCAGCAGCCACTCCGCCTGCGGTACGCGCTCGACCGAGATCGCGGTGGGCGCCTTGTCGATCAGCAGGACCTCGTGCCCGTTCTCCAGCAGCTCGCCCGCGATCGAGCGACCCACGGCACCGGCACCGGCAATGGCGACCCTCATCAGTGCCCGCCCTCTCCTTCAGGCCCCTTGGCGAACGCCGCCTCGACCTTCTCGACGTCGTGCGTCCGCATCATCACGTGCACCAGATCGCCCTCCTGCAAGACCGTCTGCGAGGTGGGCAGCATGGCCTCGCCCAGCCGGGTGAGGAACGCGACGCGCACCCCGGTCTCCTCCTGGAGCCGGCTGATCTTGTGCCCGACCCAGGCGGGCGAGGCGTGCACCTCGGCGAGCTGGACACCGCCGGTGGGATCCCGCCACAGCGGCTCGGCACCCGAGGGGAGCAGGCGGCGCAGCATCTGGTCGGCCGTCCACCGGACGGTCGCCACGGTGGGGATGCCCAGGCGCTGGTAGACCTCCGCACGGCGGGGGTCGTAGATACGGGCCGCCACGTTCTCGATGCCGAACATCTCGCGGGCCACACGTGCGGCGATGATGTTCGAGTTGTCGCCGCTGGAGACGGCGGCGAAGGCGCCGGCCTCCTCGATGCCCGCCTCGCGCAGGGTGTCCTGGTCGAAGCCCACTCCGGTGACACGGCGGCCGCCGAACCCGGAGCCCAGCCGTCGGAAGGCGGTGGGGTCCTGGTCGATCACCGCGACCGTGTGCCCCTGTTGCTCCAGGGTCTGGGCAAGAGCGGAGCCCACTCTTCCGCAGCCCATGATGACGATGTGCACGACCGTCCTTCCGATGTCAATGGTCATGGCTCAGTCGAAAACCAAGAACAGGGTCTCAGACCGCCGCCCAAGCTACACACGCGCGGTCCGGGTAGGGCACCCCCCGGGCACAGGCGCCGGACGGCATCGTGTGCTCAGCCGCGGACGCCCAGAAGTGTCACGATTCCGAGGCCGACGAGTCGCGTGAGGGCGCCGGGGAACACCGCGAACGCGTACATGGATCCTCCGAAGGTGGCAACGGAACGGGTTTTGCCATAGAGGCACGCAGAACTCGTCACCTGCGGAATCCGCAGCGTGACCCCTCACCGAATTCACTCGTGAGGCAGATCTCCATCAGCGGGTGGGCGCCCCCCGGACCGACCCCTTACGATCCTCTGTTGTGTCCAAACTGACCGACGTGCCCAAACGCATCCTGATCGGGCGCGCACTGCGCAGTGACCGGCTGGGGGAGACCCTCCTGCCCAAGCGCATCGCACTCCCCGTCTTCGCCTCCGACCCGCTCTCCTCCGTGGCGTACGCGCCCGGCGAGGTGCTGCTGGTCCTGTCCATCGCGGGAGTGTCGGCCTACCACTTCAGCCCCTGGATCGCGCTCGCCGTCGTCGTACTGATGTTCACGGTGGTCGCCTCCTACCGGCAGAACGTGCACGCCTACCCCAGCGGGGGCGGCGACTACGAGGTGGCGACCACCAACCTCGGCCCCAAGGCGGGCCTCACCGTCGCCAGCGCCCTGCTCGTCGACTACGTCCTCACGGTCGCGGTGTCGATCTCCTCGGGCATCGAGAACCTCGGCTCCGCGATCCCGTTCGTCGTCGAGCACAAGGTTCTCTGCGCGGTCGTGGTGGTCGTGCTGCTCACGCTGATGAACCTGCGCGGGGTGAAGGAGTCCGGCACGCTCTTCGCGATCCCGACGTATGTTTTCGTCGCGGGCGTCTTCATCATGATCGTGTGGGGCGCATTCCGCGGGCTGGTCCTCGGGGACACCATGCGCGCGCCCACAGCGTCGTACGCGATCAGGGCGGAGCACCAGGGCCTGGCGGGATTCGCGCTCGTCTTCCTGCTGCTGCGCGCGTTCTCCTCCGGCTGTGCCGCGCTCACCGGCGTGGAGGCGATCTCCAACGGCGTCCCGGCGTTCCGCAAGCCCAAGTCGAAGAACGCCGCGACGACGCTCGCGATGATGGGCCTGCTCGCCGTCACCATGTTCTGCGGCATCATCGTGCTGGCCATGACGACCAAGGTCCACATGGCCGAGAACCCGGCCGCCGACCTGCTCCACCACGGCGTCGCACTGGGCTCCGGCTATGTCCAGAACCCGGTGATCTCGCAGGTCGCCGAGGCCGTCTTCGGCAAGGGCAGCTTCCTGTTCATCGTGCTGGCCGCGGCCACCGCGCTGGTGCTGTTCCTCGCCGCGAACACCGCCTACAACGGCTTCCCGCTGCTCGGCTCGATCCTCGCGCAGGACCGCTATCTGCCGCGCCAGCTGCACACCCGCGGCGACCGCCTCGCCTTCTCCAACGGCATCGTGCTGCTCGCTGGCGCGGCCACCATGCTGATCTTCATCTACGGTGCCGACTCGACCCGGCTGATCCAGCTGTACATCGTCGGTGTGTTCGTGTCGTTCACGCTGAGCCAGACGGGCATGGTGCGCCACTGGAACCGGCACCTCGCCACCGAGCAGGACCAGGCCAAGCGCCGCCATATGGTCCGCTCGCGCGCCATCAACGCCTTCGGCGCCTTCTTCACCGGCCTGGTCCTGGTCGTTGTCCTCGTCACGAAGTTCACGCACGGCGCCTGGGTCGCCCTGCTCGGCATGTGCATCTTCTACGCGACGATGACCGCGATCCGCCGCCACTACGACAGGGTGTCCGAGGAACTGGTCGCCCCCGAGGGCCCCAGCGACGACAGCGTCCGCCCCTCGCGTGTCCACTCGGTGGTGCTCATCTCCAAGATCCACCGTCCGACCCTGCGCGCCCTGGCCTACGCCAAGCTGCTGCGCACGGACACCCTGGAAGCGCTCAGCGTCAACGTCGACCCGGCGGAGACGAAGGCCCTCAAGGACGAGTGGGAGCGGCGCGGCATCGACGTACCGCTGAAGATCCTCGACTCGCCGTACCGCGAGATCACGCGACCGGTGATCGAGTACGTGAAGAGCCTGCGCCGTGAGTCCCCGCGTGACGCCGTCTCCGTGATCATCCCGGAGTACGTGGTCGGCCGCTGGTACGAGCATCTGCTGCACAACCAGAGCGCACTGCGGCTCAAGGGCCGGCTGCTGTTCACGCCGGGCGTCATGGTGACCTCGGTGCCGTACCAGTTGCAGTCGTCCGAACTGGCGAAGCAGCGGGCCCGCAGGCGGCAGGACTGGAACGCGCCCGGCGCGGTCCGGCGCGGCCCGGCGGAGCAGCGCCCCAAGGAGTCCTCGCCCTCACAGAGCTGAGGCCCCCCGCACGGCACTCATGGTGAACGGCCGGGCGACAGCCACGTAGACTGGTGGGCTGTCGTCCGGCCGCACCCATTGCGCGCCCGTCCCCCCATCTCTCGTCTGGAGTCGTCCCACCATGCAGGCAGAACCGAAGAAGTCGCTGGTGGGCGTGGAGTACGAGGTCGAGATCGGCCCGGTCGCCCACGGCGGCCACTGCATCGCCCGTACCGAGACCGGCCAGGTCCTCTTCGTCCGGCACGCCCTGCCCGGGGAGCGGGTGGTGGCCCAGGTGACCGAGGGCGAGGAGGGCGCCCGCTTCCTGCGCGCTGACGCGGTGCGGGTGCTGGAGGCGTCGAAGGACCGTGTCGACGCCCCCTGCCCGTACGCGGGCCCCGGCCGCTGCGGCGGCTGTGACTGGCAGCACGCCAAGCCGGGCGCGCAGCGCAGGCTGAAGGGCGAGGTGATCGCCGAGCAGCTGCGGCGGCTCGCGGGCCTGACCCCCGAGGAGGCAGGCTGGGACGGCACGGTGATGCCGGCCGAGGGCGACAAGCTGCCGGTCGGCGAGGTGCCGCAGTGGCGCACCCGGGTCCAGTACGCGGTGGACCCGGCCGGCCGGGCGGGTCTGCGCCGGCACCGCTCGCACGAGGTCGAACCGGTCGACCACTGCATGATCGCCGCCGAGGGCGTCAGCGAGCTGGGCATCGAGAAGCGGGACTGGACGGGCATGGACTCCGTCGAGGCCATCGCGGCGACGGGTTCGCAGGACCGTCAGGTGATCCTGACGCCGAAGCCGGGCGCGCGACTGCCGCTGGTCGAACTGGACAAGCCGGTCTCGGTCCTGCGGGTCGACGAGAAGACGGGGGGCGTGCACCGCGTCCACGGCCGCCCCTTCGTCCGCGAACGCGCCGACGGCCGTACGCACCGCGTCGGCGGCGGCGGCTTCTGGCAGGTCCACCCGAAGGCGGCGGACACCCTCGTGACGGCGGTGATGCAGGGCCTGCTGCCGCGCAAGGGCGAGACCGCGCTCGACCTGTACTGCGGCGTCGGCCTCTTCGCCGGCGCGCTCGCCGACCGGCTCGGCGAGAAGGGCGCGGTGCTCGGCATCGAGTCCGGCAAGCGCGCGGTGGAGGACGCCCGGCACAACCTCGCCGACTTCCCCCGGGTGCGCATCGAACAGGGCAAGGTCGAATCGGTCCTGCCGCGCACCGGCATCACGGAGGTCGACCTGATCGTCCTGGACCCGCCCCGCGCCGGCGCGGGCCGGGAAACGGTGGCCCACCTGTCATCACTGGGCGCACGCCGCATCGCCTACGTGGCCTGCGACCCGGCAGCCCTCGCCCGGGACCTGGCGTACTTCCGGGACGGGGGGTACCGGGTACGGACGCTGCGGGCGTTCGATCTGTTTCCGATGACGTCGCACGTGGAGTGCGTGGCTGTTTTGGAGCCTGCCGCAAAGGGGCTCTGACCTGCTGTTTCCCTGGTTTCCCAGGATCCGGGCCGGTCGCTCGACATGTTTCGGTGGGCGCATGACGTGGAGCAGGTCGCGTGCCGGACGTACGCCCGTGACCTGCGGCTTCGATCAGTAAGGGGAAGGTGGGCGCGTGGTGCTCCCGGTCTTCGCAGGGTCCGCGCCAGGCAGTTCTGACGCTCATGTGACGCTCGCTCTGACGGCGCGTCAGGTTGTGAATGAGGGGGTGGACTGTGCGGTTCGTGCGTCGAGCCGGGCGGCGACAGGACCAGGGCCGGCCACGCTGATTGCCGACTCCTGGCCTCCGAGTGCGGCATCGCCAAGGCGATGCTCTCCGATCAGAGCGCTGACGAGGCCCTTTTCACCGCTTGCCTCCGCTGCCCAGGCGTACTGACGGAACCTGCGCGATGGTGATGGCGGCCAGGCGCGTCGAGAGCAGCACCCCGGCGATGATCGACGCGGCTCCGGCAAGGAACACGGTTCCGGGCGCTCAGTTCCGCTTGGGGCGCTGTGCGGCGACGGCCACGAAAGCGGTAGCGAGCATCCCGGCCAGGCCGCGATCACCTTCTGCGCCGTGAGGCGGAGCTGCCGATGCCCAGAGCGTCGCTCAGCGGTACACCCAGCAGCGCGTTCCCGGGAGGCCGCCGGGGGATGACGGGGTGCGGATGCGTCGGGGCGGTCTGTCGTACCGCCGCCCAGGTGGTGCCGAGTGTGCCCGGCCGGTATCCATCGTGCCCTGCAATCGGCAGAGACCGGGAGAGGAGGAGATCTTCCTCGTCCCTGATGTCCTGCCGTATCAGCGCGAAGGCCCACTGCACCCTTTCCTCCCGCCCGGGATCGCTGGCAGGAAGGCGTTCGATGTCCGCGACGAGATCGTTGAGCTGATGTTCTTCCTCGACCCGGGCCGTCAGTTCCTCGCCGTCCGGGACTGAGGCTCGTACGGCGGGCCACAGCACCGTCTCTTCCGCGAAGGCATGGCTGAAGACCAGCTGCACCGCCTGCTTCAGAACGCGTTCCCGCTGGTGAAGGTCGTCGAGGGTCAGGTACTGATCCGTCAGCCGCCGTTTCCTCGTGCTCACGGCGTTGCCGCAAGATGCTGCTGCTTCCACCGAGCTGATCGACGGTCTGATCCTTGATGGTCTCGATATGGTCGCTCCCGCGCGTGCGCCGGACACGGGCCGTGACGCTTGCCGGCGCCACCCTGATCTCCACGCCCGCCCGCACCATCCCTTGGGGGAGCAGCCCTTACGCTGGGCGCGCCCCCAATGCTTCCCGAAACGTTACGCTTCGGCTGGGTCAATATCTGTGCCCGCGAGCTGAGATTTCAACGGAAGAGGCAGACAGATTCTCTACCGCATTAAGTAGAGTGTGATTCTTCACCGTACACAGGCCGCTGCGGCGTGCTACTGTCGATCTCAGTTGCAGTTGTGGTTCCCAAAACTTCAAGTGCCTTCCGGGCGGCGCCTGTGCCACTGGAAGCACTTTTGTTATCCGGTCTTTTTCCGGGCGGGGTGATCATCGCAGCGACACGGGGTCCGTGCAGTGCGGATCCCGATGCACTGCCCCAAAGGAGAAATGACATGGCTGCTGGTACTGTGAAGTGGTTCAACGCGGAAAAGGGCTTCGGCTTCATCGAGCAGGACGGTGGCGGCGCTGATGTGTTCGCCCACTACTCGAACATTGCCGCCCAGGGCTTCCGCGAGCTGCTGGAGGGCCAGAAGGTGACCTTCGACATCGCGCAGGGCCAGAAGGGCCCGACGGCCGAGAACATCGTTCTCGCCTGACGCTGACTGTCGCGTAGTTGTAGCTGGGGCCCGCGTCCTTCGGGGTGCGGGCCCCAGCTACTCGCATTCTTCCGCAGTGGTTTCGCCTGCGGACGACAACCAGGAAACCCGTAGGCTTACCGCATGCGGGGCATCCTTCAGGGGTACACGCATCCCTTCATAGCGTCATCGCGGCGGACGCCCGAACATTGCGTCCCGCTTCGCGCCACTCATTCCAGCTCCTGTGCCGCACGGATTTTTCGTCGGTCAGATTCGCTTTCCCATTCAACTGGTCCATTCTTGCAATTCTCTGTGCTGCTGATCGCTGCGGGAATTCCTTGATATGTGCCGCATCGAGGAAGGTTCCGCATGAACCGCACACGCACGAACGACCGCTTCACCCGCACCCGTAACGGCAGTGCCGAATCCGGAAGGGGCGGCAGCCGATTCGGTTCGTCGGCCCGGAGCCGCTCCGGCGGGCCGGGCCGTTCCGGTGGTTACGGCCGCCGGCCCGCCGCGGTCCAGGGGGAGTTCGCGCTGCCCAGGACGATCACTCCCGCGCTCCCCGCCGTGGAGGGCTTCGCCGATCTCGACATGCCCGGGGCGCTGCTGGGCGCGCTCAGCTCGCAAGGCGTGACCGTACCCTTCCCGATCCAGGCCGCGACCCTGCCGAATTCCCTCGCCGGCCGGGACGTACTGGGCCGTGGCCGCACCGGCTCCGGCAAGACCCTCGCCTTCGGGCTGGCGCTGCTGGCCCGTACGGCCGGGCAGCGCGCCGAGGCGAGGCAGCCGCTGGGGCTGATCCTCGTACCCACGCGTGAGCTGGCGCAGCAGGTCACCGACGCGCTCGCCCCGTACGCCCGCTCCGTGAGGCTGCGGCTGGCCACGGTGGTGGGCGGAATGTCGATCGGCCGACAGGCGAGCGCGCTGCGCGCTGGCGCCGAGATCATCGTCGCCACGCCGGGACGCCTCAAAGACCTCATCGACCGTGGCGACTGCCGACTGAACCAGGTTTCCATCACCGTCCTCGACGAGGCCGACCAGATGGCCGACATGGGCTTCATGCCGCAGGTCACCGCCCTCCTCGACCAGGTCCGCCCCGAAGGCCAGCGCATGCTGTTCTCCGCCACTCTCGACCGCAACGTCGACCTGCTCGTGCGCCGCTACCTCAGCGATCCCGTCGTGCACTCCGTCGACCCCTCGGCCGGCGCGGTCACGACGATGGAGCACCACGTGCTCCACATTCACGGCGCCGACAAGCACACGGCAACCACCCAGATCGCCGCACGCGACGGCCGCGTGATCATGTTCCTGGACACCAAGCACGCCGTCGACGGCCTCACCGAACACCTCCTGAACAGCGGGGTACGGGCCGCCGCCCTGCACGGCGGGAAGTCACAGCCCCAGCGCACCCGCACGCTGGCACAGTTCAAGACCGGACACGTCAACGTGTTGGTAGCGACCAACGTCGCGGCGCGCGGCATCCACGTCGACAACCTCGACCTCGTCGTCAACGTCGACCCGCCGACCGACCACAAGGACTACCTCCACCGCGGCGGCCGTACCGCCCGCGCAGGAGAGTCCGGCAGCGTCGTCACCCTGGTCACCCCCAACCAGCGCCGCGGCATGACCCGCCTCATGGCAGCGGCCGGCATCGTCCCGCAGACCACCCAGGTCCGCGCCGGCGAAGAGGCCCTGCACCGCATCACCGGCGCCCAGGCTCCCTCCGGCATCCCGGTCGTCATCACCGCACCGGTGGTCGAACGCCCCAAGAAGCGCGGCGCCACCTCACGCGGCCGACGCCGCCCCGTCTCGGCGGCCCGCCGCGCGCTCGTACGGCAGTCCACCGCCGGTGCGGCGGCATAGAACCTTCGTGTCAGGAAGCCCGCCCAACTTCGCAGGAGGCACCCTTTGACGCTGGACCAGACGCAGTTCCGCTCAACACGTACCAACGCCGTGCAGACGGCGGCCGATCCCGCGGACGCGGCCGGACCGCAGGTCTGGGAGGACATGACCGTGGAGGTGGCACTGTCCGTGATGGCCGCCGCCCGTACAGCTCAGCTGGTCGTCTGCGACGAGGACGGTATGTGCACCGGCCTGGTCACCTGGGACCGGCTCACGGCCGTTCGTGACGGTTCCGGATACACGGACCGGATCCGCCTGCGTGACATCGCCGACGTCATCGGGCCCTTCGCGTCGCCGCTGGCCACGAGGGCCGAAGCCGAGCGTGCGATGCGCTGCCGCCGGCTCGGGGCCCCGCCGGTGGTCGACGGACACGGCAACGCTCTGGGCGTCCTCGCCCTCTCTCGCTGAACCGCCGTCACCCCTACCCGGCCCCGTCTTCTCTTCTCCCTGGAGGCATCATGCGCTGTGTTATCGCTCGCTTCCCGTTCGACCTGACCAAGAGCGGCGTGGTGGAATCGATGAAGGACGGCACACCTGAGCTGGTCACCGGTGAGTTCGTCATCATCGGACGACGCCACTACCCCGCCAAGCAGGTCGGCCAGGTCGTCACCCGCCAGGACCGGCGCGATTTCAGCACCGGCGAAGTCCTCAGGGCCATGACCCAACTCGGCTTCACCTGCCGCACCCGCCCTACCGCCGCATCTGCGCCCCTGGCCGACCCGTACGGGCCGGCTTCCGCAACGCTCGGCACTCTGCCTGTCCGCCCGACTTACGGACAGGTGTGAGCCGAACAGAGCAGTGAGGCCCCACCGGCGTGGGCGAATTGCAGGGGTCGTAGCAACACTGCGGTGAGTTGATCAAGCCGCGAGCAGTGTAAACAGACGCTCGGCTGGGGTCTCCCAGTCGAGCGTTTTGCGTGGGCGCCTGTTGAGTTCGGTGGCGGCGGCGTCCAGGTCCTCGCGGGTGTGGCGGGATAGGTCGGTGCCCTTGGGGAAGCACTGCCGCAGCAGGCCGTTGGTGTTCCCGTTCGAGCCGCGCTGCCAGGGACTGGCCGGGTCGCAGAAGTGGACCGGGATGTCCGTGGTGATGGTGAAGGCGCGGTGGGAGGCCATCTCGATGCCCTGGTCCCAGGTCAGGGACCGCATCAGGTGAGGCGGGAGGGTCTGGACGGTGTCGGTGAGCGCGTTGCGGACAGCGGCGGCGCCGTGGTCGCGTGGGAGGTGCACGAGCATCAGGTAGCGGGTGCTGCGTTCGACCAGGGTGCCGATGGCGGAGCCGTTGTTCTTGCCGACGATCAGGTCGCCTTCCCGGTGGCCGGGGACAGCCCGGTCGGCGGCCTCGGCGGGCCGTTCGCTGATCATGACCATGGGGTGCACGAACCGCGATCGGCGGCCCGCCGAGTGCCGGTGCGGGCGGCGCATCGCGCGTCCGGTCCACAGGGCCCGGGGCAGCTCGCGCCTCAGTTCCCCGCGGCCTTGGACGTAAAGCGCCTGGTAGATCGTCTCGTGGACCACTTGCATCTCCGGCTGGTCGGGGAAACGTGCCCGTAGAGCGTGGCAGATCTGCTCCCGGCTCCACCGCCGGGTCACGTGGTCCTGGAGGAAGTCCCGCAGCCTGGGGTTCCGGCCGGTCTTGCCGGGCTTGGGGCGCGGTTCGCGGGCGTCCGCGCGGCGCTGGGCGGCGTGCGGATGGTAGGACCAGCCGCCGCCTGACATGAGCGCGTGGTTGCGGCGGATCGCCCGGCTCACGGTGGAGGGACTGCGGCCAGCTCGGCCGCGATGGCCCGGACGGACGCCTTCTCGCGGAGCCGGTCAGCGATGTGGATGCGGTCGGCCTCGGTGAGGTAGCGCGACGGGCCGACGGGTTCCGCAGGGCGAGCCGGGGGTTCGGGTGCTTGCCAGGGCAGCCCCGTGTCCACGATGGGCGGGGCTGCCCTGTACCTCGCGGATGCCTGCCGGCCGTAGAGCCGACGCTTGCCGGTGCGGCGGTTGATGCCGATGATCCGGCAAGCTTCCGTGTTCCCTATTCCAAGATCCACGAGCCGAAGGTATTCCTCCCGCTCAGGGTCCAACCTCCTGGGCCCCTGAGGCCGCAGATCCTTCCGGATCTCGAAGTCCATCGCACCCCTTGAACTGGGCTGTTGCGACGACCACTAGAACGGAAGCGTGCCGGTGGGGCCTCACTGTGTGCCGTGGGTCGGGGAGTCAGTGGTCGGAGTAGCTGAAGTCGCCCACGGTCCAGGCACTGACGTCCTCGATCGCGACGCGGTACATCCCGCCTGTCTCCGGGATCCCCACCGTACCCTGCAGGATCCGGGCGACATGGAAATGCAGATGCGTGGGCGGTCCGTCCTTCCTCGCGGGGGTGTCGAAGACGGCGGAGAACTCGCCCAGGTCGGCGGAGTCCGTCAGCACCTCGGACACCCTCTGCCTCCACATGGCTTCCGGAGCCAGCCGACCGGTGATGACAGCACCACTGGTGACCACGGTCAGGGACATCTGATTGCTCTGCCCGGACTCCACAAGGGCAGCTATCGCAACGAGCAGCTCGTCAAGCTTCGGCATGGGGTCGGATTCTATGCACCGGCCCGCCCGGGTGGCTTGGACGATGGCGCAACCGGGCGAGACGGGCGCATACGGCTCCCCTGGTGCCGCACTACAGGCCCGGGGGTGCGCATGTGCGGCGGCTGCGAGTCAGGGGCGTGCTTCGAGGCATTGGTCTGCTGCCGTTCGGCTGCCGCAGGTCTTCGATGAAGGCTTGTGCGGTATCGCGTGCGTCGGCAACGGCCGCGTGGAACAGGACAGATGTGGCGTTGACGGACATCGTGTTCATCAGGGTCACCCTCGTCTGCGGATCGTTCATCTCCGGCCCTTGCCTACCCGACCCTGCGCCCCGCCCGCCAACCCACCCGAGCCACCGTGCTCGCCGGAGGGGGCTGAGAATCGCGGTCGACGCGCCGCGCCGGTCGGCGCCGCCACGGGAAGCTCCGCGGGCGGCTCTGGGTCTCATCCGTGCGTCGGACCTGCGCCGCGGACAGCCCCCAGTATCCGCAGATCGGCTCAGCGGGAGACCTCATCGTCGAGCCGCAGCAAATCTATGCTCGCTGGAGTAGACATTCGATGTCTCAGTGATTATGGTTTCTTTCGTAGCCGAGATCGAGCAAGGCCCGGCAGACACGAACTGCCGGGCAGCAGTCCACGTATGACGGTGCGGTGGTGGAGTTCCGAAGCCAGGTTGTTGTACGACGGCGACGGGACTGACGACCGGACCGGGTGGCCTGAAGTGATGAGGGGCCGCCGTGAGCAGACCGCAGTTCACGCGGTTGCGGTACCAGTAGTACGCAGTCCCTGTTTGCAAGTGATTGGTTCCGAGGAAGAACGGAGGAGTCGAGCACCATCAGGATCGCCCGGGCGGAAGACGCGAGCCCGGGTACCGCAGGACATCGATAGGTAGGTGGTCTCCGGTCACGCATCCGCGATCCCCGCACCCCCGTCGGAGTATCAGGCGGCTGGGCGGAAACAGAAGGCCGGCGCAGCACTAGGGCCGGCAGATGGTGTTGCAGTTCCTTCGGGGCCTTGGTGCCAAACGGCACCAAGGCCCCTCTACCCGTTCCACAGAGAGGTGAGATGACAGCGGACGAGTCGCTAGGCCGTCTCGACGACGACGACTACCCCGCCTACACGATGGGCCGGGCCGCCGAGTTGCTCGGTACCACTCCCGGCTTTCTCCGCGCCATCGGCGAAGCGCGACTGATCACACCACTGCGCTCCGAGGGCGGACACCGCCGCTACTCCCGCTACCAGCTGCGCATCGCGGCCCGCGCGCGTGAGCTCGTCGACCAGGGCACCCCGGTCGAGGCCGCATGCCGGATCATCATCCTCGAAGACCAGCTCGAAGAAGCCCAGCGCATCAACGCCGAATACCGCCGCACCGGCGGATCGTCCAGTCCGTCGGCCGCAGCCTGAGGTGAGCGGGCCCGCCGGTATCGGCGGGCTATCACACCCGCGCGTGGCCGGGCTGCGGCGCGCAGAGATGATCCTCGTGTCCGAACGGCTCCCCCGTCAGTAGACGGCGAGGGAGATGGCGATGTAGTGCGCAGTGAAGGCCGCCACGGTCAAGGCGTGGAACACCTCGTGGAAGCCGAACCAGCGGGGCGAGGGGGCGGGGCGTTGGACGGCGTAGACCACCGCGCCCGCGCTGTAGAGGAGACCGCCGGTCACAGTCAGGGTGACCACGGCCGCACCGCCGGTGTGCAGGAAGTCAGGCAGGTAACGCACCGGTGCCCACCCCAGGGCCAGGTAGCAGGGGGTGTACAGCCAGCGGGAAGCGTTGACCCACAGCACGCGGAAGGCGATACCGGTCAGCGCGCCCGTCCATACGATCCACAGCAGCAGGTTTCGCCGGTCAGGAGGGAGGAGGAGCACGGCCGGAGGGGTGCAGGTCCCGGCGGTGATCAGGAAGATGTTGGCGTGATCGAGGCGACGCAGGACGGCCTCGCCCATCGGCCCCCAGGTACCCAGGTGGTAGACGGCGCTCGTCCCGAACAGCAGGCAGGCGGTGACGGAGTACACGGTGCAGGCCAGAGCCGCCTGCTGGGTACGAGCCAGGCAGACGAGGACGATGCCGGCGCTCACCGAGGCAGGGACCATCGCGGCATGGAGCCAGCCACGCAGCTTCGGCTTGACCGGCTCGACCAGGTCGGCCGCCCACTCGACCAGGTCGGCAACCGGGTGAAACTCCTCCCCGGCATTGCCATGATGTGATCCGCCGGGGATACCGGCTACGGCGTCCCCAGACACAACTTCCCGTCCTCTCCCGTTCTTCTGGGCATCATCGGCAACCATCCGATCGTGCTAAGGGCCTGCCTGCCCGTGACAGCGTCCGCCGAGGTCGGTCTCGCCACCAACTGGGCCTGCGGAAGCGTGTAAGCCGCCTAGCCATGGGAAGGACCAAGGTTCCCGAGCGCGCACGAACGCCTCACCGGCCCCCTCCAGGGCGTGTACGACCCCTCGGGGCACGGCGCCGCGCTGTTCGCGTTCTTCGCCGGCATGGCGGAGTCCGAGCGGGAGTACATCCGGGAGAAGCCCCTCGAAGGACAGGCGTCCGCCCGCGAGCGCGGCCGTCACGGCGGACGCCCGAAGGTCGTCGACGACGACATGGCCACCTACGCCCGTAGCCTGCGTGCCCACGGGGTGCCCGTGCCGCAGATCGCGAGCAAGCTCGTCATCACCTCGGGCAAGAACAAGGGCGAACACCCCTCGGTCGCCACCGTCTACCGCATCCTCGCCGAAGACGATGACGCATGACCCCTGGCCGGTGACCACCAAGCCGCCTGTCAGAATCGGGCCGGTGACCACTGCCGACGCCGCCCGCAGCACCCTGCTCCGCAGGGGCTTCGCCCTGGAGTACGCCACGCTCGCCTGGAACGTCGTCGGGATCGTGGTGCTCGCCCTCGCGGCGATCTCCGCCAGGTCCGTGGCGCTGGCCGGGTTCGGCCTGGACTCCCTGATCGAAATCGGTGCCTCAACCGTGGTGATCTGGGAACTGTCCGGGACCGGCGAGGCCCGCCAGTGCCGCGCGCTGAAGCTGATCGGTATCGGCTTCGCGCTCCTGGCCGTCTATCTGGTGGTGCAATCCACCTGGGTGCTGGCCGCCGACTACCGCCCCCACCACTCACCGCTGGGCATCGGATGGACGGCCATCACCGCGGCCGTGATGTTCGCCCTCGCTGCGGGCAAAGCCCGCACTGGCACCGCGCTGGACAACCCGGTCCTCAAGACCGAGGGCCGGGTGACACTCATCGACGGGCTGCTGGCCGCCGCAGTCCTGCTCGGCCTGGTCCTCAACGCCGCCTTCGGCTTCTGGTGGGCCGACCCCGCCGCGGGGTACGTGCTCGTCTACTACGCCATCCGCGAGGTACGGGAGATCTTCGCCGCCCAGCACTGACCAACCTCCCCCTCACCTACAAAGGCCGTCACGGCGGCACGGGGGAGGCCACCGGGAGGATCCACCCAGCGTAGAGCCTCACAGGCCCTACAAGCCCACCGACTTCAGCATGTTCAGCAGCACGTTCGAGTTCTCGATCGTGTTCTGAAGCGCCATCATCTCCACCTGCGGCGAGGGATCACTCTTCCGAGTGTATCTGCGGAAGAAGTCCAGGCACTGACCATGGAGAAAACCTGTCGTGACGACAGTAGACATTGGCCTGTCGCAGGGTTACTGTCTTTGTCGTACCCAGGAAGTCGAAGTGGGCACTGCAGACACGAACTGCCATGCCGGCAGGTCAAGCAGGACACGGCCCAAGAGGGTCGTGAGCAGTACCCGCGGTATTCAGCAGTACCACCGAGTAACCGAAGGTAAGGAGCGAGACACCATCAGGATCGCCCGGGCGAGGAAGCGGTCCGCCCGCGTACCGCAGGCCCCGGATTGGAAGGTGGTCCCCGGTCACGCATCCGCGATCCCCGCAGTCCCGCCCTCCCAGTCGGACCCTGCGGACGTACAAGGCCGGCGCAGTTCGCCGGTAGATGGTGTTGAAAGCTCGGGGCCCGGGTGCCAGTACGGCGCCCGGGCCCCCGACGCGTCCCCCGGAAGAAGAGGTCTATGCCCCCTGGCAGTTCCCGCGCCGTCACCCCTCTCGATGACGACGACTTCCCCGCCTACACCATGGGCCGGGCCGCCGACATGCTCGGCACCACCCCCGCCTTCCTGCGCGCCCTCGGCGAACACCGCCTGATCACACCTTTGCGCTCCGAAGGCGGCCACCGCCGCTACTCCCGCTACCAGCTGCGCATCGCTGCCCGTGCCCGCGAACTCGTCGACCAGGGCACCCCCATCGAAGCTGCCTGCCGCATCATCGTCCTCGAAGACCAACTCGAAGAAGCGCAGCGCATCAACGAGCAAATGCGCACACAAGGCCCCGAGCCGCAGTCGAAGACCTCAGCCTGACCGGACGCCGGCACGAAGACACGGACGACGCTCCCGGCCCGCCACCGACTGGACCCCACCATCGGCCCCTGAAACGAGCGCCCCTGACTCCCGCAGGGCAAGGACCCCGGCGATCACCACGCTGGGGTCCTTCTCTGTCCGAGACGGTTCCACCAGTCCCGGGCCGGAGCCCTGCCAGCACGCCGGTTGCCCATCGGCGGCCTGCCAGGCCCAGTGAGGCACGCGCCTGGCGTGTCGACGTCCGTGCCGTCCCGCGCGCCTGGACGATGGTTCTCATGCAGCCGCTGCCGGCTCCCTACCCCGCGGACCTCATTCCCGGCGCGACGGGCATGGCGGCCTTCGAAGCGGCGTACCGGCAGGCCAAGGAGCAGGACGCCGTCTTCGTCGCCATCGAGTCTCTGGGCGAGCACTGAACGGTGAAGGCCGACGTGATCACCGCCCCGCAGCACGCCGTCGCCGACTCGGTGTACGACGCCATCCGCGCCGCGGTCATCCAGATGATCCGCGCCGGCGAGATCCGCTCGGACTCCTCCGCGGGGCCGGTCTACTTCGTACTGCACGACGTGGCAGACGAGAGCCGGGCCCGCGAACTCGCAGCCGCCCTGCACGCCGCCCTGTACGGAAACCTGGCGCCGCTCGCCCGCGCGATGCCTACCGCATCCTGACCAGCCGCCTTCAGGACTCCAAGATCATCTCGTGGCGGCTTTTGAGCTCACCTTGGCTGGACCCCGCCTTGACCCCTCCCTGTCCGGCCGCCGGCGTCATCAGATCGTCCCCGGACACCGTTGTGGTGCCCCGACCCTGTCGGGAGGAGGTAATGGATCACCCTGTCCCGCTCTCCGGGTACCGTCACGGTATGAGTCATCCGCATCCCGAGCTGAAAGCCGCGCCGCCCCTTCCCGAAGGTGGGCTGCGGGTCATCGCCCTGGGCGGCCTGGGTGAGATCGGCCGCAACATGACCGTCTTCGAGCACGCGGGCAAGCTGCTCATCGTCGACTGCGGCGTGCTGTTCCCCGAGGAGACCCAGCCCGGGGTGGACGTGATCCTGCCGGACTTCACCTCGATCCGGGACCGGCTGGACGACATCGTCGCCGTGGTCCTCACCCACGGCCACGAGGACCACATCGGCGGCGTGCCGTACCTGCTGCGGGAGCGGTCCGACATTCCCGTCGTCGGCTCCAAGCTGACGCTGGCGTTCCTGGAGGCCAAGCTCAAGGAACACGGCATCCGGCCGCGGACGGTGCGGGTGCGGGAGGGCGACCGACGTGGCTTCGGGCCCTTCGACTGCGAGTTCGTGGCGGTCAACCACTCCATTCCCGACAGCCTCGCGGTCGCGATCCGTACCCGGGCCGGGATGGTGCTGCACACCGGCGACTTCAAGATGGACCAGTTCCCTCTCGACGACCGCATCACCGATCTGCGCGCCTTCGCCCGCCTCGGCGAGGAGGGCGTGGACCTGTTCCTCACCGACTCCACCAACGCCGAAGTACCCGGCTTCACCACCTCCGAGCGTGAGCTGAACCCGGCGATCGAGCAGGTGATGCGCACCGCGCCGCGCCGGGTCATCGTCTCCAGCTTCGCCAGCCACGTGCACCGCATCCAGCAGGTCCTGGACGCCGCCCACCAGCACGGCCGCAAGGTCGCCTTCGTCGGCCGGTCGATGGTCCGCAACATGGGCATCGCCCGTGACCTGGGCTATCTGAAGGTCCCCTCCGGTCTGGTCGTGAGCACGAAGGAGCTGGAGAAGCTCCCGGACCACAAGATCACTCTGGTGTGCACCGGCTCCCAGGGCGAACCGATGGCCGCGCTGTCACGGATGGCCAACCGCGACCACATGATCCGCATCGGCAAGGACGACACCGTCCTGCTCGCCAGCTCCCTCATCCCCGGCAACGAGAACGCCATCTACCGGGTGATCAACGGACTGACCCGGTGGGGCGCCCACGTGGTCCACAAGGGCAACGCCAAGGTGCACGTCTCCGGGCACGCCAGCGCCGGCGAACTCGTCTACTGCTACAACATCGTCAAGCCCCGCAACGTCATGCCCGTGCACGGTGAATGGCGCCACCTGCGGGCCAACGGCGACCTCGCCATCCGTACCGGTGTCGACCCCGAACGGGTCGTCATCGCCGAGGACGGCGTCGTCGTCGACCTGGTCGACGGGCGCGCCTCCATCACGGGCAAGGTCCCCGCCGGCAACGTCTACGTGGACGGCATGGAAGTCGGCGGCGCCACCGAAGCGTCCCTCAAGGACCGCCTCACCCTTGCCGCCGAAGGCGTGGTCACGGTGGTGGCGATCGTCGACGCGGACACCGGCGCGCTCGCCGAGGCCCCCGACTTCCTGGCCCGGGGCTTCGTGCACGACGACGCCACCTTCGAGCCGGTCATCCCCGTCATCGAGAAGACCCTGGCCACCGCGGCCGAGGAAGGTGTCGGGGACGCGCGCCAACTCGAACAACTCCTCGCCCGCGCCGTGGCGAACTGGGCGTTCCGCACCTACCGCCGCAAGCCCCTCATCATCCCCGTCATCATCGACGCCTGAGCAACAGCCCGGCAGGCGTCCGGGGTCGGACGCCGATGCGCACGAGGTGAAACGCAGCCGCTTCTCCCGGCCAAGGCGGTTGTTGTCAACGGCTGTTCACAGATGCCTGGTTCGAGGTGGTGACCGCACCTGGATCAGTGGAACGTTGCGGCGCCACGGAGCCTTCCGCGGGCTTGGACCTGGCCAGCCACAGGCCGGTGAACACGGCCGTGGCAAAAGTGACGGTGCCGGCAACGAGGAAGGCGCTGTTGAGGCCGGTCGCGAAGGAGGCGCCGCCGGATTGCCGGGTGCGGACGATGGCTCCGAGTACCGCCACGCCGAGCACCGCGCCGATCTGCCGGGTGGTGCTGCTGATGCCTGAGGCGAGGCCGCCTTCCTGCGGGCTGACTGCTTGGATGGCGGCGCCTGTCAGTGGGGGCAGGGCCAGTGCGAAGCCGATGCCGGCGAGTCCCAGCCGCCACCACACGTTTCCGTAGCCGGTGTCGGCGTGCACCATGCCGAGCGCTAGCAGTCCCAGGCCGGCCAGGGCCAGGCCGGTGGTGACCACGATTCGGAAGCCGTACCGGGCGGCGAGTCGGCCCGCGTGCGGGCTGACGATCACCATGGCGAGGGATACCGGCAGGGTCTGGCCGCGGTCAGCAGGGCCTGCGGGCTGGTGCCGACCTCCGCGCCGAACGCACCCGGCAACTGCAGTCCATGCTCGATCGCGCCCGCGACCGTGGCGAGCACGCACCCGACGCGTTCGAGGTGCTGGACCACATCCTGGCCCCGATGTATATCCGCGTCCTGTTCGGCATGGTCCCGCTCACCCCGGACTACATCGACGGGCTGGTCGACCGATTGCTGTGACCTCAACCCGGTTCCCGCGATCGGCCCTCGGACGCGGTGCCGGGGCTCCGCGAGGTGCTCGCCGACACGCGCCCGGTCGGCTCAGGCATCCGGCCCTTGGCCGGCTCACGCGGCCTGGCTGAATCCGTCGGTCGGCGGCCCGTCGCCGCGGATCAGAGTGAAGTCGACGTCCAGGTGCGGGTCGTAGGCGTCGATCCAGCTTGCGTATGCTCCGACGCACAAGAGTCGGCGTCGAATCATCGTTCGCAGCTGTGGTCTCCCCGGGGCTTGATCAGTCGTTGTCCGAAGCACCGCCCTCTTCGAGGAGACGAGCAGCGAGGTCGTCGGCCCATTCCACAGCCCAGGAGCGGAGAGCGGTGATCGTGGTGTCATCGAGCCCGTAGGCGGGGAACGCTTCGTCGTCAGGACGCGGCGCTGAGGGCGAGGGCGTTGGAGAAGCCCCACGCGGTCCACCACCCTGACGAGCGTGGCCGGGGGCTCGCGGCCCGTCCGGCGGCCACGGCGACTGGAAGCGTCCAGTGCCCGACTGTCGCGCATGGCGATCGATAACCGGGCAACACGCCAGGTGTGACACGCGTTGGAATCGTTCTCCTGACTCTGGTGGCCGCTCTCGGGGCTGTGGCCGCGGCGTTCGGGCTCTCGCCCTACTGGTGGTTCGCGGCCGTTCCGCTCATGTTCACGGGGGTGCTGGGCGCCTGGGACCTGGTGCAGCGGCGGCACTCGGTGCTGCGCAACTATCCCGTCCTCGGCCATGCCCGCTACCTCCTGGAGCGCGTACGCCCGGAGCTGCAGCAGTACTTCATCGAGCGGAACTACGACGGGCGCCCCTTCGACCGGGATGTGCGCAGCATCGTCTACGAGCGGGCCAAGGGCACCGACGCGGAGGAGCCGTACGGCACCGAACGGGACGTGTACCAGCCCGGTCACGAGTTCCTGGTCCCGTCGATGGCGCCGCGCCCGGTGCCGAAGGACCCGCCGCGCGTGAGGATCGGCGGACCGGACTGCAGCCGTCCGTACGACATGGCACTGCTGAACGTCTCGGCGATGAGCTTCGGCTCGCTCTCCGCCAACGCGGTCCTCGCGCTCAACGGGGGTGCCGCGGCCGGGGGCTTCGCCCAGGACACCGGTGAGGGCGGCCTGTCCGAGTATCACCTCCGTCCGGGAGGCGACCTCGTGTGGGAGATCGGCACCGGATACTTCGGCTGTCGTACCGAGGAAGGCGAATTCGACGCGGCCGAGTTCGCCGACAAGGCCGCGCACGAACACGTCAAGTGCGTGTCCCTGAAACTGTCGCAGGGCGCGAAGCCCGGCATCGGCGGTGTTCTGCCGGGAGCCAAGGTGAACGCCGAGATCGCCCGGGTCCGCGACGTGCCCGAGGGGCAGACGGTCATCTCCCCGCCGTACCACCGGGTGTTCTCCACCCCGCGCGAACTCGTGCGCTTCGTCGCCCGCATGCGCGAGTTGTCCGGTGGCAAGCCTGCCGGGTTCAAGCTGTGTGTGGGCTCCCGCCGGCAGTTCCTGGCCGTGTGCAAGGCCATGCTGGAGGAGGGCACTGCGCCTGATTTCATCGTGGTGGACGGCGCCGAGGGCGGGACCGGTGCGGCGCCGCTGGAGTTCGCGGACCATGTGGGCACCCCGCTCACCGAGGGTTTGCACACCGTTCACAACGCCCTCGTGGGCGTGGGCCTGCGCGATCAGATCAAGATCGGGGCGAGCGGCAAGATCGCCACCGGCACCGACCTGGTCAAACGCATGGTGCAGGGCGCCGACTACGGCAACGCTGCGCGGGCGATGATGTTCGCCGTCGGGTGCATCCAAGCGCAGAGGTGCCATACCAACACCTGCCCCACGGGTGTCACGACCCAGGACCCACGGCGTGCCCGCGCCCTCGACGTAGGCGACAAGACGACGCGCGTCCAGCGCTTCCAGGAGGCGACCGTGGCCAGCGCGTTGCAGATCATGGCGTCCATGGGTGTCACCGATCCCGCGGAACTGCGTCCGCACATGCTCCGCCGGCGCGTCGACCCCTGCACCGAGCGCTCCTTCGAGGAGCTGTACGAGTGGCTTGCGCCAGGGCAGCTGCTCGCCGAGCCGCCCGCCTCCTGGGCGGCCGACTGGCAGGCCGCCGACCCCGACCGTTTCACCGTGTGACCTGGAGGACTACGTGACCCGTACTGTTGCCCGCGTCATCGTGGACGCACTGAGCGAGCTCGGCGTGCGCCAGGTGTTCGGCGTCGTGGGAGACGCGCTCAATCCCCTGACCGACGCCATACGCACCACCGAGGGCCTGGAATGGGTGGGCTGCCGGCACGAGGAGGCGGCGGCTTTCGCCGCGAGCGCCCAGTCGCAGCTCACCGGCACCCTCGGCGTGTGCATGGGCACGGTCGGACCCGGTTCCGTCCACCTCCTCAACGGGCTGTACGACGCGGCCAAGAGCCACGCCCCGGTCCTGGCCATCGCCGGCCAGGTGCCACTCGCCGAACTCGGCAGCGACTACTTCCAGGAGGTGGACAACGACGCCCTCTTCAGGGACGTGGCCGTGTTCCGCGCGACCATCACCTCTCCCGACCAGCTTCCGCAGATGCTGGAGACGGCGGTGCGTCACGCACTGGGCCGCAGGGGCGTCGCCGTTCTCACGGTGCCGGGTGACCTGGGCGAGCGGGAACTGACCGCCGACCGGCCGGCCCGGTTCTCCCTGAACGCCCCGGTGAGCCGGCCGGACGGGTCCGCCGTCCACCGCGCCGCGGAACTCCTCGACCGCTCCGAAAGGGTCACCCTGCTCGTCGGTGAGGGCGCCCGCGCCGCTCGCGAGGAGGTCCTCACCCTCGCCGACCGCCTGGCCGCACCGATGGTGCTCACCCTGAAGGCCAAGGCGGGCTTCGAAGGCGACGACAACCCCTTCCAGGTCGGCCAGACGGGGCTGATCGGCAACCCCGCCGCCGCTGCGGCCCTCCAGGACGCGGACACCCTGCTGCTGCTCGGCACGGACTTCCCCTACCGGGACTGGTATCCCGAGGGCCGGACCGTCATCCAGGTGGACACCGAGGCCACCCACATCGGACGCCGGGTACCGGTCGACGTCGGGCTCGTGGGAGACACCGGCGCCACCGTACGCGACCTCCTGGACGACCTCGCCGCCGCGCCCGCCGGGTTCGAAGGCGCACGTGACCGCTCTCACCTGGAGAAGGCGCGTGAACGCTTCGACCAGTGGCGCACCGGTCAGGCCCGGCTCGCCGATCCGTCGCACGACAAGGGCGTGGTGGGCCGTATCCGCTCCGCGCTGGACAACCGGGCCCATGACATCCGCCCCGAGGCGCTGGCCGCGGCCGTCGACCGGATCGCGGCCGATGACGCCGTCTTCACCTCCGACACGGGCATGGCCACCGTGTGGCTCTCGCGCTTCGTCGAGATGCGCGGCGAGCGGCGCCTCATCGGCTCCTACAACCTCGGCTCGATGGCCAACGCCATGCCCCAGGCCCTGGGCGCCCAGGGCCTGGACCGCGAGCGCCAGGTCGTGGCCTTCTGCGGCGACGGCGGACTGAGCATGCTCCTTGGCGACCTCATGACCCTGAAGACGTACCGCCTTCCCGTCAAGCTCGTCGTCTTCGACAACCGCCGGCTGGGCATGGTGAAACTCGAACAGGAGCAGGCCGGCCTGCCCGAGTTCGGCACCGTGCTCGACAACCCCGACTTCGCCGCCGTAGCCGAAGCCATGGGCATCACCGGCATCCGTGTGACCGACCCGGCCGACGTGGAGGGCGCCGTGCGACGCGCCTTGTGCAGTCCGGGCCCGGTCCTGCTGGACGTCCTCACCAACCCCGATGAGATCGCCGTCCCGGCCAAGCCGACCGTCGAGCAGGGCTGGGGTTTCGCGGTCGCCAAGGTGAAGGAAATCGTACGCAGCCATGGAGAGTCCGGCGGGGACTGACAGCAGTTCGAGGAATGCCGATCGGCGGACGGGGTAGGCGCGTGCCTGCCGGACGGTGGACCGGCGAGGACGAGGCTGATCGACTGGGAGGGCGCCATGATGCCGACGACGACCGTGCTGACCGCCGAGCAGACGGTGGATGTGCCGGAGATCACGGACCCTTCCAAGGTCGCGCCGAAGGACGCGCGGGAGCTGTCGAAGCCGTTCTTCGACCGGCTGGCCGTCCTGGAGGAAGGAACGCCCGAGTATCAGTACGCGCGCAATACGCTGATCGAGATGAACATGTCCCTGGTCCGCTACGCGGCCGGCCGGTTCCGCAGCCGCGGGCCGGAGGAGATGGAGGACATCGTCCAGGTCGGCATGATCGGACTCATCAAGGCGATCGACCGCTTCGAGCTGACCCGCGAGGTCGAGTTCACCTCCTTCGCCGTGCCGTACATCGTCGGCGAGATCAAGCGGTTCTTCCGCGACACCTCCTGGGCCGTACATGTCCCGCGCCGGCTCCAGGAAGCCCGCGTCCAACTCGCCCGCGCCAACGAGGAACTGCGCAGCCGACTGGGCCGGACGCCGACCACCAAAGAGCTTTCCGAGCTGATGAGCCTTCCGGAGGACGAGGTCGTCGAGGCCCAACTGGCCTCCAACGGCTACAAGTCCGCCTCCCTGGACGCGGCGATCAACGGCAGCGAGGACGGCGAGGCCGCGCTGGCGGACTTCATCGGCGACGAGGACGCCGCCCTCGGCCTGATCGAGGACTTCCATGCCCTCGCCCCGATGATCGCCGAACTCGACGAACGCGACCGCAAGATCATCCACTGGCGGTTCGTGGAGGAACTCACCCAGGCCCAGATCGGTGAACGTCTCGGTGTCTCCCAGATGCACGTCTCCCGGCTGATCTCCCGTCTCCTGGCCCGCCTGCGTGAAGGCATGCTCAGCACCGTCTGACGGTCGGGGGCCCGGCAGCCGGACGGCAGCCGGGCGTCCTGCGGAGCGGGGGAGATGCCGGGTGTAGTGCCTCACTTTTGCGAGGTCCTGCCGATCGGGCGGGGCCCCGCGGCTGAGGGGTGCGGTCCGCCTCCACACTCCCCGCGATCGGGTACGGGCCGATGACAGATACGGCGCTCCGAGCCCCGTTCCCACCCCGAGACGCGACGCACCGCGCGAGGCCGGAGGCCGCGACCGCCCACGCGGTCGGCGGGCAGACACCGCCACAGGTCAACCGAGTGCCTGCTCACGGTTCGTGCGGTGTCGGCGCGTGCGTGCCGTACTGAGCGAACCGGCCGAAGGGAAGGCTGCGGGCGGTCTCGCCGCAGGTACTGGAAGACCGGCTCATTCCCCGTGCACGGGCTTCGCCAGCTCCGCGTTGAACTGAGCGCCGACCAGCAGGGACAGGTTGGACAGCCATAGCCAGACCAGGAAGACCACGACGCCTGCCAGTGAACCGTACAGACGGTGATAGGTGCTGACATGGGAGGTGTAGACGGCGAATCCGAGTGAGACCGCCAACAGGAGCACTACCGCCAACGTGCCGCCGGGCGCCCTCTTCCCTACAGGGCGGGAGGGCGCCGGGCCCGAACGGTACAGGACGAGTACCAGGGCGACGGCGACCGCGGCCACGACCGGCCACCGCAGTGTGTCCCAGGCGGCCTGGGGCCAGGTACCCAGAGACAGCACCCGGCCCAGACGCCGGGCCAGGCTGCCAGTGAGAAACAGCGCGAGGGTCGACGCGAGAAGCAGGGAGATCAGGACGAGGGCCGTGGCGATGATACGCGGAGCAGTGCGCCAGACCGGCCGGTGCGCGCTGGTCCGATGCATGGCGTGCAACGCCCGGCGGAAGACGCTCAGATAGCTGGACCCCGACCACAGCGCTCCCGCTCCTCCGAGGATGATCAACGTCCATGCCGCCGACGACTGTCCGGCCATCTGCCGCAGGGTGCTGCGCAGCAGAGCGCGGGATGCGACCGGAGCGGCCTGCGACATGCGGTCGATGACCTCCGGCTTGGCCGTGGGCATGGTCAGACCCAGGATCGAGAGGATCACCAGCAGCAAGGGGAACAGGGCCAGGACCGCGTAATAGGTCAGCGCAGCGGCCCAGTCCGTGACGTCGTCGTTCCAGACGGCCACCGGCGTCCGGCGCAGCGCCGCCCACCATCGAGCCGTGTGACCGTCTGCATCATCCATGACGCGGAGCTCTCACCCCCGTCCTCGGGCCGCCTCATCCAGCACTACGGTGCGACACCACCCGGCCGCGTGTGTCACGTACCGCACCAAGTGCCTGCTGCCCGAGACACTCTGGCCCTCACTGTACGCATGCCCGGCACGCTTTTCGAGCCGCCGCTCTGGCCGGCGGACGGCCTTGCCTCTCTCAGCCACCATGCGGTGAACAGAGCCGTCGGCACGTTGGCCGTGTCCGCCGGGGACTTGTGGGTGCGGGCCTGGTGGCGACCTGGGCGACAGCCATGGACGGGAAAACGTCGGCATGGTGGCGGGTGAGAAGGTCGATGAGCAGTTGAGGCGAGACTCAGTGCCTGCGTGTTCCGCCCTCGGCAATCCGTCGAAAGGGGCCTGCCCGGAGTCACGCCGGGCAGGCCCCTTTCGAATTCTCGGTGGAGAACGCAGGTTTAGTGCTTGAACGCGTCCTTCGCCTTTTCCTTGGCCTCACGGGCATCACCCGTGCTCTTCTCAGTCTGCCCCTCAGCAGCCACACGGTCGTTTCCGATGGCGCTTCCCACGGCTTCCTTGGCCTTGCCCTCGGCCTGCTCGCTCTTTGCCTTGGCCTTCTCGCCGGCAGTCATGGAAGAGTACCTCCTGATAGCTGGTGTGCCGCTGTCGCGGTAACCCGCTTGTGCCCCGGCGTTCCTTTCACAAACAAAGCGTAGTCGGTGAATGGCGACGGAATTGCAGGGCAGACGAACGTGCAGGAGGTTGATAAACATGGTTCCCCTGCTGCTTGTTCTGCTTCTTGCACTGCTCCTCTTCGGTGCCGGCTTCGCCATCAAGATCCTCTGGTGGGTCGCCGTCGCCGTCCTGGTGCTGTGGCTTCTCGGCTTCGTCATGCGCTCCACCACCGCCGGTGGCGGCCGAGGTCGTTGGTACCGATGGTGATCTGACCCGCAGCGCGCCTTCATCACGGGGTCCGGCCGATATGACGGCCGGGCCCCGTGCGCATGCCGGACGTGAGGCGACCTGGGACGTAAGAGACCGTACAGCCCATAGGTGTCCAAAACGGCAGCGGGGTAGGCGTGTTGCAGTCGGGGGCGGGACACGCACGCGCGATGGAACCCGCGCGACCTCCTGCCGTGTCCCCGCCCCGGCGTTACCGGCGGCCGTGCGCCCAGCCGGGCTGCGGCGACGCGCGGAGGTCCCGTGGCGCGACTCCCGGACGCAGTGGCCGGCGACCGGGACGCGGCTACGGACGTGGCCAGATAGAAAGCGACCACGGCCGAGCTGATCCGTCGCAGCCCCGACCACGCCCGTACGGACCTCCCGTTGCCTTTCAGCGTCGGCTTCCGTTCGAAGCCTGACCCTGGGGAGACGTAACAGTGCTTCGATACCTGGATGCGGAGAGCGGCTCAGAGCCGGGCAGGGGCGGGGCCTTCTCCTCCAGGGCTCCTGCACCACGAGGCCGGCTTCTTGTACGCGCCCCGCCCTCAACGCCGCCCGTGCGGGCCGGCTTGACCTGACAGATCTGGGCATGGACCGCGGTGAGCAAGGTCGCGGACGACCATGCGGTGGGCCGTCGCGGCAGCGTGTCCACCGGTGACCGAGGCCGTTTCCGGTTCTCAGCGGCCAGATGCGGCAACTCGCAGTGCGCTACGTCTCGTTCTGCGGCAGGGTCGCCAGGGGGGGCGCCTACCTGGGGCCGAGCGGCCCCGCCGACCGGCCCTGGAACCGACCCGGTGAGCGGCTTTCGCGTGCTGTCGGGAGGGCGATCGGTCTGTGGGACCGCGGGTACGGCGTGTCTTCGCTTCACGCGTGCGGCGCTGGCTGGCTCGCGCGGATCCTGCGGTTCGCCATTGTGCCAGGGTGCCGGTCGGCTCACAGGAAGCGCCGGAACGGGGTGACGGCGGCTTCCTTGGCGCGTTGCAGCACTGCCCGTCGTCTCCATCGAGTGAGCTCGATGCCCACGCTGTGGCGCAGGTCCGCCTCGTAGTCGCGGTCGAGGGAGGCAGTGAACTCCTCGTCCAGGACGGCGAGCATCACTTCTTCGTCGTGGTCCATGGACCGGCGGTTGAAATTGGTGGATCCGATGAGAGAGGCGACCGAGTCCACGGTGATGATCTTGGCGTGCATCATGGTCGGCTGGTACTGGCGGATGTGCACGCCGGCCTGCAGCAGACGCCTGTAGTGGTGTTGACCAGCGAGCTGGCAGGCGCGCTGGTCGGTGTGGGGGCCGGGCAGCAGGATCTCGACATGCACGCCGCGACGTGCGGTCTGGCACAGCAGGTCGATGAAGTAGGCGTCGGGGGCGAAGTAGGCGGTGGCCAGCCGGAAGCGTTCCTCGGCGGAGGTGAGCATGACCCGGATGAGGGTTTGCATGTCCTGCCAGCCGATGCTTGCGGAGCCGCGCACGACCTGCACCACCGACGAGCCGGCCTGCGGGTGTTCCGTGAAACGGTCGCGGTCATCGAAGAGTTCGTCATGACACTCGGCCCAGTTCTGCGCGAACGCGGCGGCGATGCCGTCCACGGCCGGGCCGCGCACCTGGACGTGGGTGTCGCGCCACTCGGCAGGGTTGCGGGCATTGCCGCTCCATTCCTCCGCGATGCCGACGCCGCCGGTGAAGGCGGTGTGTTCGTCGACGATGAGGGCCTTGCGGTGGCAACGGTGGTTCTGTTTGAACGGTGACAGCCACACGGGTTTGCGGAACCAGGCCACCTGCACGCCCGCGGCGCTCATGAGGTCCAGCAGCCGCCGCTCGATCTCCTTGGCGCCGAAGCCGTCGAGCAGCAGTCGCACGCGCACCCCCGCGCGGGCGCGGTCGGCCAAAGTGACGGCGAAGTCGTGGGCGATCTGACCCCGCCAATACACGAACGTCATCATGTCGACGGTGTGCCGAGCCGAACGGATCGCCCCGAGCATCGCGGGGAAGATCTCGTCACCGTTGCGCAGGGGTACCAGGTCATTGCCTTCGGTGGCGGCCACGCCGATCAGTCGCTCCAGGCGACGGCGTAGGCGCTGCTTGCGCGCTGCTGCGTCAGGCGCGGTGTCGCGCGCAGGGGGTGCCGGTATGCCGTCGAGTATCACGCCGAATCTCCCACTGGACCATGAAGACAGAACGTCACGGGCGCTGGGCGAGCCCGAACAACCACATTCCCGGCCGGCACCGCGGCACTCCAGCCGTCTGCCTGGACCGAGCCCACCGACACCGCGACGCCAGCCGCACAGTCTTTGCTGAGGATGTCACCCCCTGGGTTCCGCGTAATTCAGCGGCCTAGAGTCACGAATCTGGGGCCTGACCTGCGCGGACATGGGTGAGGGCGCCTGAGAGACGTTTCTCTAGGCGCTGCTGTTCGTGCTGGTCAGCGGGGTGCGGGTTGGAGGGCGATGATCTGCTCCGGTGTGGGGATGCCGAGCTTGGCCAGGAGGTCGGTCTGGGTCTTGGTGAGGGCGGTGACCTGCCGGAACAGGCCGGTGGGGCCGGTGAACGTGCCGAGGTGGAGCCGGTCGAGTTCGCGGCGGGCGGTCGTCCAGGTCCCGCCGGTGGTGGTCTCGGTGATGCGGATCAGCAGCAGAGCGAGCCAGCAGAGGACGACGTGTGCGCGTATGCGTTCCTCAAGGGGGTGATACACGGGCCGCAGGTCGATGATCTGCTTCATGTCCCGCCAGCCCCGCTCGACTTCGAGGAGCTGCTTGTAACCGAGCGCGATGTCCTCCGCGGACAGGTCCGGGTCGGAGCATCGCAGCAGATACTTGCCGTCGAGGTTCTCCTCGGCCTTGATCTTCGCGGTGTCGATGCGGAGCTTGCCGGCCGTTGTCGTGCGGAGGTAGCGGCTGAGGCCGGGCTTGCCGGCGATCTTCCCTCGGAGCTCGCCTCGCTTGAACTCGCTGAGGCTGTCGGTGTCTTCGATCAGGGTCGTGAGCTGGGCAACGAGCTGTTCGCGTATGTGCTGGTCCCGGGTGGCGGCCTCGGGGTTGTGGCAGATCACGAACCGTTCGGTGTCGGAGATCCGCACTTCCTTGACCCGCATGTTCTGGGCGATCTCGCCGTAGCGGCCCTGCCGGGACAGGGCGGCCTTCACCTCCGGACTGCCGGAGCGGAGTTTCTCGCCGCTGATGTAGGCGTGGTCGCCGGCGGCTACCGATGTTGTGGCGCTCGTAGCGCGCCGTGCCGGTCAGCTCACCGGGAATCACCTGGGCCTGCCCGAGCACCAGGCCGCCGATCGAGCGCGAACTGCTCTGCGTGCCGACGGAGTTGGCCGCGACGCCGGAGTGGGCGCGCACCATCCAGTCCTTGATGGCCGTATGCCCGTGGACAGCAACTGGTCCTTGTTCACACGGAGGTTGGTCTCCGACAGCGCGGTCATCAGCTCGCGGTGGTTGCGCCGCTGGACCTCGGCCTCCTCGCTGTCGGTGTGGACGGCGCCCGGGGTGGTGCCGAAGGCGGGCCCTGACTGCCGCTGTGTCCGCACGGCCTCAACATAATCGAGAGCGGCACGCGTCAAGGTCCCTCCCTTCACTCCGCCACATCGCCTCACTGGTGTCACCGCGGGTTCAACTCCCGTGCATCCGGGGGTCATATGGCGACTGGAGAGAAGGCCGGCCGCTCGCGGGTCGACCGAGGCAAACAGGGGCTGGAGCGCTCGGTTGCCTCCGACGCCTGCGGCGTCCCGCTCGGGATCATCTCCGACGGAGCCAACCGCCATGACTCGCCACTGCTCGGACCCACCTTGGATGCGGTGAAAGAGCAGGTCGGTGTATTGCCGCAGGCCGTCAACATCAACCTCGACCGCGGCTACGACAGTAGCAAGTCCCGTGCTCTGCTGGCCGAGTTGGGCTTCACGGCCGAGATAGCACGCAAGGGCGTACCGGCCCCGATCCAGGCCGGCAAGCGCTGGGTGGTCGAGCGAACGCACTCGTGGATGAATGACTACGGCAAGCTGCGGCGCTGCACCGAAAGGAACGGCAAGGTCGTGGACTTCTACCTTTACCTCGCCGCGGCCCTCGTCACGCTCCGCATGCTGATCCGCCGAGCGACGAACCTCTATCGCTGGGACGACCGCCCCACCACCCGACGCCTCAAGTGATCCATTTGCCGGTCAGTCTTGCACAAAGTTCCGTACACGCCCATGGGGCCAGGCACCCGCTGCTGTGGACCCGCCTCGACCACCCGTGCGTCCGGAAAATCTGGGCGGACCAGGGCTTCGCCGGTCGCTTGGTCGACTCGGCCGCGCGGGTCCTCGGCCGTGTGTGGAGATCGTCCGCATGGACCCCGAGCAGCGCGGATTCCAGGTCCAGCCGCAGCGGTGGGCGGCGGAGCGCACCTTCTCGTGGCTCACCGGCCATCGGCGCCTTGCCCACGACTACGAAGCCAGCCCAGCTCGCTCGGACGATGATTCGCTGGGCATGGGTGACCGCGGAAGAGGCATACCGGCAAGCGGATGGATGGATCCGGTGAGGGCCGGTGTGTGAGCGGGCGTTCCTTCGGCTGTGGTGCGGGTGTGGGGGCGGCCGTTCCAGGTGAGGCCAGCTGCCTGCATGCGGTCGAGGGCTTCCTCGAGGGTGTGTCGGGGTGCTCCGAGGAATACACGGATGTAGTCGTCGCGGGTGCCGGGCTGCTGGCCGGGTGTGGTCATGTGGGCCTCGCCGGGCAGGACGCCGGCCCGTTCCAAGCAGTAGCCGCGGTAGTCGGAGCCGACAGCCGGGGCGTCCGCTTCATACCAGGGTGGGACTTTCGCGATCAGGAAGCTTGCACATTCGCCGGCGAACACCGCGTCATTGGGGTATCCAAGGTCCTGGGTGAGCTTCTGGGTCAGGGCCTGGCGCTTCTGGGCGTACTCGTGGCGCTGGAGTTCAAGGTACTGCGCACTGGCAGGGGTTTGCAGCCATTCGGCCATGGCGGCTTGCAGGGGGACCGCACTGACGTAGGTGTGCTGGGGCAGAAGACGGGTGAGCAACTGGGCCAGTGTGTCCGGTGCTGCGGTCATCGCGCCAATACCCCAGCCGTTGCAGTGGAACTGTTTGCCCAAAGAGCGCACGGCGAGCCAGCGGGGGGAAGGCAGTCCGCAGCGCATGCCGGTCTCCTCCAGCAGGATGCGCAGGGTGGGTGTCGGCGGGTGGCCCGGATCGTGGACGGCGTAGAAGGCATCGTCGACGAGAAGGGCCACGTCGTAGTCGTTCGCTGTTTGGATCATGGCACGCACCGTGTGCTCGTCCCAGTTCGCGCCGGTCGGGTTGTGTTGGGCGTTGAGGGCCAGCAGGACAGGCCCGCGGGTGGTCCTCCGGGCTTCTCGTACCACCTCTTCCACCTGAACGCTGTCGGGCTGGAAACCACGGCCCCTGGACAGGACAAACGGCCGGATCTGGAAACCTAGCGGGGCGAAGATTCCGGCATAGTCCCAGCCCGGGGCCGAGCAGATGGCGACAGCCGGTCCGGCCTGTTGTTCTTCCAGCAGCAAGCGGCCGAAGTGGAACATGGCGCTACGGGTGCTGCTCTGCGAAACCGCTACTTCGTAGTCGCGACCGATCACGGCCACGTCATGGAGGCTGTGATCGGCGCTGATGTAGTCACGCAGCACCTCGTGGAGCGCGGGCAGCCCGTAGGGGCTGAGGATGTAGCCGTGGGCGTAGGCGGGGATCGCGCCCGCGAGGGCCGCGCGCAGTCCCGGTGCAACCTCGGTCCACGTCTCGCCGAGACTCAGGTAGATCGCCTGCCCGAGGTCCCGGCCGCCCGCGGCGTAGTGGCGCAGGCGGGCGACATCGTCGTAGGGGTTGGGGGTCCCCTCGCAGCCGGCAATGTCATCGAGCTTGTGCATCATCGCTCCCACGGGCCGGCGTTGCAGGTCGGAGACTGTCGGTTGTCCCCCGCGTGCGGCCCTGTCGGCCGTGCTCGGTTCCGGGCCGACGCGGTGGCCGCGGTTCGTGCCGTCGTGTCCAAGGGGTTCATCTGTGACCTGCACCGCTGTGGACCCGGGGAGTCGAAAGGACCCGTGACAGCAGCCACCGGGCGCCTGCGCTCCCCCCGGTACCCGGCGCGTCACCGATCATGCGTTCGACGAGCTGAACGTGCGAGAGCTGCCACATCCGCAGTTCCTCACGCAGAGCCCCTATCTCTTCCTCGATCTGCGCCGGCGCAGGGCGGTCGCCGTCGGCGGCCAGGGGCCAGCGTCCCGAGTGGCCGTCGGTACCGAACATGGCAAAGAGCGCGGCGAACTGCGCGGAGGCAGCCCCGCTCGCCGTGCCGAGCAGGGGCCGGAAGGCAAGAAAATGCTCTTTGGGCAGGTGGTCGAGTGCCCGCAGGAGCTCACGCTGCAGCGCCACAAGGCAGATCGCGCGCCGGAGCCGCGTGTTGATCTCCTTCCAGTCCGCACTGCCATCCACGGCGGACACGGCGACTGCTTCGAGGTCGGTCAGCAGCTGCTGGGCGAGTATTTCGGCGGACTGGTGGACGGTGATGAAATACAGTTCGGAGTCGTGCACAGCCACACCGAGGGCATCGGCCCGGGGGGACTGAAGCGACAGCAGCGTCGGCAGCTGAAGATAGCTGTCATACATCCCGGCCACAGGGTTCCTCATTCGTGAGTGGTGATCCAATCGGCCCGTCAGAGCCGGTGGAGTGGCATAAAGGGTGGGAACAGAGTCTCGGCAGGTTTTCCAGGCCTGGTCCGGGGGTCGGTCCGTATGCCCGCTCGGGGTACGTCGTGGGTGCGTGGCTACCGGGCTGGCCCCTGGCGGTTCCTGGCCTGACGGGGTCTTACGGAAGGACGGTGGCGCCGACGCTCTCAGGCCACCGCGAACCCGTCAGGGCGGTTGGGACGTTGCAAGTCGTGCTGTGAGCCGTCCGCGGGCGACCTCCTCGCTTCCTCCCGGGCCGGAGAGCGCTGTCGAAGATCGAGGCCCCTGCGGCGCGCTGGTGCCGCGACGGCTGGTGAGAGGAAGGGTCAATCGACAAAGCTGACATGCGGCCCACCGCCCGTGTCATGCGAAGGCATCCTGGTTACCCTTAACATCTACCGAAATCAGAAGACCCACGGAACTTCCCTATCCGGGCTGCGGCCGTATCCCCCTTTCAGGGACATCCGTCTCCCGCAGGAGCCGCAGCAGCCCGGGCTTCCTGCCGACATGGGCGTAGCCGAGCTGGGGCGAGGACTGCCCCTCCCAGACCAGGGGCACGGCCAACGTGGTCACGTCCAGCCGTTGCCGGCAGGGGACGCAGTCACCGGCGTGGCGGTGCCAGTCGTACCAGGTGGAGAACCAGTTCACGCGGACCGTGCAGCAGGACGGGCATGCCTTCCACTCCGGATGCACCGGCCTCATGGGCACGGCGAGTTGGTCCGTCGGGTGGCCGCACCAGACGCAGACCTGACCGGTGTCCGCTTCGCGGGACAGACCCGCCGGTGTCTCCAGGGCGACCAGCCGGTGCAACCGCGCGATCTCCTCGGCGTCCAATGCCGTCATTGAAGTATTTCCAGGGCTGCCGAGTCGGCCGGCTGACGCTGTGGTCTCGGGGCCGGCAGGCTGGGGCTGCTCACTGTCCACGCCCGCCTCCCGCACACGAAGAGGCGTCGTCCGGAGACGAGCTGGGACACAGCTTCGGCGACGCACAGGGTCCCGGGCTGATCCATCAGCACGCACCAATGACCGGTGTGGAGGGCGGGGCTGTTGATGCCCGGCCGGGGCACGCCGACGTAGGAGTCATGGGCGAGGCACTCGGCGAACGGCACGTGACGCTGCTCGCGCCACTCCACCCGCTCAGCCGTGTCTGCCGGAACAAGCGCGTAGTAGCGGGGCCTGTTTCTCTGCCCGCCAGGGTGTACCCGCTGGTGGTGGTCATTGATCTCCCCCTTGTCGAGCGTGGGTGATCTGGTGGCACAGGCGGCGAACCGCGCGTCCTCGACTGCGGCGAGGTGCTGTATGGCGGGTGCAGGCCGACGGCGGCGCCTCGTGTGACGGCACACAAGGCGCGTCAGGATGAGCAGCGCGGGGACGAGCCAGCTCAGGTAGTGGCCCGACGCCGGAACACACGGGCTTCCCAGAGCGACGTTGACAGCCGCGTGTTCCCGGCGCCGGGCACGAGGTCGGGCCTGCCGCCGCGGGCAACCGCAGCATGGTGCAGGTCCAACGTCCATTAAGACTGACCGGCAAATGGATCACTTGAGGCGTCGGGTGGTGGGGCGGTCGTCCCAGCGATAGAGGTTCGTCGCTCGGCGGATCAGCATGCGGAGCGTGACGAGGGCCGCGGCGAGGTAAAGGTAGAAGTCCACGACCTTGCCGTTCCTTTCGGTGCAGCGCCGCAGCTTGCCGTAGTCGTTCATCCACGAGTGCGTTCGCTCGACCACCCAGCGCTTGCCGGCCTGGATCGGGGCCGGTACGCCCTTGCGTGCTATCTCGGCCGTGAAGCCCAACTCGGCCAGCAGAGCACGGGACTTGCTACTGTCGTAGCCGCGGTCGAGGTTGATGTTGACGGCCTGCGGCAATACACCGACCTGCTCTTTCACCGCATCCAAGGTGGGTCCGAGCAGTGGCGAGTCATGGCGGTTGGCTCCGTCGGAGATGATCCCGAGCGGGACGCCGCAGGCGTCGGAGGCAACCGAGCGCTTCAGCCCCTGTTTGCCTCGGTCGACCGGCGAGCGGCCGGCCTTCTCTCCACCCGAGGGGGCCTTGGCGATGCACCCGTCGACCGAGATCTCGGTCAGCCCAAGGCCGATCACGCGGTCGTACGCCTCAAGCGCCAGAGCGTGAGCCGGCTCGGATATCCCCAGTTCAGCCCATTGCTTGACGCGGCGTCGGATGCTGCGGTCCGAGCAGCCCGGGGTGGCGATCCGCTCGTATCCGGAGCCGTGGACCAACGCCAGCACGATGTGATCGAAGACGACGCCGTCCGGGACACGTCGCCGGTGGCACCCCAACGGGTGTCCCTCCGCATACCCATCCCGCGCAACCAGCAACGCAGCGAATTGGTCCCACAGGGGCTCCAGCAGGCAAGATGGGATCGCAGGCACGAGCCCTCCGAGTGATTGCTGAGCGTAGAGACCTCCATGATCACTCAGGCTCGTGCCTGTCTCACAACCAGGGCCGTCGGTGAACGCTCGACCTCACCATTTGCCGGTCGGTCTTAGCCGTCCCTTTGCAAGCCCCTTGGTCGGCTGACGTGGGCATGGGGCTGCGGTGGCAGGCCGGCTGATGGTCGACCCCGGTCCGCACTTCACGAACGTCAGGTGTTTGATCATACTGTCCGGGGGCTGTGTCCTTCGCGGCCGGCGGCGTGGTGCGTCGTCGGTGCTTCCACACCGGCGGAATGCGTCCGGCCGCGGCCGAACCGAAGGGACGCCGCCCCGGCAGGTCACGGATCGGACGGGAGCGTCGCCACTCCCCGGCCGTTCGCACAGGACAGGGAGTACGGCCCTCATGCCACAACAGAACACGGCGTCGCCGGACGCGGGTGCCGAACGGCTGGTCGCCGGTCGCTACCGTTTGCTGGCCGTTCTCGGCGAGGGCGGTATGGGTACCGTGTGGCGTGCTCGTGACGAGGTACTGCACCGCGAGGTCGCCGTCAAGGAGGTACGCCCTCCCGTCGGACTGGCCGCGGCGCAGGTCGAGCGGATGTACACCCGCCTGGAGCGGGAGGCCTGGGCGGCGGCGCGCATCAGTGCTCCCGGTGTCGTGACCGTCCACGACGTCGCCACCGACGACGGCCGACCCTGGATCGTCATGGAGTTCGTCCGCGGCCGGTCGCTGGCCGACGTGATCGGCTCCCAGGGTGCCCTCACACCGCGGGAGGCCGCGCGTATAGGTGCCGGCGTGCTGGCCGCGCTGCGCGCGGCGCATGGCGCCGGTGTGCTGCACCGCGACGTGAAACCCGCCAACGTCCTGCTCGCAGACGACGGCAGGGTGGTGCTCACCGACTTCGGCATCGCCACCGTGGAGGGGGACTCCGCGCTGACGCTGACCGGCGAGGTCGTCGGCTCGCCCGAGTATCTGGCGCCGGAGCGGGCACTGGGCCGGAACCCCGGCCCCGCGTCGGACCTGTGGTCCCTCGGGGCGCTGCTCTACACGGCCGTCCAGGGCCGTTCGCCCTTCCGCCGGACCACCCCGCTGGCCACTCTGCGCGCCGTCGTCGACGACGAGTTGCCCCCGCCGCATCGGGCCGGACCCCTCATGTCCGTCATCGAAGGCCTGATGCGTAAGGACCCCGACGCTCGGATGTCGGTCGAACAGGCCGAGCAGGAGCTGCGCCTGGCCGGTGCTGACGCCGTCTCCGGCGCCGACACGGCCACGCCGTCCGCCCCACTGCCCGTAGCAGCCACCGAAGAGCTGCCCACCGCCGAGTCCCCGTTCGGGGAGACCGTGCCTACGGCCATGGCCACGGCCGCAGACACGGCCATGACCGGGGCGGCGGCCGTCTCGGCGTCATCGTCTGTCCCGGAAGGCGCCACGGAGGCCAGGGACACGGCAGACACCTCCGCGGCGACGGTCGACGTACCCACGGCCGACACATTTACCGCGACGGTCGACGTACCCACGGTCGACTCACCCACCGCCACGGTCGACATGCCCACGGCCCCGGCGCGCACCCACGCCCCCAGCGCCCCGGCACAGCCCGTGCCTCCCGGTTCCGCCGGGGCCGGACAGGCGGGGGCGCCGGGGACGTCGGGGGTGTCCACAGCCGCCGGTACCTCTGCGGCGCTCGAACCAGAGGGCGCCGAAGCGTCCGGGCAGGGCCCCACGCGGCGGAGCCGGCGCCTCGGATATCCGACTGCGGCGGGAGCGGTCGTGCTCGCGCTCCTCGTCGGCGGCCTGGTCTATGGACTCGGTGGCGACGGGGATGGCCGCAAGGGCAGCAGTTCGCCCACCGGACGGGCGCAGGCCGCCGCTTCCGGTGCGGCGAGCGGCGGGTCGGATCACACCGCCAAGCAGCCCGTCGCGGTCACCGTGAAGGGGGGCGCGACCACGTACGTCGGAGACTGCCCCCCGGCGGACTCGCAGGCTCCCTGGTTCACCGCGACCTTCAAGGTGTCCCAGTTGCCCTTCCAGTTCTCGTACCGGTGGGTCTCGACGAACGGGTCCGTGATCGACCAGCAGTGGCGGACGCTGGCGTTCCCGGAAGGCGGTCCCCGCACCCATCAGGAGACGGTGCGGCTGTCGACGTATGCGCAGACCGGAACGCTCAGCAGCAAGATGGCCGTGGAGATCCGCTCGCCGTTCGAAGCGGTGTCCAACGTGGTGCCGTTCTCGGTGACATGCGACGCGACGACGGGCGGCTAGTGCTGCAATGACGGGCGGCTGGTGCTGTAAGGGGGCGTCAACGCCGGCGCCGCGCAACCGAGGCATTCCCGCGCGTCCGCCATACTTCAACCAGTACGAGTTGGACCGCTTCCGGGCCGACTCGGACATCACCGGTCAAGTGAGAGCTGCTGGGCCGGAGTTCTGTAGGAGTGACGTACGGCTCTCACCCTCGTAGCGGATCAACCGCAGGGTGCGGTTCCTCTGGCCGCACCCGAGACTTTCGCAAGGAGTTTCTGTGTCGTCGGTCATCGTGGGACGCACGGGTCCCTTCGCCGGTCAGAGCGTGGTTCTGGGCAGCGCTCCGCTGCGGTTCGGACGCAAGAGCGACAACGATGTGGTCATCGTCAGTGTCAGTGCCTCCCGCCTGCACACCGAGATCGTGGCGGAGGAGGGCGCGTACGTCCTCTACGACCGCAGCAAGAACGGCACCTTCGTGAACGACCAGCGCGTCACCCGTCACGTACTCGCGCCCGGCGACTCCATACGCATCGGTGACGAGACCTTCCTTTTCGAGACGCAGGAGGCCGTGGAGACGGTCATCGACCTCTCCCAGCTCGACCTGCCCCGCGCCAATGCGTCGGCGAACCCGGGCGAGCTGCGGGTCACGGTGACCGGAGGAGGCCCGGTCGGCCTCGCCTTCGCCCTGCTGCTGGACGACGCCCTGTCGGGGAGGGTGTCCATCACCGTCTACGACGGCCGGTGGATCAGGAACGGCTCCACCGTGGTCTGGAAGGACGAGACCCAGGGCAACGTCCGCCGTCAGCAGGTCGTCACCGTCCAGAGCCGGCAGTACCTCGCGCTCACCGAGGAGATGCAGTCGGCGCTGTTCGACGCGGGCGGATTCTCCGAGATGTGGCCCCTGGGACCGGACTCCGTGGAGGGCCGCCCGCCCCGCAACATCCGGATCGCCTACATCGAGGACAAGCTGCTGGAGCTGGCCAACGCCAAGTCCGCGATCCGCCTGGTGCCGAAGCGGTTCGATCCGTCGGAGCAGCAGCACCGACTCTCCCAGGAACACGTCCTGGTGATCGGTGAGGGCGGCCGGTCGCGCACCCGAGAGCACTTCGCGGACAGCTTCGGCGCGGCCGACTCCTCGATCTACTCCCTCGACGGGGAGCACCTTCAGGACCTGGTGCTGGGACTGCGGGTCAAGTCCCGGCTCTCGGACCCCATGAGCGTCCTGCTCACCGTGGCGCAGAACCGGTTCCTGCTCAACTCGCTGCGTGGCGAGGGCTTCCTCAACATGAGGCTGACCCGCGAGGAGGCCGGCAGCGTGATCGGCATCGACCCGGTGCGGCAGGTCTTCGAGGAGTGTGTCGCGGCCCGGCCCTGCCTGATGAGCCGTCAGGAGGACAACGAGTTCGTCTGCCCGACCCATGGGACCCTGTTCCTGCCCGCCCTGCTGCGCAGCTCGCCGCTGTGGAAGCGGATCCAGGAGGGTCTGCGGCTGTTCGGCGTCGCCGCCGACGACCTCAGCGCCATCACCTCGTTCCGGCTGGACATGGTGCAGCGCCCCCGGTTCACGGCCCAGCTCACCCGCCCCACCGCCACGACCCCCGGAACCTACGGCTTCCTGCTGGGCGACGCGGCCAACGCCATCCACTTCTGGCCCGGGCGCGGCCTCAACAGCGGCCTCGCCTCGGCCGTTTCCCTCGCCCGCTCGCTCAGCCGGGTCTGGCAGGGCCGTCCGCTGCGCGACGCCGACTTCATCCGGCACGAGGCGGCGATGTCCATGCTCCAGTACCGGCACAAGAGCCGCGCCTGGAACGCCATGGTCACCACCGACGAGCGAGGCGTGACCCGTGCGATCAAGGACATCATCGCCGACAGCATGGAAGGAGACCGGGTCGTCGCCGAACCCGACGACGAGCGGTCCGATCTGGACAACCTGCTGGACCGCATGCGCGCGATCCGCGAGCGCCTCGCCCCTCGCCTCCCCGGAATGCCCACCGACGAGGAACTGCGCAGCCACCTGTCCGCCCTCGCCCCGTCGACCCTGCGGACCCTGCAGGAGAGCGGCGCCTGGGAGACGCTGATCGTCGGCGGCGAGGAGGCCGACATCGACATCTTCTACCAGTCGGACGCCCCGGTCTTCGTCGGACGCCCCGTCGATCCGCGCATCATCGGCCAGGCGGCAGACTCACGTCAGCCGGGGGCGCTCGACCCGGCGTGATGCGGGCACTTCGTCCCTGAGGCCGAAGGTTCACCTCCCGTGGCGCCATGGAAGAAGGGGGCCCCGCACATCCGGGCTCCCTTCCGCGATCCGCCGCGCTCACCAGGTCTCGCCGCCGCCTCCGGATCGATCAAAGGCGTCACCCTCGCGGGCGACGCCACACACCTGATCGGGATCCTCATACGATCGAGCCATGAACGCGTGGAAAGACGGACTGGACGCTGCGGGGATCCGGGCACCGGCGCTGCGAAGGGACTACGACGCCCAGCGCCGGCTGGTGTCGCGCTACCGCCGCACCTCATACCTGGCGGTTCAGCTACTGCTGCCGCGGCCGATGCTGCCCCATGTGGTCGCGGCGACAGCCGTGATGCACCACGGGGACAACCTCCTGGACACCGGGCCGAAGGCGCAGCGAGCCGCGCTGTGGGCGTCTTGGGAACAGCAGGTGCGTCAGGTGCTGGACACAGGAGTGAGCAGTGATCCGCTGCTCAGCACACTGGCTCACACCATCGCGGAGCACCCGCGGCTGCGCGGGCCGGTGGAGGAGTATCTGTCCACTGCGACGGCTGAGCTGGAGTTCACCGGATTCCTCGACGAGGCGGACTACCAGGCCTATGTGGATGCCTATTCACTGCCCGCGTTCATGCTGGTGGGCGCGTTGGTGGGGCCGGAGGCCGACGACGGACCGTATCGGGCGGCGTGCCGGACGTTCATCGACGGCAGCCAGCGGCTGGACTTCGTCAACGACATCGCCGAGGACCTGCGGGAGGGGCGGCCGGGCATCCCGGCGAAGACGCTGGAACACTTCTCCCTCACGCTGGAGGACGTGGCCGCAGGGCGCGAAGTACCGGGTGTGCGGGAGCTGGTGGCCCATGAGGTCGGGCAGGCGCGCAGGAGCTTGGAAGCGGCCAGGGAACTGCCCGCCCTGGCTCCGGCTCCCTGCAGCCCGCTGCTGGGCGCACTGATCGAGGTCGAGTTGCTGACCGCCGATGCCGCGCTGGCGCGTGGTGCCAGGTTGCTGCGCGGCTCGGCGAGGCCGCCGCTGCCGGCGACGCTACGGGTGCTGCTGGGTGCTCGCCGGAGGGTTCGCACAGGGCGTTGACGGCTGTGCCGTCGCCCGCACTGTCGTTGTCGCTGCTGCGCCGCATACCCGGGCGCCGTCAAGCCGTAGGGCCCTGCCTCCCGCGGTCAGTACCCGACCCGGAAGGTCGCGTCCTGCCGGTCTGTGGCCATGGAGATCGGGTCGATGCGCAGTACGTGGTCGGCATGGCGGATGTAGCGGGTCGGGTGGGTGTACGACCGGAACGATGTCCACCCCGAGTCCGCCAGGCCCGGTGTGCGGTAGAAGGTGGCGTCACCCGCAAACGTGGACGTGCCGTCGCCGGCGTCCAGGCGGAGCTGGTAGTCGTAGTGGCGGAGGTAGCGCGTCGGGTAGTTGACCGACTGGAAGGAGACGCCCGTCGAGTCCGCGAGGCCGGGGACCAGTGTCCACTCCGAGTCGAGATACGGGTCGATGGGGTACTCGTCGACGCGGCCGACGAAGTCGGCATGGCGGATGTAACGGGCTGGGTGGTTGTACGACTTGAGGCGGTTGCTGCTCGGAGTTCCCCAGTACGTCAGGAGTTTGGCGTACTCGGCCGACGTGATCGCGCGGATGCCGCAGTGCTTGGAGTTGACCGGCTGGGTGTAGGTCTTCTGGTCGAGCGCGGTCCAGGTGCCCGTCGACAGATCCCCGGACTGCCAGACGTAGAAGACGCCGTTGGGTGTGTAGGTGTCTCCGTAGAGGTACCAGCTGTCGGACGTCAGGGACTTGACCAGCTCGGGGGCCTCGGTGCCGCCGTGCGCGACGGCCGTGCTGAACTCCGTGAAACTCCCGGGGTCGAGCGACGTGGAACGCGCGCCCACCAGCGTCTGGTTCTTCTTGAAGTAGAGGTAGTTGACGCCGTTGACACCCACCGCCATGTCGCCGTCGATCACGTCGTAGCCCGGGTCGAAGAAGACCTGCGGTTCGGAGGCGGTCAGGAAGTCGGTGGTGTGGTTCACCATGATGACGTTGTGGGCGGTGTCGTTGACGGCCGAGTAGATCACCGCGTACGTGCCCCGGCCCGCGTCCCAGAACGCCTCCGGTGCCCAGGCGTGGGTGTTCATGTCGTGCAGTTTCAGCCGGTGGTAGCCGGTGAAGGTGCACAGGTCGGTCGAGAACCAGACGTGGATGTACTGGCTGACGTACGTCCAGTCGGTGCCCTTGAGGTCGGTGGCGAGGACGACGAACGTGCCGTCCTGCTTGCGCAGGATGAAGGGGTCGCGCAGCCCGAGGTCGCCCTCCGTGGGGGTGACGACGGGGTTGTTCCGGTTCAGCGGCGTCCATTCCAGCCCGTCCTGGCTGACGGCCAGATGGAGGCCGTAGTCCGTGCCGTCGCCGAGACTGGTCGATTCGGTGAAGTAGGACATCACGTAGGCGGAGTCGGCTGCCTGCGCGGTCCCGGCCCCGAGGCTCAGCGTGCCGGTCACGGCCAGGGGGGTGGCGGCCGCGAGAGCGAGAAACCGACGGCGGGAGGTGGCCATGCGCGCTCCAGGGGGTGTGGGGGGGACCTTGAGGGCAACGGCGATGCTCGGTATATCGAACAGAGTTCGGTCGACCGTTCAGAAGGTAGGGATAGGGCATGTGCGCGTCAATCGTCTCGGTCATCTTTGGTGATTCCTGTGGGACGGGACTGACGCCGATCCACGGGCCTACCTCGATGCCTGGAGCAGGTGTGGCTCGTCACCCGGCCCAGATGCGGAACGTTGAGCAGCTGTCCCGGACGCGGTACGGCCCGGCCACGGGAAGACGAGCCGGGAGGCGGGTTTGTCGAGTACGTCGCCGGGCGGGAGCCGGTCGTCGGGGGTCGCGGCAGGGTGGACGGTCAGGGGTGGGTAGCCGCTTTCGCGCACGTGCCGGTCCCAGTCCCGCACACACTCGGCGAACCGCTCGGCCAGATCCGGTCCGGTCGGACCGTAGGCGTGGACGGTGAACTCCGAGCGGCGGTCGACGAGTTCCGGCGCGTCGCGGACCGTGACATAGGTCAGATACGCGAGGGAGCCCTCGGCCACGATCGCGGCCGCGTCCTGCTGCGCCACAAGCCCGGATCCGTCCGGGACGGTCAGACGGCAGAATCCTGGCAGGACGGTCGCGGCGTAGATCTGCAGCGTCTCGAAGTTGAACCGGGCCGCCACGACGAGTCCGGTGGGGAGCTCATGCCGTGGTGCGCGCAAGGCGTCCTCGAGACCGTCGGTGCCGCCGGGGGTGCCGTCCTCCCACCGGACCGTGATCGCGCCGTCGGCCAGGGAGACGGCCGGGGCGGTGCGGGCGGCGGCGCCGCGGTCCCGTACGAAGCCGCAGTACGTCCAGTGCTCGGCGTGCAGGATGTCGCCGCGCCGGACCAGGGTGACGGAGCGGGTGTAGCCGCCCATCTGCAGGGGGACGACCAGGCGGCCCCCGTCGGCCAGTTGCTCACGCCAGGCCGGGGCGATGTCCGCCGCGTTGTGCGTGATCATCACGCCGTCGAAGCCACCGGAGGGGACGTGGGCGGGCGCGCCGAGGCTGCCGTCGCCGAGGACGGCGGTGACCCGGCCGCTGCCGGCCTCCGCGCACAGCCGCTGCGTGCGGTGCACCACGTAGGGGTCGATGTCCACGGTGACGACCCGGCCGTGCTCCCCGAGAACGTGCGCGAGCAGCTCCGCGTTGTACCCGCCGGACCCGACCTCCAGCACGGTCGTTCCCGGCGTCGGCCGGAGCTGCTCGATCATGTCGGCTTGCAGCCAGGCCGCCGAGACCGAACTGACCGCGGCACCGGCGGAGTCCCTCACGGTCGGCACGGCCCCGTTGTCGTCGTAGGCCTTCTCCAGGGGGACCTCAGGGACGAACCGGTGCCGGGAGACAGCGCGCAGGGCGGCCGGGACCTGTGGAGAGGGAGCCCAGCCGCCCTCGACCACGGCGGTGGTCATCCGTGCGCGCAGCCGTACGGCCTCGGCCGGCTCTCCCGGCACGGGCGGGACCGCGGTGGCGCACGGGTAGGAGCGGATGGGCGGCAGCCCGGGCAGCACCCCTGGCCACACCGCGTTCAGGGCGTGGGCGGAGGGCGCGAAGATCCTGCCCAGCGTGTCCAGGGTGTGCAGGTCGTGCCATTCCCAGCGGGAGAAGCGGTGCGCCTCCGGCAGGCCGGGCTCGCCGTCCCAGCACGTGACGCGGACCACGGTGGTGATACGGCGCACGTCGAGACGATCGTCGTGGAGGACCGTGAGCACGTGGGCGTCGGCCTCGTGTGTCGTCAGGCCCGTCTCCTGCGCCAGCGCCCGGACCGCAGCGGCCGATGCGGACTCGCCCGTCTCGATCCGCCCGGCGGGCAACTCCCACATGCCCCGGACGGAGCGGCCGAGCAGGACCCGCCCGGACGGGTCGGTGACGACCACCGCGGCCCCGAAGACCGCCTGCGGGTCGGGTCGCCGCTTCTCCTCGGTGGTGAACGACCCGCCCGGGCCGCGCAGAACCAGCAGCGCCAGGCCCGCAGCGTCGAACCGCGCCGCTTCCCGGAAGCCGTCGGCGAGTGTGACGAGTTCGTCCTCGTCCAGGGCGATACGGCGCCGCTCTTCGGGCGTGTTCTCCACAACGGGGGTGATGACGACGAACGTCCCGCCCTCCCGTAGCCGCGCGGCCAGGCGGCGCAGGACCCGTGCGCGGTCGTGGATGAAGGCGACGGACAGACGCATGGTGATCAGGTCGTAGCCGTCCTCGGCGAGGTCGGCCAGGTCGTCGTGCTCGACGTCCAGACACAGCCAGCGCACCCCCTCCACCTCGGCGTGTTCCGCGCGGGCCCGCGCGAGGGCGCCCTCGGCGAAGTCGGTGCCGTCGACGGTGTACCCGAGCGAGGCCAGGAAGGCGGCCAGCTCACCCGCTCCGCAGCAGACGTCGAGCGCCCGGCCGCCCTCGGGCGCCGGAGCGTGCTCGACGAGCAGCCTCTTCTCCTCGTCTCCCAGCGGCCCGAACCCACGGCCCTCGCTGAAGTGTGCGGACCATTCGGCCCGGGTGTATCCCACAGATCGCTCCTCGTACGTGAAAGGCGGGTGGTGCGGCGTGGCTACGGCAGTCCGACGGGTCCGCACGGGGCGGCCGACTGCTTTGTTCGCAGCGCCGAGTACCGCTCGTCGTACGGCCGGTGTGATCACTCGGTGCTCATTCGTCGTCCCAGTCCCAGGTGTCGAAGTACGAGGCCGTGCCGGTGCGGCGGGCCTCTGCCACGGCGCTCAGGCGCCCGAAGTCCCGAGGCGGCATCAGTGCTTCCCAGTCGGCCAGGGTCAGAACGCGGGCCTCGTCGTGCTCGTCGGCGTCCAGGGCGATGCCGCGGATCTGCGCCTTGGTGAGCCGGCCTCCGTCGAAGACGCAGCCGATCGTGCTGTAGGGCCATCCGGCACCGGGCAGGCTGTACACCGTCGCCAGGAGCCGCGGCGGCCCGGCCGGCGTGAGGCCGGTCTCCTCCTGGCATTCGCGAACCGCTGTCTGCCAGGGGCGTTCGCCCGGGTCCAGCGTGCCGCCCGCCAGCTGCCAGGGGTGGCTGGGGGAGTAGGTGGAGTGCAGCTGGAGGGGCCGGTCGTCCTCGTCGGTGAAGTAGACGCACGCGAAGGCGGTCGCCTTGAGGACGGTCTCGGCGTACTCCGTGGGCGGCAGCCAGACCCGAGCGCCTTTCCCGGGCGCCGGCTCGACCGGGTTGGCGAGGCGTGTCATCCGCATGAGCGCCGGACTGTCGGCGAACCCCAACTCCCGGAAGAGGCGCACGGCTTCGGCGCCGGCGTGCAGCTCGAAGAGCGTGACGTCCTCGGTCTGGAGCCGGTCGAGCAGCGCCGACACCACAGTCCTCGCGTAGCCGCGGCGCCGGAGGTCGGGGTGGGTGGCGACGATCTGCACACGGGCGGCCAGGCCCCTGGGATGCGTCGGCCCCGGGAGCACAGGGTGGATCAGACCGAGGGCGCAGGCGGCGATCGAGCCGTCAGGGGCGTCGATCACACAGGCCCGCGCGTCCCCCGTCAGGGTCAGGCGCGGTGCGAGCTCGTCGGTGCACCGGCGGATCCACTCCTCGCTCAGAGGCTCGGAGAGGACGTATGCGGAGCGCAGCCGGACGATGCCCTCGGCGTCGCAGGGCACGGCCGTACGGGTACGGATCGCCGGTGGTCCGGCTGTGGCGGGCGGGCCGACCGTGGCGGCGTGTGCCAGATCGCGATTCATGAGGCGCCTCCTTCGGGTGATGTGGGCGAGGAGCGTTCTGCGCGCGGTCGGGCCAGGGCTGACGTCCAGCGGCTCGGTGTCCGTTGCGCTTCGTGCCCTCCGTTCATTCCGCTCACGAGGCGTCTCCAGGGCGGCGGGCGGTGGGCAACGGGGTGTCCGCCGGGGTGGAAAGGCCGTACTGGGCGGCCTGGGCGGTGTACATGCCGCGGTACACCCCTTCCTCCCGCGTCATGAGTTCGTCGTGCGTGCCCTCTTCGGCGACGTGCCCCCCGGCCAGGACATAGATCCGGTCGGCCTTCGCCGTGGCGGCCAGGCGATGGGTCACGAGCACGACCGCGTGGCCCTGCTCGGCCAGGGACCACAGTCCGTCGAACGCGGCGATCTCCGCGTGCGGGTCGAGTGCGGAGGTCGGCTCGTCGACGAACAGGAACGGCGCGCCGCGGTACAGGCTGCGCGCGGTGCCCAGCTTCTGCCACTGCCCGCCGGAGAGCTGGACACCCCGCTCGTAGCCCTTGAACACGATCGAGTCCCAGCCGTGGGGCAGGCCTTCGACGAGGGTGAGCACGTTCGCCTCCCGCGCGGCTCCTCGAACGCGGTCCATGTCCCGGGGACGGTCACCGGCGCCGATGGCCACGTTCGCGGCGGCGGTCATCTCCCAGCGCGGGAAGTCCTGGGCGAGCAGGCCCACCGCGGCGAAGACGCCGGCCCGGTCCGCCTCGCGCAGTTCGACCCGGGCGCCGTTCCCGTCCTCCCACCACACATGTCCCTCGGCGGGCAGCAGCAGCCCGGCGAGCACCTTGGTCAGGGTGGTCTTCCCGGAGCCGTTCGCGCCCACCAGGGCGGTCACCTCGCCCCGGCGGACCGTCAGGCTGACCTGCTTCAGCGCTGGGACGTCGGCCCCGGGATAGGTGAACGACACGTCCTGTACGCGCACCCGGTCCACGGCGGCGGGCAGCGCGGTGCCCGCCGCCGGGATGGCGTGTTCGCCGGCCACGTCGACGGCGGTCTCGGTGTCGGTGAGGAACAGCAGTTCCTCGTAAAGCCTGTTGACCTGCTGGACGAGGGAGGTCAGGCGCGCGGTCGAGGTGCGGATGGCGATGACCGCGGTCCCGCCCACGGCGAGCGGCAGTCCACCGCTCGACAGGAGCCACCACAGCAGCCCGTAGCAGGCGAGCGACGCCAGGCCGGCGAAGGCGCCGGCGACCAGATCGGTGGAGGCCTGGGCGCGGGCCAGCCGGCGCTGTTCGGCCTCGGTCTGCCGGGACATCTCCGCATAGCCGGCCAGCAGCTTGGTGCCGGCCGCGTGCACGCGGATCTCCCCGGCGGCGTGCGGGCGGGTCAGATAGGCCAGCAGCGAGGCGATCGCCCGCCGGTGATCGACCCAGTTCAGCCGCGAGATGTAGTCGCGGCGCGCCGAGCGGACGGCACCCCACCCCTTGGGGAGTGCGATCGCGAGCAGCATCGGCAGCAGCGCCCAGTGCAGCGATGCCAGAACGACCGCGGCCGCGGCCATCCCGATGAGCACGTTGCCCACGCCCACCGAGAGCCGCAGCATGTTCCGCGCGGAATCGGTGCCGAACTTCCCCGCCTCCAGGACGCGTTGGACCTCCGGTCGCTCGGTCGCCGCGACCTCGACCCGGGTGACGGCCGCGTAGTACCGGCCGGACACCGCCCGCTCCACCTGCGGCTCCAGCCGGCCCGACATCGCCGTCGACCAGGCCGCGAGCAGCGCCGCCGTCACCGCGGTCGCGCCCAGCAGGACCAGCGACGGCAGGGCGTCCCGTAGTTTGTTCGCGGTCGGGCCGTCCGCGAACAGCTCGGCGAGGACGCTGTTGACCGCGACCAGCCCCCAGGCCGACGTCACCCCTTGGCCCAGCTGGGCCGCCACGACTCCGGCCAGCGCCCGCGGGTCCGTCTGCCATCCGGTGCGCAGGACCATGCCCATCATGCGGGGCAGGGCGGTCGCCATGTGCCCGAACGACAGCCGGGTCAGCGGGCCTTCGTGGCGTACGAAGGAGTGGTCGTAGCGGAGTCTGCCGCCGTACAGCTCGCGTTCCGCGTTCGAGATCCTGGTGTCTTCTGTTTTCGTGTCCGGTGTTTTCGTGTCTGGCGGCGTGTCGCGGCCCGAGCCGGTCGTCGTCAACGTGGCTCCTTCGAGGTCTGGCGGTGTTGCCGGGCTCAACGACGCACCCCCCGGTTTCGAACGCGTGTTTTTCGGTCGGTCTGCGGATCCCGTCCTCAGGCGGTTCGCGAAAGATGCGGGATGCACGGGGCTTTGCCCCGCAAGGGCGCCTGGGGGAAACGGGGTTGGCCGAAACGCAGCGGTCGGCCGAGGTCTCCATGCAGCCGCGCGACGTCACGCCGGACGATGTCGACGCCTACGCCCGGATCGTCGGGTGGGGCCGTTACAGGGCGCTGAGGAGGATGACGTAGACCGTGGTGCCGAGGCCCACGCTCAGGATGGTGCGGCGGCCGAAGACCAGGTGTACGCCGATGGTGACGGCCACGGCGGCCAGGGCGTAGAGCAGGGCGACGAACAGCAACAGCGCGGTGAACAGGGCGACGCCCTGGGTCAGCACCAGCGCGACGGTGACACCGGCCCCGGCGAGCAGCAGCGAGGGGATCTCCTGGCGGGGGCGGAGCGCGTCCAGGGGGAGCACCGTGAACAGGGCGCACAAAGTGAACTCCATGCCCTTGACCGGTGCGGGCAGGGCCGCGCCGAGGGCGACACCGACCAGGCCGCGTACGAGACCTTTCTCAGCCAGCGTGTCATGACCATCCCCCGCACCAAGAACGTCACGTCGCACTTCACGATGAAGAGGATCAAGGTGGTGCCGTAGGCGGGGCGCGCATGTTCCGCCGGGATGCGGGGCGGAGCCGAGCCCGGCCGTGTGCCGGAGCCGATCCGTACGGCGGAGCCGGGGCTGCCGTCGGGCCCCGGCTCCGGCCTGACTCAGGGGTGAGCGGGCAGGGTGAGCAGGTGGGCCAGGGCGGTGCGGCCGCGGGTGATCGCCCCCGGGTCGTCGTGGAGCGCGCCCCGGGCGACGACGCTCGCCGCTTCGAGGGCGGAGAAACTGCGCAGCGCGGCCTCCTCCTCGCCGGTCAGCGGGCGCCCGAAGCCCTCCAGGAACGCGGTCCGCAGCTCGGGCCACCGTGTCCAGGGGCCGCAGGCGAGCCGGACGAGGTCGGCGACCGCCGCGTGCGGGCGGGCCCGGTCCAGACCGACCACCGCGAGCGCGCCGGTCGCGGAGTCGTACAGCCAGTTGTGCTCCCGGAAGTCGCCGTGGACGTATCCGGCGGGCAGCGGGCCGAGCAGTGCCAGCGCGACGGCATGGCGGCGTACGACGTCCCGCTCCGGTGCCGTGACGAGGTCGCCGGCGCGTTCCAGGTGGGCCTCGGCGTCCAGGACGGCGCGTTCGACCTCGTCCTGCGCCTCGGCGCGGTCCCGGGCGGTGAGATCCCGGGCGTCGCCGTGGAACCGGCGCAGCCATGCGCCCGCGCGGCGGTGCAGGGCACGGCGTCGCCCGGGGGCGAGGTCGAGGGCCCCCACGGGGCGGCCGGGCACCGCGGTCAGCAGCAGGGCCTGGTGGTGCGCGTCGGTCTCCAGCAGCCGTGGCACGCTGTCCCGCTCCAGCGCGGGGGCCGCCTCGCGGTAGGCGCGGGTCTCGCGGGCGTAGGACGCCGGTGTCGGTGCGACCTTGAGGCAGGCGCGGGCGCCGTCGGACGTCAGCTCCCAGACCCGGGAGGCCGTAGGGGGCCGGGAGACGTCCCGCACGGACCGGACGGGACCGACGACGCCCTCGGCCCAGGCGGTCAGGGCGGGCGGCAGCGGGGTGCGGACGCTCATGCGTCCCTCCTCGGTGCCGGACGTGATGAGGAGGCGCGGACGGCGGCACGGGTCAGGGCGCGGACGTCAACTCCGCGTCCGGCGACGACGGGTCGCAGGGGCCGCCTCTCGAACACGGGGTGAGCGGCGGCAGGGGCGGGGACGGGGTTCATGATTCCTCCAGGGCTCGGGCGACGGACAAGGTGCCGAACAATCGCCCGAACAACCGCCCCGATCATGAACTCGTAACGGGTACCCGGGAGCGAATTCTCGGACAAAGATGCGAGAGATTCGCTCAGCCTCAAGCCGCCCTGGGGGACGATGTGCGTGAGGTCGTTCGATTCCCCCGTGTGGTGATGAGTGACCCTGCCGGGCGCTTGCTCACGCGCCGGTTGACGGGGTGTCAGCTGCGACGTGCTCCGTGAAGCCCCGCTCGGCCAGCAGGGCGTCGATCTTCGCCCGGTGCGCCTTCTCCCAGGCGTCCAGGGTTTCCTCCGCCTCCTTGGCCAGCTTCTTCCGGGCGGCGGCGAGTATCTCCTCGCGGCGGTCCGCCGGAACCACCACGACGCCCTCCTCGTCGGCCACCACGATGTCCCCGGGACGCACCTTCACACCGCCGCACCGCACCTCGGCATTGAGGGGTTCCACGGCGTTCTTGGCGCCGGGGATGGGGATGACGCCCCGGGCGAAGACGGGGAAGCCCATCTCGCGCACCTCCGCGAGATCACGGATGACCCCGTCGGCCACGAACGCGGCGACGCCCCGGCGCCGGGCGACGGCGCAGACGTTGCCGCCGGCCAGGGCGTGGTCCACGTCCCCGGACTCGACGACGATGACCTGGCCGGGCTCGGCGCGGTGGATGGCCGCGTGCAGCATCAGGTTGTCACCGGGAGGGCAGCGGACCGTGAACGCCGGACCGGCCACGCGCGGAGTCCCGGACCACAACGGGCGGATGCCGATGTCCATGACCTGTGCCCGGCCGAGCAGATCGGCGAGGGTGGTCGTCGGAACGTCCCGGAACCCGTCGCCGGATTCGATGATGCCGCTCATGAGATCCCTCCGTTCGAGTGGATCATCGAATCTACTCCCGGCGCATGACGGGGGAACAGACGGCGCACGTCTGTGCGCCGGAGATGCCGGCCGGGTCACATGAGCAGGTGTGTGAGCAGGTGCAGCAGATCGCTGGTGGCGTCCGCGGCCCCCAGCGCCGGCAGTGCCCCGAGCGCCAGCGTCGTCGCGGCGAGCGGCCACAGGTGCGGGGGCGGAGCGACCTGGAGGGCGGCGATGCGGCGGCTGACCGCGCGGTCGGTGAAGTGCAGTGCGCACGCCGGTGCCCGGCGGCCCGCGCTCAGCGCGGCGCGTGCGAGGGCCCGGGCCGTGGTGGAGCGGTCGCCGACCACGTCGGCCGCCTGCTCGTCGGCCCAGCGCTCGACCAGGAACGCGACCGTGGCGCGGACGGGAGCGAGCAGCGGGTCGGCCGCGCTGGCGAGCGTCACGGCGGTCACCAGCAGCGCGTGCCGGTGGCGCAGATGAGTGCGCTCATGGGCCAGCAGCACACGGCGCTCGGCGGGTTCGAGGGCGCTGAGCATCGCCGAGGTGACCAGGATCCGGCCCGGTGCGCCGCCGCTGCCGGGGATGGCGAACGCCTGCGGTACGGGTGAGGCGGCGACGATCAGTTCGGTGTCCGGCGGATGCCCGGCGCACAGGCTGCGCAGCGCGCGGCGGGTCAGCCGCTCGGCGCGGGCGGTGCGGTACACGCGCACGGCGATCAGGACGAGGGCCAGTGCGGCGGCCACGGCGACCGTCTCCGGGACCGGGTCGGGCAACCGGTGGCCGTCGGCGCGGGCGTCCGCCACGACGGGCGGGGCCCGGTCGACCAGGGTGACCGCGAGCAGGAGCAGCGACCAGGTGGTGGCGGCCGCGGTGAACACGGCGGAGGCGGTCAGCACCCGGGCCGCGAGCGCGGGCGCCACCCGCCGGCCGACCACCGGTCCGACCGCGGCCAGCAGCAGCGAGAGCAGGATCGGGAGGTAGACGTCGATCTTCATGCGGCGCCCCCGTTCGGATGCCGGTGTGCACCCCCGTCCAGGAGTTCGCGCAGGGCCTGCTCCTCCTCGGGGCTCAGTCCGGTCACGAACTGCTGAAGCGTGGCGATCGGGTCGGGGCCGCGGTCAAGGGCCTCGTGCATGGCCTCGGCGGTGAGCTGGGCCGCGTTCTTGGCAGGCCGGTAGGCGCCGCGCCGCCCGTCCACGTCGCGCAGTACGAGTCCCTTGTCGTAGAGGCGCTTCAGGATGGTGTGCACGGTGTTGTAGGCGAGGCCGCCGCCGATGTCGGCCTGGACCTCGGCGGGGGTGAGCGCCTGCTCGGTGGCCCACAGCGTGGCGAGCACCTCGCTCTCCAACTCGCCGGCGCTGCGCCGTTCCGCCCTGCCCTGGGGGCCTCTGCCAGCCATGCCCGCAACCTTACAGCGCGTAGGGAAGCCGCCTGCACCAGCGGTGGAGGCCTCCGGGTGCGACCCGGATCACCCGTTCGGCGCAATGCGATCCACCGTGACCGGTGTGGCGGGCCGCTTGACCCTGCAACGCCCCTCCGTCCGGGGTAACTTGTCCGTGTTTTGCCGACTTCATTCCCGACTCACGCCGTCGACCCTACGGCTTGTAGGGTATGAGGCCCTACGGTCTGTAGGGAAGTGAGGGGTGGGCCGTGGCCAACAGCTCGAACATCGCGCTCGCAGGAGTCCGCCGGCCCGCCGGGCCGTCGGTCGCCGGCACCTCGTGGCGCGACCGCGGCCCGGCCCTGATCGCCGTGGTGGCGGGCGCCTTCACCCTGGCCCAGCTCGTCCTCGTAGGTCCGGGGATGGGTCTCGGCTGGGACGAGACGGTGTACGTCAGCCAGGTCAGCGCCCACGCCCCCGCCGCGTATTTCAGCGCGCCGCGCGCCCGGGGCATATCCCTGCTGGTCGCGCCCGTGACCCTGTGGTCCTCGTCCACCGCGCTGCTCCGGGTCTATCTGGCGGTGCTGTCCGGGGCCGCCCTGTACCTCGCCCTGCGCGCCTGGCGCGGGCTCTTCCCGGCCGGGGTGCTCGTGCTCGGCGGCGCCCTGTTCGGGAGCCTGTGGATCACCCTGTTCTACGGCCCGCAGGCCATGCCCAACTACTGGGTCGCGATCGGTGCCCTGGCCGGTACCGGCTGCTTCCTGCGCGCCCACGCCGACCCGACCGACCGGGCCGCCGTGCGGGGGGTCGCCGTGAGCGCCGCGCTCATGGCGTGGATGCGGCCCACGGACGCCCTGTGGATCGCGACGCCCCTGCTGGTCGTGGTGGTGTTCCTGCGCCGCTGGCGGCGCCGCGCACTGGTGTTCGCACTGCTGGCCGGGCTGGCCGTCGGGGCGGCCGAGTGGATCACCGAGGCATATGTCGCCGACTACGGGGGACTGGTACGGCGCCTGTCCGAGGGCTCCCGGATCCAGGGCGGTCTGGGCTGGGACATCGCCGTCGCCGACCAGCTGCGCAGTCTCGCCGGACGCTCCCTGTGCCGCCCGTGCACCGGTCCGCTGCCCAACCCCGCGGTGACCGCCTGGTGGTTCGCGCTGCCCCTGCTGGCCGTGCTCGCGGCGTGCGTCGCGATCGGTGCCCGGCGCCCGGCCCGCACCCTGGTGCCGCTGGCCTGCGCGGCGACCGCGGCCTTCCCCTACCTCTTCCTCATCGGATACGCCGCGCCCCGCTTCCTGCTCCCCGCCTACGCCCTCCTCGCGATCCCGGTCGCCGACGGCCTCCTCGATCTGGTCACCGCACCGGACGGCCGATGGCGGCCCCTCGCCGGGACGCTCGTGGCGCTCGGGCTGGCCTGCCATCTGGCGGTGCAGTTCACGGTCCTGCACCGCACCGTCGCACGCACCGACGCCGATCGCCACGGTTGGTCCCGCACCGCCGCCGAACTGCACCGGCTGGGCGTCCGGCCGCCCTGTCTGCTCACCGGGAACGACTCCGTCCCGATCGCCTTCTACGCCGGCTGCTCCTCGGCGGCGACCAGTGGCAGCAACGCCAACAGCACCCCCGCCGACATCACCCGCACCGCACAGCACATGCCCGTCGCGTATCTGGGCACTGCCACGGGCCGTCCGCCGGCGTACACCCATGGCTGGCCCGCCCACTCCTTCGCCGGCATCCGCCTGTACATCGCTCCCGGGACCGGCCCCTCGACGACCCCGGGCGGACACCGATGACGCCGCCGACGACCACGAAGGCGGCCCCCGAGGCGTCGGTGGTGGCGCCCGCCCGGACCAGGGTCCTGCCGGCACGCGCCTCCTGGCACGCCGCCGTCACCCTCGTGGTGCTCGTGGGCACCGCGCTGCTCGCCCGGCGCCACTGGCCCGTGATCGAGGCCGGCGCCGCCCGGCTCGCGGGCGCCGACCCGGGCTGGCTGTTGCTCGGGGCGACGGCCGCAGCCTCGACCTGGGCCTGCTCGGCCCTCGCCCAGCAGGGCGCGGTGGCCGAGGCGCTGCCCGGCGGGCGGCTGGTGGCGGCACAGTTCGCCGCCTCCGCCGCCAACCATGTGCTGCCCGCGGGCCTCGGCGCGGGCGCCGTCAATCTGCGCTTTCTGACCCGCTGCGGACTGTCCGTGCCCCGCTCGGCGACCTCGCTCGCCGTCAAGGCCACCGCCGGGGCCGTCGCCCGCGCCGCGCTGATCGCCGTCCTCGCCCTCGCCGGGCCCGGACTGCTGCGGCTGCCGCGTGTCTCCCCGACCGTGGTGACGGCGGCGCTGGTCGCGACCGCCGCGCTCCCGTTGCTGCTGCTGTCCGGACCGCTGCGGCGCGCCGTGCGGACCGTGTCGGCGGACGTACGGGCCGTGCACCGGCTGCCCGCCCGGGCGGCCGCCCTGTGGGGCGGGTCCCTGGCCTTCCCCTCGCTGCACGCGCTGGTGGTCATCGCGGTCACCTGCTCCCTCGGCCTGCCGGTGCCTCCGGAACGGGTGGCACTGGCCTACCTCGCGGCGAGCAGCGCGGCCGTCCTGCTGCCCACCCCCGGCGGCATCGGGTCCCTCGACGCCGCGCTCGCGCTCGCGCTCACGCTCGCGGGAGTCCCCGGCAGTGCGGCGGCCTCCGTGGTCCTCGGCTACCGGCTGCTGACGGTGTGGCTGCCGCTCGTCCCGGGCCTGGTGGTGCTCGGCCTGCTCGTCCGCCGCAAGGCACTGTGATCAGGCGGGGTGCCGGGCGGCGGTCAGGATGAGTTCAGGTTTCCGGTGACAGCGTCGGGTCCCATAAGCTACGAGACATCCGAGACGGCGGGGCTGCGAGGCCCCGCAGCGGCCGCGCCCGCTCCCCGCCCGCGCTGGAACAAGGTCCCCGAGGTCACCGTCTACTTCTGGGTCATCAAGGTGCTGTGCACGACCGTCGGCGAGACCGCCGCGGATCTGCTCAACGAGAAGGCGGGGCTCGGGCTCACCGGTGTGTCCCTGCTGATGAGCGCGCTGCTCGCGGTCGTACTCGTCGTGCAGTTCCGCACCCGGGCCTACCGCCCCGGCGTGTACTGGCTCGCCGTGGCCCTGATCAGCGTCGTCGGCACCCTGGTCAGCGACAACCTCACCGACAACATGGGCGTGCCGCTGACAACCACCACCACGGTGTTCGCGATCGTCCTCGCGATCGTGTTCGCCGCCTGGTATCGCACCGAGCGGACCCTGTCCATCCACCACATCGACTCCACCCGCCGCGAGACCTTCTACTGGCTGGCCGTCCTGTTCACCTTCGCCCTCGGCACCTCGGCCGGCGACCTCGTCGCCGAGCGGATGGACCTCGGCTACTGGATCTCCGCCGTTCTGTTCGCCGCGGCGATCGCCGCCGTGGCGGTGGCCCGCTTCGCCCTCGGCCTGAACGCCGTGTGGAGTTTCTGGATCGCGTACATCCTCACCCGTCCGCTGGGCGCCTCGATGGGTGATTACCTCTCCCAGCCGACCGGCGACGGCGGCCTCGGCCTGGGCACCGTGGTGACCAGCGCGCTGTTCCTCCTGGTCATCCTCGGCCTGGTCGTCTACCTCTCGGTGACCCGCACGGACGTCGCCGAACCCGAACGCGCCACTGAACACGCAGTGTGACGACTTGTCACGCATTCAGGATCGATTCAGGTCACCATTGACAGGGTCGGACACCGACGCGGCCGCCGTGCGCGGCCGTCCCCACCGTCCGCGCAGGGCGCTCGCCATGGACGAGCGCCCTGCGTCGTGGCACGAACAGGAGTGTCCGCACATGGAGAAGTCCGAGACCCGCACCGGTCCCGAGGGCGCGGAGGTGCGACAAGAGGCGCGAGAGAGCGTGGTGAAGAAGCTCCCGGAGGTCACCCTGGCCTTCTGGATCATGAAGATCGCGGCGACCACCCTGGGCGAGACCGCGGGCGACCTGTTCTCCCAGACCCTCAGGCTGGGCTACTTCCTCACCACCGTCGCGTTGTTCCTGGTCTTCGCGGTGACCCTGGTCGTCCAACTGCGCTCCGCCCGCTACAACCCCTTCTTCTACTGGACCGTCATCCTGTCGACCAGCATGGCCGGCACCACCATGTCCGACTTCATGAACCGCGACGCCAGCGCCGCGTACCTGTCGAACGGCGCCACCTCGCTCGGCTGGGGCCCCCAGGGCCTGGGACTCGGCTACCCCGCCGGAGCCGCCCTCCTCGTCTCGGTCCTGCTCGTCATCTTCGCGATCTGGAAACTGACCGGGATGACCTTCCGGATCCGCGACATCGTCAGCTTCCGCGGCGAGGCCCTGTTCTGGTCGGCGATCCTCGTCTCCAACACGCTCGGCACCTCCATGGGCGACTTCCTCTCCGACAGCTCGGGCCTCGGCTACGCGGGCGCGGCGCTGCTCGTGACCGGTCTGCTCGCGGTGCTCGTGGTCCTGATGCGGGCCCCCGCGGTGCCCAATGTGCTGCTGTTCTGGATCGCCTTCGTCCTCACCCGCCCGCTCGGTGCCACCGCCGGTGACTTTCTCACCAAGCCGGTCGCCAAGGGCGGCCTGGACCTCGGCACCGCGGGCTCGTCCGCCGTGCTTCTCGCGGTGCTGTTCGGCCTGATGGCCCACGCCCACCTCCGGGGACGCAGGCGGGATGCCGCGCTCGCGCCGGACGCCGGCGGGAGGGAGCCGGTCACCCAGCGGGCAGGCTGACCACGAATCGTGCGCCCGGGCCGTGCCCCGGATCGTGGTGCACCTCACCGCCGACGGAGCGGGCCAGCCGTCGCGCCAGCGGCAGCCCCAGGCCCGCCCCGTCGTGCCCGTCGTCCGGGTCGGCCCGCTGTCCCGGCTGGAAGAGCCGCCCCGCGAACGGCTCCGGCACCCCGGGGCCGTCGTCCGTGACGTCGATGCGTACGCCGTCGTGCGTGCGCCGGGCCTCCACGGTGATGTGGGCGCGGGCGTAGCGCAGGGCATTGCCGAGCAGCGGGCTGACGATCCGTTCGAGCAGCGCGGCCTGGACGCCCGCCTCCAGCAGCTCGTCCTCCGCGCGGACCTCGGCCGTCACCCGGGCCGGGCGGTCGAGGCCGGCGGCGAGCTGCCGCAGCGCCGGCAGCACCCGGGTCGTGCCGGGAGCCGTGGGCGCGCCGTCCCGGGCGTCGTCGAGAAGGGTGTCGCAGATGGTGCGCATCGACTGGGCGGCGTCGGCGATCACTGTGTGCGTGGCCCTGGTCTCGGCGTCCGTGCGCGGGCGGGCCTGCCACCAGTCCAGCTCGGCGACGATCCGGCTGAGCGGTGTGCGCAGTTCGTGCGACAGCTCCGCGGTCAGCTGCCGCTCATGGCGCAGCACCGCCCGGATGCGGTCGAGGAGCGCGTCCAACGAGCCGCCCAGCCGGGCGAGTTCGGTCGGGCTCCGGATCGCGCCGAACCGTTCCTCGGAGGCCACTGCACCCCACTGGGTGGCCTGGTCCGTCATCGTGCGCACGGGCCGCAGGGCCCGCCCGACCGCCAGGCGTGTGAGCGCGTAGGTGCACGCGAGCATCACGGTGTCCAGGACGAGGGACCCCAGCAGCAGGGTGTCCGCCGAACTCCGGTACGGCGACAGGTCGAGGGCGGTGACGACCGTGGCCGCGCGTTCTCCCGCACGACGCGGTACGGGCCGGGCGCACAACCGGACGGACCCGTGGCCGTGGTCCTCGGTGGTGACGCAGCCCGGGCCGCCACGGGTCACCAGAGCGTCCGCGACACGGGTCAGCGGCCCGTGCGCCGTCGTCGAGGAGGGTTGTTCGAGCAGACGGGCACCGGCGTAGATCCACACATTGGCGTCGAGAAGCGCGTCGTTGGAGGTCTCCAGGACGCGCACCTGCGGGCCTCTGGTGTCGATCGTCGTGGCGACCGCCGCCGCCCGGGTGCGCAGTTCGTCGTCCGCCTGGCGCTGGAGGTGCTGCCGTACGACCGCGTTGAAGACGACCGTGAGGACCACCATGATGAGCGCGGCCGTGGTGAGCGCCACCAGGGAGAGCCGGCCCCGCAGGGTGTGCGGCCCCAGCCGGGCGAGCAGCGACGCCGGGCGGGGGACCGGCGGCCTCGGCCGGGCGGACCGCGTCGTCATGACAGCCGGTGGCCGATGCCGCGCGCGGTGCCGATCGTCAGCGCGCTGCCCGCCTCCCGCAGCTTGCGGCGCAGCCGGGTCAGATACTGGTCCAGGGTGTTGTCGCTGACGTGGGAGCCCTCGGACCAGCCCGCCCGGATCAGCTCGCGCCGGCGCACGATGTCCCCGGAAGCCGCCGTCAGGGCCGCGAGGAGACGGAATTCGGTCGGCGTCAGACCGACATGCCTGCCGTCCACGGTGAAGCCGTGCCGTACGGCGTCCAGGACCAGGTCCCCGACGGGCGCCGGGCGGGGTGCGGCGCGCTTGAGTGCCGCCCGCAGCCGGGCGGCGAGTTCGGCGAGGTGGAAGGGCTTGGGCAGATAGTCGTCGCCGCCCGCGGAGAACCCGGAGAGCCGGTCGGTGAGCCGGTGATGGGCCGTCAGGAAGATGACGGGCCCGGCGAACCCGTTGGCCCGGATCGCCTGGCACACATCCCGCCCGTCGGCGTCGGGCAGCCCGATGTCGAGGACGGCTGCGGAGACGTCGTCGCCGGCCAGTCGCAGCGCGGTCGCGCCGTCCGCGGCGGCCACGGTGTCGTACTCCTCGTCCCGCAGACCGCGCAGCAGCACATCCCGCAGCGCGTGGTCGTCCTCGACGACCAGGATCTTGTGGCGCATGGCTCTCCGTCGCTCGCTACCCGTGGACTACGTGGGGGTGCCCACCCGCTCCTGGGCGGCTTCGCGCCTGGGCGCGGACGCCGTGAGCAAGAGACGCAGTCGGGTGGTCTCCAAGCGGCGGGCCAGGGTGTCCGGGCGGCTGCTCAGCGGGATGATCGTGACGGAAGCGACGAGGGCTCCGACGACGAACCCGGCGATGACGTCGTGCGGGTAGTGGGCGCCCACCCACACCCGTGACACCGCCATCGCCCCCGCCGCCACCAGCGCGACGTAACCGATCCGGCGTGAGACGCATATGAGGGCGACCGCGGCCGCCGCGGCTATCGCCGTGTGATTGCTGGGGAACGACCAGTCGCCCGGCGCCGGACACGCCTCCAGCGTGACCACGTGCAGGCTCTGGCAGGGGCGGTCCTCACGGACCAGCAGCTTCACCACCGAGTTCACCGCGTACCCGAGGACGACCACCAGGGGCACCGCCAGGGCGACCAGGGCCGGACCCGAGCCGGTGCGGCGTGCCCGCCACCAGCCGGCCAGCATCAGCACGGCGAACAGTCCGAGCCCGTACGTCGACCAGGCGGAGACCAGGGAGTCCAGCCAGGCGGGGGCGCGGTGGGCCAGATCCACCACGTCGGTGTAGGCGGGGCCGTCCAGGGACGAGCCGTCGAAGGCGTACATCATCCGCGGACACCCTCCTTCGCGGCGCGGCGGGAGCGCAGCAACTCCAGGGCGAGGGGGATCAGTGAGATCGCGACGATCACCGCGATCATCGGCAGCAGGTATCTGTCGACGTTCGGCACCGACGAACCCAGCGCGTACCCGGCGAGGGTGAGGCCGAGGCTCCATGCCAGACCGCCGGCCACCTGCCAGACGGTAAAGGTCCGCACGGGCACCTGCAGCGCCCCGGCCATCGGGTTCAGCACCGTACGCACCACGGGGACGAAGCGGGCCAGGACGATCGCCTTCGCGTGCCCGTAGCGCTCCAGGAGTTCCTCGGCGCGGTGCGCGCCCTCGTGCAGCCGGGCCGACCGGCTGCGGGCGAGCAGCGCGCCGCCGGCCTTGCGCCCGAGCAGATAGCCGCACTGGGACCCGGCGAGCGCGCCCACGGCCGCTGCGACGAGCAGTGCGGGCAGCGACAGCTTCACCCCGTGCTGACCGGAGCCGGTGCACAGCAGGCCCGCCGTGAACAGCAGGGAGTCGCCGGGCAGGAAAAAGCCGATCAGCAGGCCCGTCTCGGCGAACATCACCACGCCCACGCCCAGGACGCCGAAGGCCGCCAGCAGGGACTGGGCGTCCAGCACGTTCACCGCGAGCTGTGAGCTCAGGGTCAGGGGTGTGGCCATCGGCACGAGCCTTTCCGTACGGGAGGCCGGGCACGACGGGGGCGTCGCCCGGCAGCTGACTACAAAGATGTAGACCGTCTACTGAACTGTAGACGAGAACCAGGCGGCAGGCGTTCCCTCGATCACCTCCACGGGTGAATGGCATGGCATGGCACGCGGCTCGTGGACACCGCCTGCCGTCGGCCGGGCTCAGGGGATGGCGAGCGAGACCTCCGTCGACTTGATCAGCGCGACGACCGAGGAGCCGGACAGCAGTCGGACGCTCAGGTTCGTGGGCGCGCCTCGCGGAAGGTGGGGAAGCGGGGAACGCGACAACATGCGACGAAAGGTCGGATTCCGTTGCGACGGACCCACCGTAGCCGCAGTCCCGGGCTGCGCTCGACGGCGCTCGCGCGGCGCGTCAGGCCGGATGGGCGCGTGGCGCGCCGGATACGCGTACGGCGCGTCAGGCCGGATACGCGTGCGTCTGCGCCGCCTTCACCGTCGCCCAGACCGTGGCACCCGGTTGGAGACCGAGTTCGGCCGCGGCGACGGTGGTCAGATCCGCGGCGAGCCGGAGTTCACCGATGAGGTCGGCACGGATCTGGTCACCATGGGTCTCCAGCCCCGCGACCTCGCAGCGCCACAGGTTCCTCGCGCTGGAGCCGCCGGGCCGTTCCCGGTACAGGGTCACCGAGCCCGGCGGGAACGCCACGAAGACGGGCCCGGCGAGGTCCTCCGTGGTGGTGATCGCGGGGCCGGAGTCGAGCCGTACGGTGTGACCGTCGGCCTGCCCCCGGTAGAGGTTCAGGCCGACCAGCTGTGCGATGTAGTCGGTGCGGGGACGGCGGGCGATGTCGCCGGGGGCGCCCTCCTGGACGACGCTGCCGTGCTCGATCACGACCAGCCGGTCGGCGAGCACCATCGCGTCCAGCGGGTCATGGGTGACCAGCACCGCGACCGCCTCGAACTCGTCGAGATGACGCCGGAGCTGGGCGCGTACGTCGAGCCGGGTACGGGCGTCGAGCGCGGCGAGCGGCTCGTCGAGGAGCAGCAGCCGGGGACGGATGGCCAGGGCGCGGGCCAGGGCGACGCGCTGCGCCTGGCCGCCGGAGAGCCGCCGGGGTTTGGCGCCGGCGTGCTCGGCGAGGTCCATGCGCTCCAGCCATGCGGCGGCCTGCCGCCGCGCCTCCGTCCTGGACGCGCCCCGGCAGCGCGGCCCGAAGGCCACGTTGTCCAGCGCCGACAGATGGGGGAAGAGCAGATAGTCCTGGAAGACCACTCCGACCGGGCGGGACTCCGGCGGCGTACGGTCCAGGGACCTGCCGTCCAGGCGCAGATGACCGCCGGTGAGCGAGACGAGACCGGCGAGGGCGCGCAGCGCGGTGGTCTTGCCCGCGCCGTTCGGGCCGAGTACGGCGATGACGTCGCCCGGCGCGGCGGACAGCGCGACGTCCAGCCGGAAGGAGCCGCGGTCGACCACGAGCCGGGCGTCGAGGCCCTCCGCCCGGACACCGGCCTCCCGAGCGGCCGTGGTGTCGTCGATGTCGGTCATCCCAGGCCCGCCCCTGCTGCCGTACGCCGGTCGGTCATGACGCCGTCGTCCAACGGTCCCGCAGCCCCGCCAGGACCGCGATCGACACCGCCAGCAGCACCAGGCTCAGCGCCATCGCCGCCGCCGGGTCGTTCTGCAACGCAAGGTAGACGGCCAGCGGCATCGTCTGGGTACGGCCGGGGAAGTTGCCGGCGAAGGTGATCGTCGCCCCGAACTCGCCGAGCGCCCGGGCCCACGCGAGCACCGAACCGGCCGCGACGCCGGGCGCGACCAGCGGCAGCGTGACCCGGCGGAAGGCGGTGAAACGGGAGGCGCCGAGCGTCGCGGCGGCCTCCTCGTACCGTGCGTCGGCCGCCCGCAGTGTGCCCTCGACACTGATGACCAGGAACGGCATCGCCACGAACGCCTCGGCCACCACCACGCCCGCCGTGGTGAACGGCAGGGTGATCCCGAACCATGTGTCCAGCCACCGTCCCACCACCCCGTTGCGCCCGAGCGCCAGCAGCAGTGCGACGCCGCCCACCACCGGGGGCAGCACGAGCGGGAGGGTCACCAGGGCCCGTACCAGCCGCCGCCCTGGGAAGTCCGTACGCGCCAGCAGCCACGCCAGTGGAACGCCCAGCACCAGACTCAGCGCGGTGGCGGCGGTCGCGCTCACCAGGGACAGCTGGAGCGCCTGCCACACCTCCGTACTGGTCAGCTGGGCGGGCAGGGTGCGCCACGGGGCCCGTATCAGCAGGGCCACCAGCGGCAGCAGCAGAAACGCCAGGCCGGCCAGCGCGGGCAGCAGCAGCGGCAGCGGCACCCCCGGCCCCCAGGCACGCCCGCGCCGCGGCCCACCCGTCAGGGGGCGGGCCGCGGCGTCGGAGGTGTCGCTGGGGGTCACGGCTGGAGGAACCCGGCCTCAGTCAGCACGTTGCGCCCCTCGGCGGACTGCACGAGGGCGATGAACGCCTTGGCCGCCTCGGCGTTGGGCGCGTTCTTGAGCAGGGCGATCGGGTAGTCGTTGACCGCCTTGGCGGACTCGGGGAACTCCACGCCCTCCACCTTGTCACCCGCCGCCTTCACATCGGTCTTGTAGACGACCGCGGCGTCGGCCTCCTTCAGCTCCACCTTCGTCAACGCGCTCTTGACGTCCTGCTCGTACGACACCGGCGTGAGCTTCAGCTTGCTGGCGTCCAGCGCCTTCTGCGCGGCGGCACCGCACGGCACGGTCTTGTCGCACAGCACGACCTTCAGGCCGGACTTGGTGAGGTCCTTCAGGGAGGCGACCTTGTCCGGGTTGCCGGGCAGGGTGGCGATCTCCAGCTGGTTGCGCACGAAGGTGACGGGGGTGCCGGCCGCGTCCTTCTTGTCCGTCACGATGGCCATGGTCTTGGGGCTGGCCGCGGCGAAGACGTCGGCGGGGGCACCGCCGGTGATGCTCGCGGCGAGGGTGTCGCTGCCGCCGAAGTTGAAGGTGACGTGGGTGCCGGGGTGCTCCTTCTCGAACTGCTTCCCCAGGGTCGTGAAGCTCTCCTTGAGGGAGGCGGCGGCGAAGACGGTGACCGTGCCGGAGAGCTTCGCCGACGAGGACGCCGACGAGTCCGAGGAGTCCGATTTCTTGGTGGAGTCGGAGTCGGACGAGGAGGAGCAGGCGCTCAGGGCCAGCAGTGCGGCGACCGTCGCGCCGGTCACGTGCAGCATCCGGCGGTTCAGGCGCACGGAACGGGTCATCACGGGTGCACTCCCTCTGTTCGTCGCGGGAGAGATCCCCCGGACCCCTCCGATACGCCGATCATACTGACGCAGATGCCATCCGTAAGTCTGCTGTGGCATCGCATGAGCTGGGTGATCGCGGTCCGGAACCCCGCATGTGCGTTTCTACGGCACCTCTTCCCCGCCGCGCGGTCACGCACAGCCGAATCGGCAGCGGCCCCGACGGGGAGTCATGCGCGGTCGGATGGGCGGCACCCCGTGCGGGTCATGCGCGGTCGATGTGCACGTTCGTCGACTTCACGCGCGCGGTGGCCTCCATCCCGACCTCCAGGCCGAGTTCCTCCACCGCCTCCCGGGTCAGCAGCGAGACCAGCCGGTGCGGCCCCGCCTGGATCTCCACCTGGGCGGCCACGTCACCGAGCTTCACGGCGGTGACGATCCCGGGGAATGCGTTGCGGACGGAGGTGTACGAGGGGGCGTCCTCCTCGCCGGTGCCGCCGCGCGCCAGCTCCACCGAGAACGCGGCCAGATCCGTGCCGTCGATGACCCGGCGTCCGCCCTCGTCGCGACGGGTCGCCACCCTGCCCGCGTCCGCCCATCGGCGTGCGGTGTCCGGGCTCACCCCCAGCAGACGGGCGGCCTGCCCGATTGTGTAGGACTGCATGGGCGCCACGATAGGCGCCCGGGTCGCTCGGGCCGCAACACGCCCCGGACGGCCCCGGGCGCGCCGGATCTGCGGGAATCGGCGTGGCCGCCGTCGTCCGCATGGCAGGATCCCACCCCATGGGTGTGTCCTGGGCGGTGCGGAGCGTGCGCGCGGCGGTGTTCGCCGTCATATGCGTCCTGCTCGCTGCCGGGGGACACACCCTCGCCACCGGCATGGAGCCGGCACTGTGGGTGGAGGCGGTCGGGTTCCTGCCCGTGTTCGCGGGCGGTGTGCTGCTCGCCGGACGTGAGCGTTCGCTCCCCGGCATCGGCCTCGCGATGCTCCTCGTACAGGGCGGGCTGCACCTCGCCTTCGACGCGGCCGGGCCGCCGGACACCACGATGCACATGCCGGGCATGCCGCACGGCATGCACATGGCCGCCCCGTCGCACGCCATGACTTCGCACGCCGTCGCCGCGCATCTGGTTGCCGCACTTCTGGCCGCCTGGTGTCTGCGACGCGGCGAGGCCGCCCTGTGGTCCCTGCTGCGCAAGGCCGTGGCCTTCGTCCCGCGCCTCGTCGCCTGGTGGCGCACGGCGCCCCTGCTCGCCTACGCCAGACTCCCGCGCCCGTACGCCGACCGGTGCCGCCCCCTCCGCCAAGCGCTGCTCCGCCACGCCCTGTCCCGGCGCGGACCGCCCCCGGCTGCCCCGTACACGATCTGAACCCCCCAAAAAAACCGAGCACGAGTACGGAGCACCACCACCCATGTCCTCTCTGCGTACCACCCTGCGCCGCGCCGGCACCGTCGCCGCCCTCACCGCCGGCGGTGTCCTCGCCGCGGCGGGCGCGGCCTTCGCGCATGTCACCGTCCACCCCGAGAGCTACGCCAAGGGCGCCACCGACGGCGTTCTGACCTTCCGTGTCCCCAATGAGGAGGACACCGCCGCGACCACCAAGGTGCAGGTCTTCCTGCCCACCGACCACCCGGTTCTGGGCGTGCTGGTCACCCCCGAGGACGGCTGGACCGCACAGGTGACCACCACCAAGCTCAAGACGCCGGTCAAGACGGACGACGGCAACATCACCGACGCGGTCTCCGAGATCACCTGGACCGGCGGGCGCATCCGGCACGGCCAGTACCAGGACTTCCACGTCGCCTTCGGCCAGCTCCCCGACGACACCGACCAGCTCACCTTCAAGACGCTGCAGACCTACTCCGACGGGAACGTCGTCCGCTGGATCGAGGAGACCCCGAAGGGCGGGGACGAGCCGGAGAACCCCGCGCCGGTCCTCTCGCTGACGGCCAAGGGCACGGCCGAGGGCAGCACGTCCACGCCGGCGGCCTCGTCCGGCGCCGCCGCCACCACTACCACCGGGAAGTCGGGCGCGGCCTCCACGCAGGCCGCCTCCAGCAGCGACTCCACCGCCCGTGGGCTCGGTGTCGCCGGCCTGGTCGTCGGTGTCCTGGGCCTGGCCGCAGCGGCCTTCGCGCTCGTCCGCGGTACATCAAGCCCCGCACCCCGCGCCTGAAAGGCAAGGTCGAACGCTCCCACCGCATCGACGCCGAGGAGTTCTACCGACTCCTCGACGGGGTCGTCATCGACGACGCCGAGGTCTTCAACGACAAGCTGCGCGAGGGGGACTGCTACAACTACCATCGCCCCCACGGCGGCCTCGGCGGCCGGACACCCTACGAACGTTTGAAGCAGAAGACCGCGACCCAGGCGTAGGCGGAGATCGTCAGGGCAGGCCGTGGTCGAGCTTCACTCCGGGAACACCGCCAGATGAGCGGCACCGTGCCCCCGGCGTGCCCGTTGGAAAGGCGCGCCAGGGGGAGCCACGGGACACCCGACAGCGCTCCGCAAACGCGCTGGTCAGCCTCCCCCCCCCCCCACGTCAGGCCGGACCGCATACGCGATCTTCCGAACTAGTGCTCTCGGAGCCACGCGGCGCCGTTCGGCTAGGCGTCGAGCGTCGTGAAGAGGCTGTTGAGGCCCTCCGCCAGCAACGGGTGCGTGAAGATGGCGTTCGCCATTGCGGTGTAGGGGAGCTTGCCCAGCATGGCGACCTGAATGATCGTCATGATCTCGCCGCCTTCTGTGCCGAGCACGGCGGCGCCGAGGATCTGCTGGGTGTGCGCGTCGATGACGGCCTTCATGAAGCCGCGTGTCTCCCCGGTCTCGAGGGCCCGGATGACGGCGCTCATCGGCAGCTTCGCGACGCGGACCGCCCGGTTTTGCTCCCTGGCCTGCCGCTCGGTCATTCCGACGCGGCCGAGCTGCGGGTCGATGAACACGGTGTACGGGACGATCCTGTCCCGCGTGCTGGCCTTTTCGCCGCAGAGCAAGTTGGCGTGCAGGATCCTGTAATCGTCGTAGGAAAGGTGGGTGAAGGCCGGGCCGCCCTTGACGTCCCCCATGGCGTAGATGCCGGGGACGGTGGTTTCCAGGTACTCGTCGACCTCGATGAAGCCGTTGTCGCGCAGCCGAATGCCGGCGGCCGCCGGCGCGAGCGCTTCCGTGTTGGGGGCGCGGCCGGTGGCCGACAGCAGGTGGGAGGCCTCGATCTGCTGCTCGCCGTGCGGCGTGCGAACAGTCAGCTGCACGCGCCCGCCGCCTGCTTCCTCGACCCGGTCCGGCGTCGTCGAAGTCAGGACCGTGATTCCGTCATCGCGCAAGATGGCGGCGACCTCGTCGGAGACGTCATCGTCCTCGATCATCATCAGGCGCGGGCGGGTCTGGACGATCGTGACCTCGCTGCCGAACCTGCGGAACATCTGCCCGAACTCCAGCCCGATGTAGCCGCCGCCGAGGATGATTAGGTGCTCAGGGAGCTCGCCCAGCTCCATGATCGACGTTGAGTCCAGGACAGGGACGTTCTGTGCGCCGCTGATCGCCAGCGGCTTGGGCCTGGCGCCCGTGTCGATGACGATCACCGGTGCGCTGATCTCCTGCGTCCCGCCGTTCCTCAGGGCGATCTCGATCGTCTTGGGCCCCGTGAAACGGGCCCCGCCTTCGATCAGGTCGAGCCCGTCCTGCGCCAGGCGGCTCGCGTAGTTCTCCCGCGCGCCCGCGACCATTGCCCGCTTGCGCTCCCGCACGGCGGTGAGGTCGACCGACACCGGTCCGGTCCGCACGCCGTACTCGGCGCCGCGCCGTGCCTGGTGGGCGAGGCGTGCGCTGGCGACCATCGTCTTGGTCGGGGTGCACCCGGTGTTCACGCAGACGCCGCCGAGGTGGTCGCGCTCGACGAGCGCCACCTTCCTGCCTGCCTTCGCCAGATCGACGGGGAGGAACCGACCGCCCTGGCTGGTCCCGATCACGATCACGTCATAGCCCTCGTCTGCCACAGCGAGATCGTAACCCCATGCAATTCCGTGTGCACTGAGCGTGCACACGTGGGTGTGGGTGTGTTGCTGATCGGTGGGTGGTCGAGCTGTAGTCAGTGGCCGAGAATTGGTTCGAGAACCAGTGTCCCCGCAGGGGAACGGTGATGGTAGTCAGAATGCCGATGCCCTGGGCGTGAAAGGACTCTCTGAATTTTCCCAACTCCGCAAAGGGGGCGAGTCCGGAGCATAGGGAAAGGATGGAAACAATGACTGTCGAGGGTCAAGGGTAGTCCGCGTGACATGTACCGATGAGGCAACTGATCCGCGACCCGAACATTCAGTTCCCAGGCGAGTCGAACTGTTGCGCACGCAACCAGCTTGTGGAATTTACTCAAGCGCACATTGGGGTGACCACTGCTGTGCGCGCAGTAGATGCAGTTTCTGAGTGCACTGTAGCAACTTTTTTTAATCTTCCCCGAAGACCATGGCAAGTGCACGGTCAACTTCTTCCTGCGTGTCCGCCTCGAAGTACGCTCTCCAGCCGTCCCAGTTCGGGACCTTGCCATCCATGCCCCACTCAGATCAGGGATCACGTATACATGCACCCATGGCCCTCGGGCGGGCAGCAGACCTTCTCCGCTGACGGAACGGACTGCGGCCGTCACCTTCTCTAGAACCAATTTAGTCTCTTTCGGTGTCGGCAGAAGCTTCTGGGGGGCGACTACGTCGATCTGCCACTGCGCAGACGGATCACCAAGGTTATGCGGATTGTACCAGTTATCGGGATCGAATTCGTAGTACTGAACCCACGATGTCTGCTGATGGCGTGCCGTGTTTCGGAGTTTCTCGACCTCCGCCACGGCGGCGATCAATTTATCACCGAGTTCACGTTTTTGTTCTGCGTTCAGTTTATCTTTCATCACGTGAACACGCACAAAAACCATGCCGGCCTCCCATTTCCCTGCGCCCCTCATTCCACTCTACGATCGTTACCGGCCTCGGCAACTCGCGGGATGGCGGCAGGGCTTGGCTGTTGTCTTCGGCGTACGTCAATTCCCACAGAGGGCGTTCGGGTGCTTCAGTTCTTTGGGGGCAATGGTGCGTTGATCCACACGACCCGAGGCCCTCGCTTCAAGGCCATCCGGACTCCGCTAACGGGCCGACAGGGCGAGCCGCGGGGTCGCCCGACACACCTACGACACCCTCTGTGCCGCTGACGTCCTGCAATGGAATCCGTCGCAGGTCAGAGAGCTATCCGGAGTGATCGACGCATTCACTCCGGAGCCGTGCGCCTATACGCGCCCCGTCGAGGGTCGGCTGCAATCGGCCGACTGGCGCGTACTGCGGCTCGGGAGGCGGCGCTCCAGCCTGGGCAGAGCTCATCTACACAGCGGAGACGCTCGGCGCTCCGCTCGCCATGGCGGCCGGCCGCCCGTGGTTCCGCCTCGTCGTAACCCTCCAGACCCCCAAGACCCCGTCCGTCCCCGATCGGCGCGTTCCGCAGGATGGTTTTGCCCTCTGCCTCAAGGGCAGGCAGCCAGTGAGACTCCGCGGAGGTGCTGAGATGAGTGTCGGGGAGAAGGCCAAGGCAAAGGCCGAACAAGTCGCCGGAAAGATCGTGCGCAAGACGGCCCATGCGGTGCACAAAGAAACCCTCGCAGCAAAGGGCGCCGCCCTCGAAGCGCGGGGCAGGATGCGGGGCGCGAAGGAGGAGACCAAGGACTCCTTCAAGCACTGACGAGGTCACGAGATTGGGTGCCCCTTCATTGAGCACGTGGCACCGGCCCATGTGCAAGGCAGTAGCCGTCTGGCGGGCACAGGGTTCTCTCCTCACCCCACCCTTACAAGGCCGGTGTCACCCCAACACACGAGCGCGCTCTCCCGGGCCGTCCGCGGGCCGTGGAAGGGCGCTCGATGGTGACCAACGTCGACAACCGCCGACAGCTCAGCAGCAGGTCAGAGCGTTGATCGATGGGGCGGCCGCAGGTCACGGCCGCCCTCCTCGTCAGTGTGGCGGAAGGCACCCTCATCGAGTGCTCGGAAGTACGCCACGGTCTCTGCTTTGATGCGCGAACGGCTGCCATGAGGAAGGCGATGGCCGGGAAGAATGCTGCGTCCTGCGGGCGACGCGGAGGAACGCCGACTGCGTGGAACGCAAGGAGCACGCCCATGACGGTGAAGCCTGTTGCGGAAGAGCGCGCCAGCAGCATACGCAGCCGACGGCGCAGCACAATCTCCCCGCGCCTGTTCGGGCTGTACGTGCGAGTCCTCTGCATCAGCGGAGTCGCCGGCCCGTACCAGTCCCCGAGCGCGGTCTCCCACAGCGGCTCCGACACACGAGGACCGTCCGCACGGCCCAGGGACGGCCCAGCGATCCGCCACTAGATGGCCGGGCCTTACCCAGCGAGTCACCCAACGTGCTGATCACCCGGCCCAGCCGCTCGTTCGCCTCCCAGGGCAAGGCCGGGATAGGCGCACCCGCAGCGAGGTGCTCACCTACCAGCCACAGCACCTCGTGCAGGTCCTCGGCGCTGGCACGGTCAAGACGCAAAACGCACCTGAACAGGTCAGAGCCGTGGGTTTGTGCTGTCTCGCTGGTCAGCCGTCCGGCGGCGTCTCGCCTCCTCGGTCGGCCTCGTGCAGTCCCGCTTGGCCCAGCACGCCCGGCTGTCGTTCGCCCGCGTCGCCGAGTACCAGAACACGCGCCGCCGTCCACGTCCACGCTGTCATCCGCCTCGACGGCCCGAACGAACCCAACGACGAACCCCGGCCTGGGGCGCCGCGGCGTCACCGAGGGACACTGGCGCTACGTCAGCTCCGGCCACACTCCCGGCGCAGCACTCATCGCCGCTGGAGTCGCCGAAGACATCGTCACGAACCGTGAGGTGTCCCGATGACGAGACGCCACAGCGAGCAGTGGACTCGGGCGGTTGAACGCCAGGCGGCCAAGTTCCCGACACGGATAGGGCCGAAGAGCGCTGCGTGCCTCGCGCGGCTCCTCGGCCCTGCGCCCAAAGATTTCCAGAAGTGCTGGGGCGCTCCTCCTGTTTTGGGAAGCGGGGGACCTTCCCAAGCCGAATCAAACGACCGTGGACCACGACCACTGGCTTCGGCCACGCCCACCCGTTGAGCGGTCCGGGACGGCGTTCGCCCGTGTCCCAGCGGTCCTGGCTCCGCGTCGACGTCGGACCGGTACCGCATACGCCACTCGGCGGGCGGGTATCCCCATGCTGTCATGGCCTCGATCAGGCGTCGGGGCTCCGGCCGGCCGGGAAAACGAGACCTGCCTAATCCGCAGGTCAACGCAGGTACTCGACTCTTGTGGTTTTCACATACCCCTGGTGAGGGCGTGGAGGGGTCGGCTCAGCTGAAGTGCCCACGGAAGGAGCCCAATTGGCTGCCCAGGCAGGCTCGGACGGCCGAGGTGCCTGGTCCACCTGCGGCTGGTCGGAAGGGGCTGCGTCCGTGGATTGAACAGGCGCGGGAATGTCGGGAATGATGCGCCATCTACGGGCAACAAACTGGGGGCCGTAGAACAGGGCACAGGGGGCGTGGGATGGCAGTGTTCAAGGCCCTGGAGCCGGAGGACCCACGGCGGGTGGGGCGCTACCGGATCGTGGCACGGCTCGGTGCCGGGGGGATGGGCCGGGTGTATTTGGCGCGCTCGCCCGGCGGGCGTGCGGTCGCAGTGAAAACGGTGCGCCCCGAGCTGGCCGGGGACGGTGACTTCCGGCGCCGTTTCGCCCGTGAGGTGGCCGCGGCCCGGCGGGTCAACGGGGCCTTCACCGCTGGCGTGGTGGACGCCGATGCGGACGGCTCGCCGCCCTGGCTGGCCACCGTCTACGTCCCCGGCATCCCGCTGGGGGAGGCGATCGCCAGGCATGGTCCTTGGCCGGCCCGGCCAGTCCTCGCTTTGGGCGCGGCGCTGGCCGAGGCCCTGGAGGCGATCCATGCGGCGGGCATCATCCACCGCGATCTCAAACCCTCCAACGTACTGCTGGCCGCCGACGGCCCCCGTGTGATCGACTTCGGGATCTCGGCGGCCAACGAGGCCAGTGTGCTGACCCAGACCGGCATGACGATTGGCACACCCGGCTTCATGTCCCCCGAACAGATCACCGGGCAGCCGGTCGGGCCGGCCAGCGACGTCTTCTCCCTCGGCGCGCTGCTGGCCTACACCGCCACCCGGGTCGGCCCGTTCGGCACCGGCACGCCGCACGCCCTGCACTACCGTGCCGTCCACGAACCGCCCCACCTGGATGCCCTCCCGCCCGAGCTGCGCGAGGTGGTGGCCGCCTGTCTGGCCAAACACCCCATGCGGCGCCCCACAGTGGCCCACCTGCTCGACCGGCTCACCACCACAGACGGCGCGGACGAGGGCGGCCGAACCGCCACCGCCACGCTACGGCTCACCGAGCCCAGCTGGATGCCCTCCCCGGTCGCCCGGCTCGTCCGGGACCACGCCTCCACCCTCACCCCTCACACCCTGCCTCCGACACCGCCGAGTACGGGCCCCGCACCGCCCGAGACTCCCCACCAACCCCTCCCCGGCGCCCCGGATGCCTCCGCGCCACCAGGGACACCCCTGCCGTCATCCACCAATCTGCCCCACTCCTCACCACCCGCCGCCCCGGCAGCACCCGGGGCGTACCACATTCCCGTCGGGCCCCGACAACCCCCTCCGCTCTCGCCCGCCCCCGGCACCACCACTCCCGACCCGGCAGAACGACCCGCGGCAGGCCCCGCGCCCCAGCCACTCGGCCACACCCCTAGCCCCAGAAGCCCCGCCCCGCCTGCGACGGCGGCCACTGCGCCGACAGGCCTGCCGCGGATGCCGCTTGCGCCTGCGAAGCCCCCGGACACCACTGCTGGGGTCCCGGCGCCCGCCGCTCGACGCCTCCGCATCCATTGGCCCCTCAAGAAAGGGATCCTGCTTGGCGTCGGCCTCACAGTCCTCGTCGGCGGCCTCATGGGCTGCTACCAGTGGACGCAGACCCAGTACTACGTCGGCGCCAAGGGCGAGCACGTCGCGCTGTACCAGGGCATCAGCCAGGACCTGGCCTGGGTGTCGCTGTCGAAGGTGCAGAAGGACCACCCCGAGATCGAACTCAAATACCTGCCGCAGTACCAGCAGAAGCAGGTCAAGGCCACCATCGCGGAGGGCAGTCTGAACGATGCCGAGTCGAAGGTCCAGGAACTGGCCGTCCAGGCCTCCGCGTGCAGGAAGGAGGCCCAGCGCCAGGCCGCTGAGAGCGAGGCCAACGCCAAGACGGGCGAGGGCAAGGCGGGGGGCGCCGCACCCACTCCCACACCCGGCCCCACCCTCTCGGAGGATGAGCAGAAGGTCATCTCGCTGTGCGGTAAGCAGTAACGATCTTGTAGTACCTCTCAGTCAGTACTCCAGCTGCAGACCGTGATCTTGCCGTTCAGTGTGGCTGGGCAGGCGAGACGGCAGGTTGGCGCGTGGGATCAGTGTCGTGCCGCGGGCCATGCCATCAGGGCCAGTTCGACGGTTTCGGTCAGCTCGGCCGCCGCGGCCCCGTCGCGGGCGCGCTGCGACATGCCCTGGATGACCGTGGCGAAGTACGCCGCCAGCGCACGGGGGTCGGCTGCATCGGATAGCTCGCCGGCCTGCTGCGCCATGCGTAGGCGGGCCTCGAAGACGTCCAGGTTCTCGTTGCGTAGGTTGCGCAAGAATGCCTCCACCTCGGCGTCTTGCGGGGTGACGTTGGTGGCTGCACTGATCGTCAGGCATCCGGCCGGGTGGGCGGGGTCGGGATAGATGACCGCTGCCTCACGCAGGATGCGGGTGAACGCGGCGTGGGCGGTGGGTTCCTCCTCAAGGGCAACGCCCATGAAGGCGCCCACGGGTGTGCGCGACGGAGGGCGAATCATCACCATCTCCAGCGGCGCGGCTCGCCTCGCCATGCCAGAGATCATCGCCAACGGCGCCACCAAGGGCGCGCTCGACACCTTCACCCTCAACCTCGCCAAGGAGTTGGGGCCCCGAGGCATTACCGCGAACTCGGTGGCGCCCGGCGTCATCGACACGGACGTCAACGCAAGCTGGCTACGCGGCAATCCGCAGGCCGAAGCCCACGCGGCGTCCCTGGCCGCGCTGGGCCGGGTCGGGCAGCCGGAAGACGTGGCTGACATCGTGGCCTTCCTCGCTTCCGACGACGCACGCTGGGTGACCGGCCGGGTGATCGACGCGACGGGCGGTTCTGGGCTGTGAGCCTCTCTCCTTGGGTGGGAGCACCCCGCGGTGACTTCCCGCCCGAGGGGGCCCGCCGACGGGATGTGTTTGAGGACGTGATGGGCCGGGGGGCGGGCCGGTTCGCCCGGGTCGAATCCCGCCGTCGGGCGGCTCGATCGGTACTCGGGCTACTGTCGGACCTACCGCGCAAGAACTGCTGGACGATCGCCGAGTGGGCAGGGGAGACGCTCCCGGACGGCATGCAGCACCTGCTCGGCCGGGCCAAGTGGGACGCTGACGCCGTCCGCGACGACCTTCGCAGCCACGTGGTGGAGCACTTGCACGACGACCAGGCGGTACTGGTGGTCGACGCCCACGTGACGTGACGGGCGTTCGGTCCGAGTCCGTCAGCCCTTCGAGGTCCTTGAAGAGTCAGAGGTCTTCGAAGTCTTCGATGTCCTGGATCCCTGAGGTCCCTTCGCCCCCTTCGACGGCCCCTGCTCGCGCTCCAGGTGGATGTCCTGGCTCGACAGGGTCATCGGTGACGCGGAGAACGCGCGCAGCCGGATGCGGGTGCCCTTCTTGGGGATCACGAAGCTGCCGCCCGGGGCCTGGATCCGGTACGTGGCCGTCGTATGAGCGGCGACGGACGAGGGGCCGTCCAGCACCTTCCAGTAGCGGCTCATGCCCTGCCCGGTGGTCACCATGAAATGGGGCTCCAGGGCCGTGTCACCGCTGTTGCGCACCTTGATCCCGAGCGTCTTGACCGTCAGGGGCGTCCGGGAGGCGGCGGCGGTCCGCATGCGCAGCGGTGGCTGGCCGGTCGCCGCCAGGGCCACGGCCACCAGTGACGGAGCCACCACGGCACCGGCCAGCACCATCCGGGCCACCCGCCGCCCGGGCAGCAGACGCGGCTGCCAGGCGTTGGTGAAGGCCGTGGGCGGCACGGTGACGGCAGCCGCCAGCCAGAGCGGCGTCATCAGCAGGTAGTAGCCGTCCTGCGAGCGGGTCGCGAGGAAGAACGCGCACCACGGCAGCACGGTCGCGGCCGGCCCCAGCCGGCGCACGAACAGGACGAACAGTGCCAGCAGGCCCGCCGCCAGCAGCATGCTGGCATGCGAGTACCAGCTCAGACGGTCGCTGCCGTCGGTGTAGTACAGGGAGATGCCGACCAGGCCCTGGCCGTGGATCACCGCACCCTGGGTGATCGGCAACGCGATGCCCGACAGCCAGGTGCGCGGCTCGCTCACGATGAAGTACGCGTTGACCAGCAGCCAGGTTCCGGCGGCGATGCCGGCGATGCGTCCCACCGCCGCGGCGGCCGCGCGCGCCCCCAGCTCACCACGGCGCAGCGCATAGACCCCGGCGAGCAGGAACGGCGCGAGGAACCAGGGCAGTTGCTGGGTGGCACAGGCCGCGCCCAGACACGCGGCCCGCGCCCAGTCGACCGGGCCGCCCCCGCCCATCCGCGTCCAGCGCACCACGACCGGGATCAGGAGGGCGAGCGCGACGACCGCGGGATAGCCGAGTCGGGCGTACGTCGGGACCATGCCGAAGCCGAGGCACACCATGGTGGCCGCGGAGCGCCATGGCGTCGGCAGCATCTTCCACATGACGATCGCCCCGAGGACCATCGCGGTCGTGGTGACCAGGGTCTCCGGTATGGCGCCGTGGCCGAGCCAGAGCAGGGGCGCGGTGAGCAGGGCGGTGAGCGGCGGGTAGCCGTACGTGTAGTCGTAACCGCCCGTGACCGTCGCGGTGTAGGCGATACCGTGACCGAACAGCCAGGGCCACGGCTGCCCGTACACCGGGTGGCCGTGGAGCAGTTCACGGGCGGCCTGCGTGGTGAGGATCGACTCGTCACTGAAGCCGTGCTTCACGGCCAGGGCGCAGTAGGCGAGGGTGACCGCCGTCACCAGGACGACGAGGTCGAGCCGCGCCAGCGACCGGCTGCTCCGCACCACCAGCGTCAGTACGCCGGTGACCAGGATCGACGCGTAGCAGAGGGAGATCATCGCGGCGATCGCCGGCTGATGGCTGGCGGCGGAGGTCCACACCTCGCGGGTGCCGATGAACAGGCTGATGTCCGCGAGCAGCGTCAGGATCCGATGCCACTGCGCGGGAGTTCTTTCGGGTTCGTCCGGCGCCACGAGGGGGCGCAGACGTATCCATCGTCCGCTTGTCGGGGGCGTCACTTCTGCCAACTGCACGCCACGGAACGTAAGGGGGCAGGATGAACGTCGACCGCCTGGAGGTGAAGAGTCCGGTGTGAGGGCGGTAAGAAGTGCCTGTACAGGGGTGTACCGACTGGACGTGGACGCATCCCCGGCCGGTTCTGCCGTTCTAGTAGACGTCCCGCACGTAGCGCTTCTCGGCGGTCAGCTGCTTCACGTATGCGACTGCCTCCGGTTCGCTCAGGCCGCCGTGTACGGCCGCGATGTCCCGTAGCGCCTGGTCGACGTCCTTGGCCATGCGGGAGGCGTCTCCGCAGACGTAGAGACGGGCGCCGTCGCGCAGCCAGTGCCACAGCTCCAGGCCGTGCTCGCGCATGCGGTCCTGGACGTAGACCTTGGCGCGCTGGTCGCGGGAGAACGCCGTGTCGAGCCGGGTGAGGACGCCTTCCTTGTGGAGCGAGGTCAGCTCGTCCTCGTAGTAGAAGTCCGTGGCACGGTGCTGTTCGCCGAAGAACAGCCAGTTCGGTGCCCTGTGCCCCATTTCGCGGCGTTCGTTCAGGAAGCCGATGAAAGGTGCGATTCCGGTTCCGGGGCCCACCATCACCATCGGTGTCGAGCCGTCGGCCGGTGGCCGGAAGTGCGGGGCGCGCTGCACGAAGACCGGGACCGCCGTGTCCGGCTCGGTGTCCGCGAGGAAGCCGCCGCAGACTCCGGCCCTGCGTCGTCCGTGCAGGCCCTCGTAGCGCACGACGGACACCGTCAGCGACACCCTGCGCGGATCGACGAGCGGGCTCGACGAGATCGAGTACAGCCGGGGCCGTAGCCGCTTGAGTACCCTGGCCCACTCATCGGCCGACGCCTTCACCGCGTGCTCCGCGACCACGTCGACGGCCTGCCGCCCCCAGGACCAGCGTGCGAGCCCGTCCTTGTTGTCGGGTCGCAGCAACTGCCGCAGCTCGCGGTCGTCACGGGTGCGGTCGGCCACGAAACGCAGCAGGTCCGGGGTGATCCGGGTGATGTCGAGATGCCGGTGCAGAAGGTCGGAGAAGCGGATCTCGTCGCCGTCCGGGGCCTCGACCGCCGTGAAGCCGTCGATCCCCGTAGCCTCCAGCCACTCCTCCACGACAGCAGGGGAGTTGACCGGGTGTACCCCGAGCGCGTCCCCGGTCTCGTACGCGAGGTCCGTCCCGCTCGTGTCGAAGGTGAACCGCCGCACCTCCTTGCCCGCGCCGGGCCGGCTGAGCGGCTGGTTGTCGACGAGGCGGGCGGTGGCCGGGACGGGCTTCCCGGCGCGGGGGGCCGGCTCGCTCACGCCGGGTGCCGCCGGGAGCGGCGTCCCCGGTGCGGGCGGGGTCGGCGCTCCCGCGACGGGCGCCCGCGGGGCCGGTGCGGATGTCGAACCGCCGAGGGCGCCGAGGACCTCGTCCAGCCAGGCCCCCGCCGACGGCTCGTAGTCGGGTTCGCAGTCCGTGCGCTGCGCGAGGCGTATGCCGCCCAGCTCATGCAGACGCACGTCCAGTCGGCGCCCGTGCCCGCAGAAGTCGTCGTACGAGGAGTCCCCGAAGGCGAGCACGGCGTACCGTACGCCGTCGAGCCGGGGGGCCTCCTGGCCGGACAGATCGCTCCAGAACCCGGAGCCGTTGTCCGGCGGCCCCCCGTCGCCGAACGTGCTCGTGATGAGCAACAGATCCGCGCCGTCGGGCAGTTGGCGCACATCGGTCACGTCCATGCCGGCCAAGGTGGCCCGGTGTCCGGTCTCCGTGAGCCGCCGCACGGTGGCCGCCGCGAACTCCTCCGCGTTCCCCGTCTGCGACGCCCACAGCACGACGACCTCGCGGCCTGCCCGCTCCGGGGGCGCGCTCCCGGTCCCGGACCTGGAGTACAGGCCGGCCAGGAGACCGTTGACCCACAGCGCGTGCTCGGGGCTGAAGGGCGCGTCCGGCGGCAGTACGGGCACGCCCGGCGCGCCGGACGCGAGGCCCGTGAGGAACCCGGTCAGGTACTGGCGTTCCAGGCTGTTCAGGACCGGGGGAGGGGAGGGGACGAATCCGAAGGGAACGCCCGTCGGGGCGGTGCGGAACGGGGCCGCGCCCGGCGCGGGGGAGAGCGGAGCCGTGCCCGGTGCGAAGGCATGGGCGGGAACCTGGCCATGGGAGGTGGTCGGGTCCGCCGAGGACGCCCCGGCCGGTGGGGCCGCCGCCGACTGCGGGCCGCCTGTCGTAGCGGCCGGTTCCGCCACCTTCGTCAGCGCCACCGCGCACACCTTGAACTCCGGCTGGAACGACACCGGGTCCACCGCGTCGCTGGTCACCGCGTTGACGCTCAGATACTCGCCGAACAGGTCGTTCCAGTGGAACGGCGCGAAACAGCACCCCGGCCGTACCCGGTCCGTCACCACCGCCGGCAGGACGGCCCGCCCGCGCCGCGAGGCGACCTCGACCGGGTCGCCGTCCGCGATCCCGAGCGCTGCGGCGTCCTCGGGGTGCACCTCCACGAACGGCCCGGGGTTGAGCTTGTTGAGCCGGGCGACCTTCCCCGTCTTCGTCAGCGTGTGCCACTGGTGCTGCACCCGCCCGGTGTTGAGCTGGAACGGGAAGTCGTCGTCCGGGAGTTCGGCGGGCGGCAGATGCGGGCGGGCGTGGAACACCGCCCGCCCGCTCGGCGTGGGAAAGGACAGCCCGCCCTCGACGTACCGGACGGGATTGCGCGCCGGGCCGTCCTCCCGCGCGGCCGGCCACTGCACGGGCCCGGAGCGCAGCCGCCCGTACGTCACCCCGCGCAGATCCCAGCCGGTCTTCGGGTTCCACGCCCGCCTGATCTCCTCGAAGACCTCCTCCGCGCTGTCGTACGAGAACCCGTCCACGTACCCCATCTCGCGCGCGACGGCCGCGATCAGCCGCCAGTCGGCCGTCGCCTCACCCGGCGGATCCAGCGCGGGCCGGGCGAGCGTCAGCCCGCGCTCGCTGTTGACCATGACACCCTCCGCCTCGGCCCACAGCGCGCCGGGCAGGACCACGTCGGCGTACGCGTTGGTCTCGGTCTCGGCGAACGCGTCCTGCACGACGACGAACTCCGCGGCTTCCAGCCCCTCGATGACGGTCTTGCGGTTGGCCACCGACGCCACGGGGTTGGTGCACATGATCCAGCAGGCCTTGATCTCTCCCTCCGTCATCTTCTGGAACATCTCGACGGTCCCGCGCCCGGTCCCGTCCGCGCGGAGCGTGCCGGCGGGCAGCCCCCACAAGTCCTCGACGAACTCCCGCTCCTCGGGCACGAGCACGGACCGCTGCCCCGGGAGCCCGGGCCCCATGTAGCCCATCTCGCGCCCGCCCATGGCATTGGGCTGCCCGGTGAGCGAGAACGGACCGCTGCCCGGGCGGCAGATCGCACCGGTCGCCAGATGCAGATTGACGAGCGCGTTGGTGTTCCAGGTCCCGTGCGTGGACTGGTTGAGGCCCATGGTCCAGCAGCTGGTCCACTCCTTCGCCCCGCCGATGAGCCGCGCCGCCTCCCTGACGTCCCGCTCGGCGAGACCGGTGATCTCCGCGACGGTCGCGGGCGGATAGTCGGCGAGGAAGCCGGGCATCGCCTCCCAGCCCTCGGTGTGCCGGGCGATGAAGGCGTCGTCCGTGTGGCCGGACTCGTGCAGAAGATGCAGCAGCCCGTTGAGCAGGGCGAGATCGGTACCGGGCCGGATCTGCAGGAAGAGATCGGCCTTCGCCGCGGTCGCGGTGCGCCGGGGATCGACCACGATCAGTCTGGCGCCCGCCTTGACCCGGTCCATCATCCGCAGGAAGAGGATCGGGTGGCAGTCGGCCATGTTGGAGCCGATGACCAGGAAGACGTCCGCCTTGTCCAGGTCGTCGTACGAGCCTGGGGGCCCGTCGGCGCCCAGCGACAGCTTGTAGCCCGCCCCCGCGCTCGCCATGCACAGCCGCGAGTTGGACTCGATCCGGTTCGTCCCTATGAAGCCCTTGACGAGTTTGTTCGCCAGATACTGCGCCTCCAGGCTGAGCTGCCCCGAGACATAGAACGCGACCGCGTCCGGACCGTGCCGGTCCACGGTCTCCCGCAGCCGGCGTGCGGTCGCCCGGACCGCCGCGTCGACGGACGCGGGCACCGGCTCCGCACCGCGGTCCGCACGGACGAGTGCCGTGGTCAGCCGCCCGGGGGCGGCCAGCAGGTCCGTGGTGGTCGCGCCCTTCGTGCACAGCCGGCCGCGGTTGGCGGGGTGTTCTTTGTCGCCGGACGCCTTGACGACGCGGCGGCGGCCGTCGGCGCCGGTCACGACGTCGAGCACGATCCCGCAGCCGACGCCGCAGTACGAGCAGACGGTCCGTATCTGCCGCGTTCCGGGACTGGTGGTCATGACGACGACCGTAGGAACCGGTGGTTACGCGGATGTTATGCGCCTCGATCTTGAGGGGTTACGGGCACTGCACAGGGGGCGCCCGGACGCTGTGAGGGGGCGCGCGGACGGTACCCGGGGAGTGCGGTGCGGCGGAAGCGGCCACTTCGGTCGGAGTGACCTGTGGGGCCGGAGTGGACGGTGCGGTCGAAGCGGTCACGTCGACGCAAGCGGTGGTCGGAGCGGCGCAAACGGCCGCTTCGGCCTCGGCGGCGGGAGCGGCGGAAGGGCCCGAGTGGCCGCCGTGGCGTCGTGGTCCGGGGCGCGGCCCGGGTCGCGGTCCGTGTCGCTGTTGGGCCGAACGGGTGACCATGCGTAAGAATTGGCCAGTGCAGACGATGAGTGCGAGCCAGCGGGGAGGGCCGGTGAACAGCCACGATGTCACCGACGAACAGTGGGAAGGGCTCGCTCAGGTTGTTCCGTTGCGTGGCCGGGACGCCTGGCCGTCCTCGGTCGGCCACCGGTCCATACCCGAGGCGCCGACCGAGGCGCGCCGCCGTTTCGTGGTCCTGCGGGTCAATGTGTTCGCGGACGCCCGCGAGGTCGCCGAGACACTGATGGCGGGCGTGCCCGTGCTGCTCGACCTCACGGGCGCCGAGACCGAGGTGGCCAAACGGGTGCTGGACTTCAGCACGGGTGTCGTCTTCGGCCTGGCCAGCGGGATGCACCGGGTCGACCGCAACGTCTTCTTGCTGACCCCGCCCGGGACCGAGGTGCGGGGGCTGATCGAGGGGGCGGGGGTTCCCGGCGTCTGATCCCGGGGTCCTGGCCGGTGACCGGCGGGACGCGGACGGGGCGCCGATGGGGGCCGACAGGTTGTTGATGTGACGTCGGTCGGTCGGTCGGACGGACGGTCGATCGTCGTCGTCCTGCGGCTGTTTCGATCGCCCGATCGTAGGAAGGCTGCGAGGGCGGAACGGTTCGCCCGGACCGCGGGCCCCTACCGTCCCGGATATGACCGTCTTACCTGCGCTGTTTGAGCCGGACGGGTCCGGCTCCGTCGATCCCGGGTTGGACCGGCCCGATGCCGCCGATCCGGGTTCGGACCGGCCCGGGACCATCGATCCGGGTTCGGACCGGTCCGGGGCCGCCGATCCGGGTTCGGACCGGTCCGGGGCCGCGAACTCGGGTCCGCACCGGTCCCGCGTCACCGAGCTGCGGTTGTCCGCGTTCGCCGGGCACCGACGGGCCGCTTTCCCGCTGGGACCGTTGACGCTCTTCACCGGTCCCAGCGGCTCGGGCAAGTCCCGGGTGTTGCAGGCCTACGAGGCGTTGGCGCGGCTCGGCGGCGGAGCGGAGCTGGGGGAGGCGTTCCCGGACCCGGCGGGCTGCGTGCCCGAGCGGGCCCGGCCCGACGCCCAGCGGCGGCGCGGCTTCCGTATCGGCTGCACGGCTGACGGCCCCGAGGGACCCGTGCGGCTCGACCTCGCCGTGCAGGCCGAGCCCGAACTGCGCATCGTCGGCGAACGGCTGACCTCCGGCCACCTGGTGCTGCTGGAGTCGGCCCTGCGCGATCCGGGCCGGGCGGCGGTGCAGGCGGCCTGGCACACGGCCGGCTCCGCACCGGTCACCCGGGGCCCGCTCCCGGACGACCGCCTCGGCACCGCCCTGCTGCCGCTGCGCGTGGCGGGCAGGACCGAGGGCCAGCGCCGGGTGCTCGCCGCGGCCGAGCAGATGGTGGTCGCCCTGCGCTCGGTCTTCGCCTGTGACCCGCGCCCCGGCCGGATGCGGGCCCCCGTTCCGTCGGGTGCGGGCCGGCTGCTGCCGGGGTGCGACAACCTCGCCGATGTCCTGTGGCGTACCCGCGCGGAGTGTGCCCGACGGCACGCGCTGCTGGCCTCGGCGGTCGCCGCCGGGTGCGCGGGACGGGTCGTCGACCTGCTGGCCGAGCCGCTCGGCGACGGCAGGGTCCGCGCCCTGCTCGACCGGGGAGACGGGCTGCGGACACCGCTGGAACTGCTCGGCGACGGCGAACTGCGCTATGTGGCCCTGGCTCTGGTGCTCCTCACCGGTCCGGGCGTGCTCGACGTGGACCCGGTGGGCGAGGTCCCGGCGGCGATGCAGACCCTCACCGTGCTGGCGGACGGCCTCGACCGATGCATGGACCCCGCGCAGACACGGGAACTGCTGCGGCTGGCGGCGCGTATGACCGAACGCGGGCATGTCCGCCTGGTGGGCGCGGTGAGCGAGGCGCGCTGGGCGACGGAGGCGGACGGGGTGACGGTGGTAGACCTGAGCCCGTGACATCAGAGTCCGAGCCCGTGACACCGGAACCCGATCCCATGAGACGGGAACCCGAGCACCCCGCACCGCGCCCCGAGCACCCCACACCGCGGCGCGGGCGCCCGGCACCCGAACCCGGGCGGGGCGAGGGGCTGGATGTGGCGGGGTTGCAGCGCCGCCTCGCCGACTTCGCCGCGGCCCGCGACTGGCAGCCGTACCACACGCCCAAGAACCTGGCGACCGCGCTGAGTGTCGAGGCCTCCGAACTGGTCGAGATCTTCCAGTGGTTGACGCCGGAGGAGTCGGCACGGGTGATGGACGACCCGACGACGGCCCATCGGGTGACGGACGAGGTGGCGGACGTGTTCGCGTATCTGCTCCAACTGTGCGAGGTGCTCGGCATCGACGCCCTGGCAGCGCTCGACGCGAAGATCGACCGCAATGAGGAGAGGTTCCCGGCCCCGGGAACCGACTGAGACGAAACCGCCGCCGCCCCCGGCCCGGGTGGGCGACGCCCGAGCCTCCGCCTCCCGGGAGACGGACCTCGCCTCGTCACTCTCCGGAGTCGGTGAGTTGTCCCCATCCTGCAGGTTGTCCACAGATTTCGGTCCAGCTCTGGCTTTTCGTCCCGCGAGCCTTCACTCTGGGTAGTGGATAACGGAGTTCGGGCCAGACGCGCGCAAGCGCGTCGGAACAGAGCGGGGGCAGCGCATGGACGCGGTGCGGCTCATCGTGATGAGCAGGCGCGCCCTGTCGGGGAGCGAGGACGGGTCGCGGATCATGATGGAGGCGTGGCAGGCCTACGCCCTGGCGCAGGCGATCGGCAGTCGCCTGGCGGTCTCGGGCCCTCCCGAACTGCGCGGTGAGGCACTGGGGTTGACGGAGCTGGCGGGCAGAGGCTGTGGCGTGCTGGACACACCCTCCATCGACGTGGCAGATCTGCGAGCCGCTCAGCTCACGGAGCTGGGCGATGCCCGCAAGGCACTCCTCGACCTCGGCACCCTCCTCACGGAGCTCGGCATGGCCCTGGTCGCGGTCGCGAGCGCGGCTGGTGACGAGGGCACGTACTGGCAGTGCATGGAGGCCATAGACGCGGCCGACGAGTCGCGGGACCGGGTCAGAGAGATGCTGCGCAGGCTGGCGGCCAGGGACGGCGAGATACGGGAGCGGTACAGAACGGCGGGCTGAGCACACCCTCCGTGGCCCCGGCCGGGCGCGCGGGCCGACGGCCTCGCGGATTTCACCCGACCGATTCCACGGGGTCCCGGCGGGAGTACCGAGGCTGCCGGGCGTTCGAGCGTGCAGGATGGAGGCATGGATCTTCGCATCTTCACCGAGCCCCAGCAGGGGGCGACGTATGACACCCTCCTCTCCGTCGCCAAGGCCACCGAGGAACTCGACTTCGACGCGTTCTTTCGCTCGGACCACTATCTGAAGATGGGCGAGGTGGACGGCCTGCCCGGTCCCACCGACGCCTGGATCACCCTCGCCGGACTCGCCCGCGAGACCAAGCGCATCCGCCTCGGCACGCTGATGACCGCCGCCACCTTCCGCCTCCCCGGTGTCCTCGCCATCCAGGTCGCGCAGGTCGACCAGATGTCCGGGGGCCGTGTCGAACTGGGCATCGGCGCGGGCTGGTTCGAGGACGAACACAAGGCCTACGGCATCCCGTTCCCGAAGGACAAGTTCGCCCGTCTCGAGGAGCAGCTCGCGATCGTCACCGGCCTGTGGGCGACCGAGGCCGGCAAGACCTTCAGCTTCGACGGGAAGTACTACGACCTGACGGACTCGCCCGCTCTGCCCAAGCCCGCGCAGTCCAGGGTCCCGGTGCTCATCGGCGGCCACGGCGCGACCCGCACCCCGCGGCTGGCCGCTCAGTACGCCGACGAGTTCAACATGCCGTTCGCGTCGATCGAGGACAGCGAGCGCCAGTTCGGCCGGGTCCGTGCGGCCGCCGAGCAGGCCGGACGCGCCGCGGACGCGTTGACGTACTCGAACGCGCTGGTGGCCTGTGTCGGCAAGGACGACCAGGAGGTGGCCCGCCGCGCTGCCGCGATCGGCCGTGAGGTGGACGAGCTGAAGACCAACGGCCTGGCGGGCACCCCGGCTGAGGTCGTCGACAAGATCAGCCGGTACCAGGAGATCGGCTCCGGCCGTATGTACCTCCAGATCCTCGACCTCGCCGACCTGGACCACCTGGAGCTGATCTCCGCGCAGGTCCAGTCCCAGCTGCGATAGCCGAAGCGAGCCCCTGCCCGGTCCGGACCCCGGCGAAGCCCCGCCCCGGTCCGGGCCCGGTCCGGCCGCGCTGTTCGAAATCCGGTGGTCGCGGTGGACCGGAGCCGGAAGACTCGGTGCATGTTCCTGACGATCAGTACCACCGGCACGGCTGAACGCCCCGCGACAGATCTGGGTTTCTTGTTGCACAAGCACCCCGGCAGGGCGCAGGCGTTCTCGACCTCCTACGGCACCGCGCACGTCCTCTACCCCGAGGCGGACGCCGAGCGCTGCACGGCGGCGCTGCTGCTGGAGGTCGACGCGGTGGCACTGGTCCGGCGCGGCAAGGGCAAGGGCCGGGACGGCGCTCCCGACGCGACCCTCGCCCAGTACGTCAACGACCGCCCGTACGCGGCGTCCTCCCTGCTCGCCGTGGCGCTGAGCGGTGTGTTCTCGACCGCGATGCGGGGCGTGTGCACGATCCTGCCCGAGCGCGCCGGGCAGCCGCTGCCCCTGCGCATCGAGATACCCGCCCTGCCGGCCCGGGGCGGCCCCGAGCTCGTACACCGGCTCTTCGCGCCGCTCGGCTGGGCGGTCACCGCCGAACCGGTGCCGCTGGACGCAGAGTTCCCTCAGTGGGGTGACTCGCGGTATGTGCGCCTGGTGCTGGAGTCGGAGGCACTGACCCTGGCCGAGGCGTTGCGCCATCTGTACGTCCTGCTTCCGGTCCTCGACGACGCCAAGCACTACTGGGTCTCCGCCGACGAGGTCGACAAGCTGCTGCGGGCGGGCGAGGGCTGGCTGCCCGGCCATCCGGAGCAGAAGCTGATCACCAGCCGTTATCTGTCGCGCCGCTGGTCGCTGACCCGGCAGGCGATACAGCGGCTGGAGCTGGTGCGGCTCGCGGAGACCGACGACAGCGAGGTCGAGGAGATCGACAACGCGGTCGAGGAGACCGAGACCGGAACCGGAACCGGAACCGAGGCCGGGGCCGAGGCTGGGACCGAAACCGGGACCGAAACCGGGACCGAGGACAGGCCGACCCCGCTCGCGGTGCTGCGCAGGGAGGCACTCATCGCCGCACTCCAGGAGTCCGGCGCAGCCCGCGTTCTCGATCTGGGCTGCGGGCAGGGCCAGTTGGTGCAGGCGCTGCTGAAGGATCCCCGGTTCACGGAGATCGTGGGCATGGACGTCTCGGTGCGGGCGCTCACCATCGCCGCCCGGCGTCTGAAGCTGGACCGCATGGGGGAGCGGCAGGCGTCGCGCGTGCGGCTCGTGCAGGGCTCGCTCGCGTACACCGACCGCCGCCTCAAGGGCTATGACGCGGCCGTGCTCAGCGAGGTCGTCGAGCACGTCGACCCGCCGCGGCTGTCCGCCGTGGAGTACGCGGTGTTCGGCGCGGCCCACCCCAGGACGGTGCTCGTGACGACCCCGAACGTCGAGTACAACGTCCGCTGGGAGAGCCTGCCCGCCGGGCACGCCCGCCACGGCGACCACCGCTTCGAATGGACCCGCGGGGAGTTCCGCGCATGGGCGGACGCGGTGGCCGGACGGCACGGCTACGACGTGCGGTTCGTCCCCGTGGGACCCGACGACCCCGAGGTGGGGCCGCCCACCCAGATGGCCGTGTTCACGCTCACCGCGAAGGAGGAGAAGGCCGCATGACCGAGACCGACGCCAAGGGGCGCGCCCTGCCCGTGACCGACCTCTCCCTGGTGGTGCTGATCGGTGCGTCCGGTTCGGGCAAGTCCACCTTCGCCCGCCGGCACTTCCGGCCGACCGAGGTCATCTCGTCGGACTTCTGCCGCGGGCTGGTCGCCGACGACGAGAACGACCAGAGCGCGAGCCGGGACGCCTTCGACGTGCTGCACTACATCGCGGGCAAGCGCCTCGCGGCGGGCCGCCGCACGGTGGTCGACGCCACCAGCGTGCAGCAGGAGAGCCGCCGACAGCTGATCGAGCTGGCCAGAGAGCACGACGTGCTGCCGATCGCGATCGTGCTCGACGTGCCGGAGGAGGTGTGCGCCGAGCGCAACGCGGCTCGCAGCGACCGCGCGGACATGCCGCGCCGGGTCATCCAGCGCCACACCCGCGAACTGCGCCGCTCGATCAGGCACTTGGAGCGCGAGGGCTTCCGCAAGGTGCACATCCTGCGGGGCGTGGCGGAGATCGAGAACGCGACCGTCGTCACCGAGAAGCGCTTCAACGACCTGACCCACCTCACCGGTCCCTTCGACATCATCGGCGACGTTCACGGGTGTGCGCTCGAACTGGAAGCGCTGCTGGCCAAGTTGGGCTACGTCGACGGCGCGCACCCGGAGGGCCGCACCGCCGTCTTCGTCGGCGACCTGGTCGACCGCGGCCCGGACAGCCCGGGCGTGCTGCGCCGGGTGATGTCGATGGTGGCGTCCGGAGACGCACTGTGCGTGCCCGGCAACCACGAGAACAAGTTCGGGCGCCATCTGCGCGGCCGCAACGTCCAGCACACCCACGGACTCGCCGAGACCGTCGCGCAGATGGAGGGTGAGAGCGAGGAGTTCAAACAGCGGGTAAGGGAGTTCATCGACGGGCTCGTCAGCCACTACGTCCTCGACGGCGGACGGCTGGTGGTGTGCCACGCCGGGCTGCCGGAGAAGTACCACGGCCGCACCTCGGGCCGGGTCCGCTCGCACGCGCTCTACGGCGACACCACGGGCGAGACGGACGAGTTCGGCCTGCCGGTGCGTTATCCGTGGGCGGAGGACTACCGGGGCCGGGCGGCCGTGGTGTACGGACACACCCCGGTCCCCGAGGCCACCTGGCTGAACAACACCATCTGCCTGGACACCGGTGCCGTCTTCGGCGGCAAGCTCACGGCGCTGCGCTGGCCGGAGCGGCAGCTGGTCGACGTACCGGCCGAGCGGGTCTGGTACGAGCCGGCCAGGCCGCTGCGCTCCGAGGCGCCCGGCGGGCACGACGGCCGGCCGCTGGACCTCGCCGACGTCCAGGGCCGCCGGGTGGTCGAGACCCGGCATGCCGGCCGGGTCTCGGTCCGTGAGGAGAACGCCGCGGCGGCCCTGGAGGTCATGAGCCGCTTCGCGGTGGACCCGCGTCTGCTGCCCTATCTGCCCCCGACGATGGCACCGACCGCGACCAGCCGCGTCGAGGGTTATCTGGAGCACCCGGCCGAGGCCTTCGCGCAGTACCAGGAGGACGGGGTCGCGCGGGTCGTGTGCGAGGAGAAGCACATGGGCTCGCGGGCGGTGGCCCTGGTGTGCCGGGACGCCGAGGCGGCACGGAAGCGCTTCGGCGTCGGCAGTGCCTTCGGTCCGGACGCGGACGGCAGCGGGGAAGGCCCTACCGGGTCGCTGTACACACGCACCGGCCGCCCGTTCTTCGACGACGACGCGGTCACCGAGGAGATCCTCGGCCGGCTGCGCTCGGCGATCGGCGCGGCGGGCCTGTGGGAGGAACTCGAGACGGACTGGCTGCTGGTCGACGCCGAGCTGATGCCGTGGTCGCTGAAGGCGTCCGGGCTGCTGCGCTCGCAGTACGCGGCGGTGGGCGCGGCGTCCGGGGCGGCGTTCCCCGGGGCGCTGGCCGCGCTGGAGGGCGCGGCGGGGCGGGGCGTGGACGTGGCGGAGCTGCTGGCACGGCAGCGTGCACGGGCGGCGGACGCGGCGGCGTTCACGGCGGCGTACCGCCGTTACTGCTGGACGACCGAGGGACTGGACGGTGTCCGTCTGGCCCCGTTCCAGCTGCTGGCGGTCCAGGGCCGCAGTCTCGCGGCGGTCCCGCACAACGAGCAACTGGCGCTGATCGACCGGCTGGTCGAGCACGACGGAAGCGGGCTGCTGCAGACGACCCGTCGGCTCTACGTCGACACCGGCGACCCGGAGTCGGTGCGCGCCGGGATCGACTGGTGGCTGGAGATGACCGGGCGCGGCGGCGAGGGCATGGTCGTCAAGCCGGTGGAGGCGGTGGTCAGGAGTGCGGCCGGCCGTCTGGTGCAGCCGGGCATCAAGTGCCGCGGCCGTGAGTACCTCCGGATCATCTACGGTCCCGAGTACACCCGCCCGGAGAACCTCGCCCGGCTGCGCAACCGGTTCCTGAACCACAAGCGCTCCCTCGCACTGCGCGAGTACGCCCTCGGCCTGGAGGCCCTGGACCGCCTCGCGGAGGGCGAGCCGCTGTGGCGGGTCCATGAGGCGGTGTTCGGGGTGCTGGCCCTGGAGTCGGAACCGGTGGACCCCCGGCTGTGACGGAACCGTACTCCTCGGGCCTGGCGTCCTTGCGGACGATCGAGCCTGAGGAGTACGCACTGTGCGGATCTACATCAGCGCCGACATGGAGGGCATCACCGGACTCGTCGACCGTGACGACGTCCAGCCCGGCGGACGGGACTACGACACGGCTGGCGGATGATGGCCCAGGACGTCAACGCGGCGGTCCGGGGCTCACAGGGGACGACGCCGCGTGCGGGGAGGCCGCCGCCTGGGACGGGTCCCGCGCCACCGTGGCGGTGAAGTACGCGCGCGGCCGGTTCGCGGCCGAGCTGCGCCCGGAGGCGGAGGCGCGGCAGACGATCGAGGAGGCGGTCACCGCCGCCCTCGCCGCCCCACGCGAACCGGTCCCGGCGCCAGCGGGGCCGTCCGCCCTCACCGTCCGCTGGCAGTCGGCCTCGGTGCCGGCCACGCTGCTCGGCATCCCGGGGGTCACCGCCACCGACAGCCGGACCGTCCGCGCCGAGGGCGAACTCCCCGCGCTCTACCGGCTCTTCGACGTCTGGATGCGCGTCGCGACCTCCCTGACCGACCAGCCGCCGCACTGCTGACGGGCGCCGCCGGCAGTACGGCGACGGGCACCTGCCGGCAGTACGGGGACGGGCACCTGCCGACAGGACGGCGACGGGCACGGCAGTACGGCGAGGGGTGCCCGTCGGCCATCGTCAGCCCACCAGCCGCAACCGCTCCCCGCACACCCCCACGCGCACCGTCTGCCCCCACGTCAGCTCCACCGCGTCGCTCTCCATGCCGTCCCCGAAGGCGATCAGCCGGTCCGACTCCACGGTGACCCGGAGCCATGCGGAGTGGGCGAGTTCGCCGGCCACCAGGGACGTCCCGGTGGCCGGCGACGGCCAGGCCTCGCGGACGAACCACAGCAGACGCGGCTCCGTGGCGCCCGGGAGCGTGAGAGCGCTGCCCCGTTCCTGCCACACCGAACGAAGCCAGCCCGTGGCGCCGGTTCCCGTGCCCACGAGCACCCCGGAGGAGGCCTGGGCCTCGACGACACCCCTGTCGCCGTCGAGGCCCAGGCGGTAGCGGGCGGTCTGGTGGCCGGCGGCTCCCAGATAGATCTCGTTGAGCGCGACGAGCCGCTGTGTGTCGTCGGCGACGGCCTCGACCATGGTCAGTTCGTCGACCCCGCCGTCACGGGCGAGGGCGGCGGGCAGCAGGGCGCCCGCGTCCCCCGGCCGGTGCCGGACCAGCACGCCCGGGTTGCGCCCGGGATCCGTGTCGATCCCCACCACCGGCTGGCCCGCCAGATACTTGGCGACGTTCGCCACCAGCCCGTCCTGCCCGACCACGACCACCACGTCCTCGGGCGCGAACAGGAACCGGTCCAGGTCGCGCCGCTCCACCCGTGCCTGGCGCCAGGTCAGCGGTACCGCCGCCGTCACCTCGGTCAGCGCCTGGTGTGCCCGCCGGTGCCGCTCCGCCACCTCCTCCAGCGACCGCCCCCGGGACGCCAGGAAGAACGCGGCCTGTCCATGGGTGCCGTGCCGCGCCACCAACTCCTCGTACTCGGTGGCGCGATGGACCAGCACAGCGCGGGGGGCGAGACTCACGCCCGCTCTCCCGGTGTCCCGCCCAGCCGGGACAGCAGTCCGGTGAGCACATCCGGCGAGACCGTCACGCTGTCGATGCGCGGCAGGTTCTCGGCCAGCCGGGTCCCCGTCAACGCGTGCAGCGTCGTGACATCCACGTCCGCGTGCACCCGCAGCCAGGCCGCCTGCGCCTGGGCCCGCGCCTCGCCGACCTCGCGTGCGCCCTCGGCCTCCGCACGCGCGAGCCGTACGGAGCGTGCCGCCTCCGCCTCGGCGAGCCGCTCGGTGCGCCGTGCCTCGGCGTCGGCCAGCCGTACCGTCCGCGCGGCCTCCGCCTCGGCGCGCACCGCGTCCGCCGCCGCCTGTTCCTCCGCCTCGCGCCGTGCGTTCGTACCCCGCTGCTCGACCAACTGCTCCTCGCGCCGGGCCAGTTCGATCCGGCTGGCCAGCTCGTTCTCGGCGATGGCGCGTTCCCGCTCGACGGCCACGGCCCGGCGCTCGTAGGTCGCCCGGTCCGCGTCCTGCTGGATGCGCTCGCGTGCCGGAGTGCGCAGCGCCCGCTCCACCTCGGGCTCCGGTCGCAGTGCCACCACCCGGACCGCGACCATCTCGATCCCCGTCGCGGGCAGCCGGGGCTCCGCTGCGAGCCCGGCCGCGACCCGCTCCCGTACCGCCGCGACGCCGTCGACGAGGGCTGCCGACAGCGGCGTACGGGCCAGGACGTCCAGGGCGTGCTGCTGGGCCGTCTCCGTCAGCAGCGTGGAGAGCTGTTCCAACGGCGCGCCCCGCCACACGCCGGTGTCCGGGTCGACGGAGAAGTCCAGCCGCTCGGCGGCGACGCCCGGGTCGCTGATCCGGTAGGTGACGGTGGCCTGCACCGCGATGTCCTGGAAGTCGGACGTACGGGCGCGGAACGTCATCGCCAGCTCGCGGTCCTCCACCGGGATCTCGGAGAGCGCGGCGGTCAGCGAGCGGTACCAGAAGCTGAGCCCCGGCCCGTCGTGGACCAGACGGCCCGCCCGGTGGTGACGGATGTGCGCGGTCGGTGCCCCGCGGAGATGACGCCAGCCGAAGCGTCTGGTGATGTCGGCCATGTGTGCGAAGCCCCCTTGTTCGCGATCCCGATTCTCGTCACAAGGACGATAATCAAGGAGGCCGCTTATCGTCAAGTAGACGACATCGGGGAGTCCGGTCCCGGCAGACCAAACCGCCCGGTTCTGAAGGAACGAAGGGTGAACACGCGCCCGAATGGTCAGGATGGAGGCATGGGATTCCATGTCGACTCCGAGGCCGGGCGGCTGCGTCGCGTCATCCTTCACCGGCCGGATCTCGAGCTGAAACGGCTCACGCCCAGCAACAAGGACGCGCTCCTCTTCGACGACGTGCTGTGGGTGCGCCGGGCCCGCGCCGAGCACGACGGGTTCGCCGACGTGCTGCGCGACCGCGGGGTCGAGGTCCATCTCTTCGGCGATCTGCTCACCGAGGTCCTGGAGATCCCGGCGGCCAGGGCTCTCGTGCTGGACCGTGTCTTCGACGAGAAGGAGTACGGGCCGCTCGCCACTGATCATCTGCGCGCCGCCTTCGAGGCCATGCCCGCCGCCGAGCTGGGCGAGGCCCTCGTCGGAGGCATGACGAAGCGGGAGTTCCTGGAGGGCCATCCGGAGCCGATGTCGGTGCGGTTCCATGTCATGGATCTCGACGACTTCCTGCTGCGCCCCCTCCCCAACCACCTCTTCACCCGCGACACCTCCGCGTGGATCTACGACGGTGTCTCCATCAACGCCATGCGCTGGCCCGCCCGGCAGCGCGAGACGGTCCACTTCGAGGCGATCTACCGCCACCATCCGCTGTTCCGCGACGAGGCCTTCCATGTCTGGTCCAAGGGGCAGGCCGACTACCCCTCCACCATCGAGGGCGGCGACGTGCTGGTCATCGGCAACGGCGCCGTGCTCATCGGCATGAGCGAACGGACCACGCCCCAGGCCGTCGAGATGCTCGCGACCAAGCTCTTCGCCGCGGGGTCGGCGCGCTCCATCGTCGCGCTCGACCTGCCCAAGCGGCGCGCCCTCATGCACCTCGACACCGTGATGAGCATGGTGGACGCGGACACCTTCACCCAGTACGCGGGGCTCGGCATGCTCCGCTCGTACACCATCGAGCCCGGGTCCGGTGACAAGGAGCTGAAGGTCACCGACCATCCGCCGGAGCACATGCACCGGGCCATCGCCGCATCGCTGGGCCTGAGCGAGATCCGGGTGCTGACCCCGACGCAGGACGTGCACGCGGCCGAGCGGGAGCAGTGGGACGACGGCTGTAATGTCCTCGCCGTCGAGCCCGGGGTGGTCATCGCCTATGAGCGGAACTCGACCACCAACACCCATCTGCGCAAGCAGGGGATCGAAGTGATCGAGATCCCGGGGAGCGAGCTGGGCCGTGGCCGGGGCGGGCCCCGGTGCATGAGCTGTCCGGTGGAGAGGGACGGCGTCTGAGGGGGCCGGGGCGGCCGGGGCGGGCCGGGGTTCGTATAGAAATGTGGGACATCGTATAGACTTCCATTCGTCCCCTTGTTCGTCCTGCCTCTCGCAACCCCTGGAGCGCCCCCATGGCGACAGTCCCGACCGCCCTCGCCGGACGCCACTTCCTCAAGGAGCTGGACTTCACCGCCGAGGAGTTCCGCTTCCTGGTCGAGCTGGCGGCCGAGCTGAAGGCGGCCAAGAAGGCCGGGACCGAGACGCGTCGTCTGAGCGGCAGGAACATCGCGCTGATCTTCGAGAAGACCTCGACCCGCACCCGGTGCGCCTTCGAGGTCGCCGCCGCCGACCAGGGCGCCCACACCACCTATCTGGACCCGACCGGCTCGCAGATCGGGCACAAGGAGTCCGTCAAGGACACCGCCCGGGTGCTCGGCCGGATGTTCGACGCCATCGAGTACCGGGGGCACGGGCAGCGCGTGGTCGAGGAACTGGCCGTCCACGCCGGGGTCCCCGTCTACAACGGCCTCACCGACGAGTGGCACCCCACCCAGATGCTCGCCGACGTGCTCACCATGACCGAGCACTGCGCCAAGCCGCTGACCGCCATCACCTTCGCCTACCTCGGCGACGCCCGCTCCAACATGGGCAACTCCTACCTCGTCACCGGCGCCCTGCTCGGCATGGACGTCCGCATCGTCGCCCCCCGGGTGCTGTGGCCGGACGAGACGGTCGTCGAGGAGGCCCGGCGGCTCGCCGCCGCCTCCGGCGCCCGGATCACGCTCACCGAGGACGTGAAGGACGGCGTGCGCGGCGCGGACTTCATCGCCACCGACGTATGGGTCTCGATGGGCGAGCCCAAGGGGGTCTGGGACGAGCGCATAGCGCTGCTCGGCCCGTACGCCGTGACCATGGACGTGCTGCGCGCCACCGGGAACGACGACGTGAAGTTCCTGCACTGCCTGCCGGCCTTCCACGATCTCGGCACGGAGGTGGGCCGCGAGATCCACGAGCGGCACGGGCTGACCGAGCTGGAGGTCACCGACGAGGTGTTCGAGTCCGCGCACTCCGTCGTCTTCGACGAGGCGGAGAACCGGATGCACACGATCAAGGCCATCCTGGTCGCCACCCTCGCCTGACCGGCGTGCCCGCTGCCACAGCGGAACCCGGCACCCTTCCCGTACGATCCTCGGCGAGCCCGGAACCACTCCTTCCGTGGCTCGTCGCGCGACCTCCCCCAAACGCTCGGCAGGCTCTCGGCCTCGCCCGGGCGGGGGACACCCCCCGGTCGCCCCGCACCATGGAAAAGAGCACCACCTACATGCCCGGCAGCCCCGCCAACCCCTTCCGCATCAAGTCACCCGAGCGGCTCGTCGCCGAGGCCGGCGCCGATCTCGCGGGTCATGGCCTCAAGCGCCATATGGGCCTGTTCCAGCTCGTCTGCTTCGGCGTCGGAGCGATCGTCGGCACCGGCATCTTCGTCGGCCTGTCCGACTCGGTCGCCCAGGCCGGGCCCGCGGTCGTGGTCTCCTTCCTGCTCGCCGCCCTCACCTGCGTCTTCACCGCCTTCGCGTTCGCCGAGCTGGGCGGCGCCATCCCGGTCTCCGGGTCCTCGTACTCCTTCGCCTACGCGGGCCTCGGCGAGGGCACGGCCTTCCTTGTCGGCTGGTGCCTGCTGCTGGAGTACGGGGTGTCCGTGTCGGCCGTCGCGGTCGGCTGGAGCCAGTATGTGAACGAACTGCTGGTCAGCCTCACCGGCTGGCAGCTGCCCGCGGCGCTGTCCGCCGGGCCGGGTGACGGCGGGGTGATCAACCTGCCCGCCGTGATCGTCATCGCCCTGGCCTCCGTCCTCCTGGTGCGCGGCGTCCGCGAGAGCGCCTGGGCCACCGCCGCCATGGCGGTCCTCAAGCTCGCCATCCTCGTCGCCTTCTGCGCCATCGGGTTCACCGCCTTCCAGCACGGCAACCTGACCCCGTTCGCGCCCGCCGGGCTCGGCGGCATCGGCGCCGGCACCACGGCCGCGTTCTTCTCGTACATCGGCTTCGACGCGATCACCACCGCCGGCGAGGAGGCCAAGAACCCCCGCCGCAACATCCCCGTGGCGATCCTCGTCTGCATCGGCCTGGTCACCCTGCTGTACTGCGCGGTCGCGCTCGCCGCGATCGGCGCCATCGGCGGCCCCGCGGTCGGCGGCCGGCCCGCGGCACTGTCCTATGTCGTCAACCAGGTCACCGGCTCCACGGTCGGCGGCGGTGTCATCGCCTTCGGCGCGGTCGTCGCCATCGCCTCGGTGGTGCTCGCGGTGATGTACGGCCAGACCCGCATCCTGATGTCGATGTCCCGCGACGGCCTCGTCCCGCGCGTGTTCGAGCGGATCTCGCCGAAGACCGCGACCCCGGTCAGCGGCACCCTGATCGTGGCGGTCGTCTTCGCCGTCCCGGCGGCCTTCTCCTCGCTGGACGCGGTGGTCAACCTGTGCACCATCGGCACCCTCGCCACCATGGCCGTGGTCAACGTCGCGGTGATCGCCCTGCGCCGCCGCGAACCCGGCCTCGCCCGCTCCTTCCGGGTCCCGTTGTACCCCGTGATGCCGCTGCTCGGCGTCGCCTTCTGCCTCTACCTCATGTACGAGACCGGCTGGACGACCTGGGTGCAGTTCGCGGCCTTCCTGGCGGTCGGCTGCCTGGTCTACGCGTTCTACGGCCGCCGCCGCTCCCGGCTGGTGTCCGCACCTGTCACCGCGGACGACGCTGTCGCGGAACCACAGGCAGTCTGAACCACACCGCCTTGCCGGACGCGGTGGGGCGGTGACCGCAGGACGAGCTGAGGCTGCGGATCAGCAGCAGACCGCGCCCGTGCTCCTGCCAGGGGTCGGCGGGCGTCAGGGCGGGCCGGGTCAGATCGCCGGGCGGCGCCGGGTCCGGATCGTGCACCTCGACCGTGCAGCCGGTCGGCATCAGCTCGACGACCAGCTCGATCGGCCCCTCGCCCGCCGCGTGCTCCACGGCGTTCGCCACCAGTTCCGCGGTGAGCAGTTCCGCGGTGTCGCTGTCGGGCGTGTGCTGCAGCTCCGCCAGGGCCGTACGGACCAGTGCGCGGGCGACCGGCACCGCCGCGGCGGTGTGCGGCAGCGCGACGCGCCAGGAGGCGGGGGCGGGGGGTTCGTACACGGCGGGTCCGTTCATGGCGCAGGCGGTCCTGCTTTCGACACGAGGCAGCATGGTACGGCGCGACCCGTACGGGGCGGTCGGCGGGCTTCGTCCGGGACCTCGGCGGTCCCGGTACCGGGCTGCGTACCCCGGATGACGTCCCGCCGCGCACCCGGGAGCTCGTCGTTACCCGGCTGTCGACGAGGCGTGACGACCCGCGCGCGGCTGTGACAGCGCGCCGTACGGCCTATGTCTCCCCGTTCGGGGTATCGCGCACTCGTGACGACAGTCACGGATCAGTGATAACTTCGTCACAGAGCAGCAGTGCAGACAGCCGCCCCCCGACCGAGGAGGCCGCACGTCATGAGTCCCTTCACCGGCTCCGCCGCCCACACCTCCGAGTGGCGTCACCTGAGGTACACCCAGTCCGACGGGGTCGCCACGGTCACCCTGGCCCGCCCCGAGAAACTCAACGCGCTCACTTTCGGCGCCTACGCCGACCTGCGCGATCTGCTCGCCCAGCTGTCCCGGGAGAGGTCCGTGCGGGCCCTGGTGCTGGCCGGCGAGGGACGCGGCTTCTGCTCGGGCGGCGACGTCGACGAGATCATCGGCGCCACCCTCTCCTTGGACACCGCCCAGCTGCTCGACTTCAACCGCATGACCGGACAGGTCGTCCGGGCCGTGCGGGAGTGCCCCTTCCCGGTGATCGCCGCCGTGCACGGGGTGGCCGCGGGTGCGGGAGCGGTGCTCGCGCTGGCCGCCGACTTCCGGGTGGCGGACCCCTCCGCCCGCTTCGCGTTCCTCTTCACCCGGGTCGGGCTGTCCGGCGGCGACATGGGCGCCGCCTATCTGCTCCCCAGGGTCGTCGGACTCGGCCACGCCACCCGGCTGCTCATGCTCGGAGAGCCGGTGCGGGCACCCGAGGCCGAGCGGATCGGGCTGATCAGCGAGCTGACCGACGAGGGGCACGCCGACGAGGCCGCCCAGGCGCTGGCCCGCCGCCTCGCCGACGGCCCGGCTCTGGCGTACGCGCAGACGAAGGCGCTGCTCACCGCCGAGCTGGACATGCCGCTCGCCGCGTCCGTCGAACTGGACGCCTCGACCCAGGCACTGCTGATGAACGGCGAGGACTACGCCGAGTTCCACGCGGCCTTCACCGAGAAGCGGCCCCCGAAATGGCAGGGGAGGTAGCGATGACGACGGCCCCCCGGCCTCTGCGCGTCGCCGTGATCGGCGGCGGACCCGGCGGGCTGTACTCCGCCGCCCTGCTCAAGCGTCTGGACCCGGCGCGGGAGGTCACCGTCTGGGAGCGCAACGCCCCCGACGACACCTTCGGCTTCGGTGTCGTCCTGTCGGACGAGACCCTCGGCGGCATCGAGCACGCCGACCCCGTGGTGCACGCGGCCCTGAAGGACGAGTTCGTGCGCTGGGACGACATCGACATCGTGCACCGGGGAGTGCGCCAGACCTCCGGCGGCCACGGCTTCGCCGCACTCGGCAGGCGGCGGCTGCTCCAGATCCTGCACGAGCGCTGCCGCTCGCTCGGCATCGAGCTGCGCTTCAGCACCGAGGCCCCGCACCCGGCCCGGCTGATGAAGGCGTACGACCTGGTGATCGCCGCCGACGGGGTGCACAGCGGCGCCCGCGAGGCCTTCGCACAGGTGTTCCGGCCGACCGTCGAGGAGCACCGCTGCCGTTACATCTGGCTCGCCGCCGACTTCGCCTTCGACGCGTTCCGCTTCGAGATCGCCGAGACGGAACACGGCGTGATGCAACTGCACGGCTATCCGTATGCCGCTGACGCCTCGACCGTCATCGTCGAGATGCGGGAGGAGGTGTGGCGGGCCGCCGGGTTCGACGAGTCGGAGACCGCCGAGACGATCGAGCACTGCGCCAAGATCTTCACGGACGCGCTCGGCGGCCGGCCCCTGCGCTCCAACAACTCCACCTGGACGACGTTCCGCACGGTCGTGAACGCCCGCTGGTCGCACGACAACCTGGTCCTCCTCGGCGACGCCGCGCACACCGCCCACTTCTCGATCGGCTCCGGCACCAAACTCGCGGTGGAGGACGCGCTGGCGCTGGCCGCGTGCCTGGAGGAACACACTTCCCTGCGGGACGCCCTCGTCGCCTATGAGGAGGAGCGGCGCCCGGTCGTCGCCTCCACCCAGCGCGCGGCCCGGGCCAGCCTGGAGTGGTTCGAGGAGCTGCGGCTCTATCTCGACCAGCCCGCCCGGCAGTTCGCGTTCAACCTGCTCACCCGCAGCCGCCGGGTCACCCACGACAATCTCCGGCTGCGCGACGCGCGCTTCACCGAGGCGGTGGAACAGGAATTCGGCTGCCCGCCCGGCACCCCGCCCATGTTCACCCCCTTCCGGCTGCGCGGTCTGACCCTGCGCAACCGGGTCATCGTCTCGCCGATGGACATGTACTCGGCAGTGGACGGCGTCCCCGGCGACTTCCACCTCGTCCACCTGGGCGCCCGGGCGCTCGGCGGGGCCGGCCTGGTGATGACCGAGATGGTGTGCGTGAGCGCCGAGGGGCGCATCACCCCGGGCTGCGCCGGGCTCTACAGCGGGCGGCAGGCCGAGGCCTGGCGCCGGATCACCGACTTCGTGCACACCCAGGCACCGGGCACCGCGATCGGCGTGCAGCTCGGACACAGCGGCCGCAAGGGCTCCACCAAGCTGATGTGGGAGGGCATGGACGAACCGCTGGAGGAGGACAACTGGCCGCTGCTGGCCGCCTCCCCGCTTCCGTACAGGCCCGGCAGCCAGACGCCCCGCGAGCTGACCCGCGCCCAACTGACCGACATCCGCGAACAGTTCGCGTCCGCAGCCTGCCGGGCCGCCCGCGGCGGCTTCGATCTGCTCGAACTGCACTGTGCCCATGGCTATCTGTTGTCCGGCTTCCTCTCGCCCCTCACCAACCGGCGCACCGACGCCTACGGCGGCAGCCTCGCCAAACGGCTGCGCTTCCCGCTGGAGGTCTTCGACGCCGTACGCGCGGTGTGGCCCGAGGAACGGCCCATGACCGTACGGATCTCCGCGACCGACTGGGCCGAGGGCGGTACCACGGCCGAGGAGGCCGTCGAGATCGCCCGTGCCTTCGCCGCGCACGGCGCCGACGCGATCGATGTGTCGACCGGCCAGGTGGTGGCCGAGGAGCAGCCGCAGTTCGGGCGGTCGTACCAGACGCCGTACGCCGACCGGATCCGTCAGGAGACGGGCATCCCGGTGATCGCGGTGGGTGCGATCTCGTCCTGGGACGACGTCAATTCGCTGATTCTGGCCGGGCGCACCGATCTGTGCGCTCTGGCCCGACCGCATCTGTACGACCCCCACTGGACGCTGCACGCGGCGGCCGAACAGGGCTACAGCGGACCGGGCGTCGCATGGCCCACGCCCTATCGCGCCGGCAGCCGCCGCCCGCAGACAGGACGCACGGATGCGCCCAAACCCCGCCTGGCACTGGGTGGTTGACGAGACCGCCGCCCGGCGAAGGGAGCATCGATCACGTCCCGGGGCGCCACCGGGTCATGCCCGCGCACCCTCGCGTCATGCTTCCGGGTCCGCCCCCGCGAAGACCGCTCCCGCGTCCCGCAGCCGCTCGTGCAGCGCGCGGAAGACCGTGGCGGAGCGGGTGCCCGGCCAGTCCCCGGGGAGCAGCCCGGTGGGCAACCCCGGGTCGACGTACGGCAGATGGCGCCAGGAGTCCAGGGCGAGCAGATAGTCGCGGTAGGCCGCCTCCGGCGGGGTGTCCTCGCGTGCCTCCCAGTCGTGCAGCACCCGTGCGTGGCGGTCGAGGAACGCCTCGTGCTGCTTGGCGATCCCGGCCAGGTCCCACCAGCGCGCCACCGTCTGACCGGTCGGCGCGAACCCGAGGTGCTCACCGCGGAAGAGGTCCACATACGGGTCCAGGCGCAGCCTCTCCAGGGTGTGCCGGGTCTCCTCGTACAGACGGGCCGGAGCGATCCACACCCCCGGGGCCGCGGTGCCGAAACCGAGCCCGGCGAGCCGGGAGCGCAGCAGATGCCGCTTCTGCCGCTCCGACTCCGGTACCGAGAACACCGCGAGCACCCAGCCGTCGTCCTCGGGCGGCGTCGTCGCGTACACACGCCGGTCGCCGTCGTCGAGCAGTTGCAGGGCGTCCGGTGACAGCGCGTACCCCGCCGCGCCCGCGGCCGTGCGCGCCGGCACCAGCAGTCCGCGCCGCTTCAACCGGGACACCGACGAGCGCACGGAGGGTGCGTCCACACCGACCGCGGCGAGCAGTCTGATCAGTTCGGCGACCGGCACCGGTCCGGGTGTGAAGCGGCCGTAGGCACCGTAGAACGTCACGATGAGGGAACGGGGAGCGTGCTGATCGGACACGATGATCACTCTAGAACGTCCGCGTCACTCATGATCACCAAGTGGCGGTACCGGGTGGTTGTCCGTCCGCAGCCGGAAGCGCTGGAGCTTGCCCGTCGCCGTGCGGGGCAGCGCGTCCAGGAAGACGAACTCGCGCGGGCACTTGTACGGCGCCAGCTCGGACTTGAGGAAGGCACGCAGCGCCTCCGGGTCGCGGCGCGCCCCCGGCCGGAGGACCGTGTACGCCACCACCACCTGCCCGCGCGCCTCGTCCGCCCGGCCGACGACCGCCGTCTCGACCACGTCCGGATGCCGCAGCAGCGCCTCCTCGACCTCAGGCCCGGCGATGTTGTACCCGGCCGAGATGATCATGTCGTCGGCGCGCGCCACATAACGGAAGTAGCCGTCGGGTTCGCGGACATAGGTGTCGCCCGTGATGTTCCAGCCGTCCCGGACGTAGTCCCGCTGCCGGGGGTCGGCGAGATAGCGGCAGCCGACCGGGCCGCGCACGGCGAGCAGCCCGGGCTCGCCGTCGGGCAGGGGCGTGCCGTGCGCGTCCTGCACCCGGGCCTGCCACCCCGGCACCGGAACTCCGGTGGTCCCCGGGCGGATCCCGTCGTCCGCGGCGGAGATGAAGATGTGCAGCAGTTCGGTCGCGCCGATGCCGTTGATGATGCGCAGCCCCGTGCGCTCGTGCCAGGCCCGCCAGGTCGCGGTGGGGAGGTTCTCCCCGGCCGACACACACCGCCGCAGCGACGTGATGTCGTGCCGGCCGTGCCCGTCGGCCCCGTCCTCACTGTTCAGCTCGTCGAGTATCGCGCGGTACGCGGTCGGGGCGGTGAACAGCACGGAGACCCGGTGCTCGGCGATCGCGGGCAACAGCTGCCGGGGGCCTGCCCGTTCGAGCAGCAGGGCGCTCGCGCCGGCCCGCAGCGGGAAGACGACGAGCCCGCCGAGTCCGAAGGTGAACCCGAGCGGGGGACTGCCCGCGAAGACGTCGTCGGGACGAGGCCGGAGCACATGCCGGGAGAAGGTGTCCGCGATGGCGAGCAGATCGCGGTGGAAGTGGATACAGCCCTTGGGGCGGCCCGTGGTGCCCGAGGTGAAGGCGATCAGCGCCACGTCGTCGGCCGCCGTGTCCACCGGCGGGTACGGTTCCCCGGGCGCCGGCAGCCGCAGCAGATCGTCGGGGGCGTCACCGCCGTAGGGGGTGATGCGCAGCCCGGGGACCTCGGCCTTGACCAGATCGTCGACGGCGCGCGCGTCGCACAGGGCGTGTCCGACCCGCGCGATCTCGCACAGGGTGCGCAGCTCGTGCGCACGCTGCTGAGCGAGCACGGTGACGGCGACCGCGCCCGTCTTCAGCACCGCGAGCCAGCAGGCCGCGAGCCAGGGAGTGGTCGGGCCGCGCAGCAGGACGCGGTTGCCGGGGACGACGCCGAGGCTGCCGGTGAGCGTGTGCGCGATCCGGTCTACACGGGCCCGGAGCTGACCGTACGTCCACACGTCCCCGTCCGCCGTACGGAACGCGGGGCGCTCGGCGGCGGTGTCCGCCAGCAGCTCGACGGCGGCGTTGAGCCGTTCGGGGTATCGCAGCTCGGGCAGGTCGAATCGGAGTTCGGGCCACTGCTCGGGGGGCGGGAGGTGGTCCCGGGAGAACGTGTCCAGGTGGGCGGTGGGGGCGCCGACCGGGTCGGAGGTGCCGATTGTCCCCGCGGCGTCGGATGTCTCCGCGCTACCGGAGGGCTCTGCGGTGTCGGACGTCTCCGCGATACCGGAGATGTCCGTGGTGCCTGCGGCGGCCGGGGCGCTGTCGGCGTCCCTCGGATCCGTGGCTTCCATGGCTTCCATGGCGTCTCGCCCCCTTGTCGTGGTGGGCTCGCGCATCGAGCGTATCGTGTTGGTGACGACAGTCAACGGTCCGCGATACGCTCGGGTGGGCAGCCCACCCGCCCCGGTGCGCCGTCAGGGAGAGGGACCGGCAATGACCGCATTCTCGCTCGATCCGGCACAAACCGCCTGGTGCACGGAACTGCGCACCCTGGCCGAGCAGCGACTGCACCCGCTCGCGGAGAAGCGCGAGCCGGGCCGGGTCAACCGGGACCTGGTCGCGGAACTCGGCCGACTCGGTCTGCTGGACCGGCTGTTCACCTCGGGCGCGCTGGAGCTGTGCCTGATGCGGGAGTCGCTGGCCCAGTCCTGTACGGAGGCGGAGACGGCCCTCGCCCTGCAGGGTCTCGGCGCCCACCCCGTGCACGCCTACGGCACCCCGGCCCAGCGCGCCCGCTGGCTCCCCGGTGTCCGCGCGGGGACGACAGTGGCGGCTTTCGCCCTGACCGAGCCGGACGCGGGCTCGGACGCCGCGGCGCTGGCCCTGCGAGCGGACCCGGACTCGACCGCGAACAGCGCGAACAGGAACAGTGGCAGCGCCACGGAGACCGGCGACAGCGGGTCCGTGCAAGCGGAGCGCGACGGCGAGCGGGGCTGGCGTCTCACGGGCGAGAAGTGCTGGATCTCCAACGCCCCAGAGGCCGACTTCTACACCGTCTTCGCCCGCACCACCCCCGGCGCGGGCGCACGCGGCGTGACCGCCTTCCTCGTCCCCGCCGACCGCCCCGGCCTGACCGGCTCCCCGCTGGACATGCTCTCGCCGCACCCCATCGGCGCCCTGGTCTTCGACGCCGTGCCCGTGACCGCCGACGACGTCCTCGGGGAGCCCGGCCGGGGCTTCCGGGTCGCCATGGGCACCCTCAATCTCTTCCGGCCCAGTGTCGGCGCCTTCGCGGTCGGCATGGCGCAGTCGGCCCTCGACGCGACCCTCGCGTACACGGCGGAGCGGGACGCGTTCGGCGGCAAGCTGAAGGACCTCCAGGCCGTCGCACACCAGGTCGCCGAGATGGCCCTGCGCACGGAGGCGGCCCGGCTGATGGTCTACGCGGCGGCGACGGCGTACGACGAAGGCGCCCCGGACGTCCCGAAACGGGCCGCGATGGCGAAGCTGCTGGCTACCGAGACCGCGCAGTACGTCGTCGACGCGGCCGTCCAGTTGCACGGCGCCCGCGCCCTGCGCCGCGGCCACCTCCTTGAGCACCTGTACCGCGAGGTGCGCGCGCCCCGGATCTACGAGGGCGCGAGCGAGGTCCAACGCGGCATCGTCGCCAAGGAGTTGTACGCCACCCTGGAGGCCCTGTGACCGTCGAGCGCACCGACCCGCCCGACCTGCCGGTCGGCAACCCGCCCGCCCCCTCGCGTATCAACCCGCCCGACCTGTCCCCTCCGGCGGGCTTCTCCCACGCGGTGGTCGCCGCCGGGTCCCGGGTGGTGTTCCTGGCCGGGCAGACCGCCCTCGACACGGCCGGCAAGGTCGTCGGCGCCACCCTCCCCGAGCAGTTCGAGCGGGCGCTCGCCAACCTGCTCACCGCCCTGCGCGCCGCCGGCGGCACCCCCGACGACCTCGCCCGCGTCACGGTCTACGCCACCGACGTCGCCGACTACCGCGCCCACGCCCCCGAACTCGGCCGCATCTGGCGGCGGCTGGCGGGCCGCGCCTATCCCGCGATGGCCGTCGTGGGAACCGTACGCCTCTGGGACGAGGAGGCCCTCGTGGAACTCGACGGCTTCGCGGTGCTTCCGTGACTCCGGCGAAGACGCTGACCGCGGCGCAATCGAGCTGAACCGTCAGCCCTGGACGGGAAGATCCGGATGCAGGGCCAGAAAGACCACGTACGCGATGGCCGCCGCCGCCCCCACCAGGGACAACACCCCTCCCAGCACGGCCCGCGACCTGCTCGTCCGGCCGAGCTTCGACGCTCGGTACTCGATGTACGCACGCACCAGGCCGACGAGGGCGAGCGGCAGCGAGACGAACCAGACAAGCATCCAGAACGGGCAGCAGAACCAGCACGTCACGGACGCTCCACCGAACCAGACCGCGAGTTCCGACACGTCGTGTGTCTCGTCCGGTGCGCCAGGAGAAATCATGGAGTGATCCAAGCAGGGCACGCGTGAGACCTCCGCAGCGCACCTCTGTTCGTTGTGCCCTTCGCTGCCGCTCCCGCTCCGGCTCCCGCTGCCGCTCCCGCTTCCGCGGCCTGCGGTGACGTCCTGGTGACCGTCTACCCCCAAACAATCATAATTGGTCGGCCTTTGGTGTAGGAGGCGACAAAATCATGCGGGACCTGACCACAGCATGCAATCTGGACATGGGAGCACCGCCCGGCCGTGAGCGACAGGGTGGGCGGCGGACGACCAGCGGCGAACGACCGGCCACAGACGGGGCTCGTTGCGCGATACGACCGGTCGAAAGGCGAGAAGCTCGATGGACGAATACCCGCTGATATCGGAACACGGACTCATCGGTGATCTGCAGACGGCAGCACTGGTCTCCACCGAGGCGACGATCGACTGGTTCTGCAGTCCGCGATACGACTCGCCCAGCATCTTCGGAGCGCTCCTCGATCGCGAGAAAGGGGGCTACTGCAAGATCAGTCCTCGTGTGCAGACGTACACGAAGCGGCAGCACTATTCTCCGGACACCTGTGTATTGGTCACCAGATTCCTCACCGAGCAAGGCGTGGGCGCGGTCATCGACTTCATGCCCCCGGCGTTGACGGGCAAGCCGACGAAGAACCACCGTCTGGTGCGTCTGGTGCGCTGCGCGCGCGGCGACATGACGTTCAACATCGAGATCGCGCCCGGGTTCGACTACGCACGGCAACCGCATGAGGTCACCGCGACCGCAGAGGGGTGGGAATTCGTCAGCGGGGATGAGCGTCTGGCGGTGCACGTCGTGGATTCGCTAGGCGACCAGTGCGTGAGTGAAGGGCGGATCCGCGGGGGCGTGCTGGAGCTGACTGCCAGGCTGAGAGCCGGCAGCGCCACCGGGGTGCTGCTGGAGACGGACCCCGACGGTCCGCCGCGCGTCGTCCCGCCGGAGGAGTGCGACCGGCTTCTGGAGGACACGGTCAGCTTCTGGCACGGCTGGTTGGCGCATTCTCGGTATAAGGGTCGGTGGCGGGAGATAGTCAACCGCTCCGCCATGACACTCAAACTCATGACCTATGCCCCCTCCGGGGCCATGATCGCGGCTCCCACGACCAGCCTGCCGGAACAGATCGGCGGCGAGCGCAACTGGGACTACCGCTACGCCTGGATCCGCGACACCACCTTGTCCCTGCACGCCCTGCTCGGGATGGGTTTCACCGAGGAAGCCGCCGCATTCACGGACTGGGTGGGCAACCGCGTCCGGGAACAAGCCGGTGGTGGGGAACACCCTCTGAAGGTCATGTACCGGGTGGACGGCTCAGGGAATCTGAGCGAGGAGACATTGGACCATTGGGAGGGCTACCGGGCCTCCGCTCCGGTGCGCATCGGCAACGGCGCCGCCGACCAGTTGCAACTCGACATCTATGGGTCGGTGCTGGACTGCCTCCAACACGCCGACCAGCGCGGTCTGCAGACGAGCTACGCCAACTGGCAGGCGCTGACCCGCATGGTGGACTGGGTGTGCGACAACTGGGAGCAGCGCGAGGCGGGAATATGGGAAACCCGTGGCGGGGACAAGGACTTCACGTACGGGCGGGTCGCGACCTGGATTGCCCTGGACCGGGCCATCCGCATGGCATCCGCCAGAGGCCGACCGGCCGAGCTGGGCCGATGGATCGGCCACCGCAACGCGGTGTACTCGCAAGTCATGGAGCACGGCTGGAATCGGGAGCGCGCTGCGTTCACACAATCGCTCGGTAGCGACGTCCTGGACTCCTCCCTCTTGGTCATGCCGGCGGTGGGGTTCATCGCGCCCAACGACCCGCGCTGGATTTCCACGATGGACGCGATCAAGAAGGATCTGGTGTCCGACAATCTCGTCTACCGCTACGATCCTGCCGCTTCCCCGGACGGCCTACGCGGTTCCGAAGGCACTTTCTCCGCGTGCACCTTCTGGTACGTTGAATCCCTCGCTCTCGCCGGTCGTCTTCGAGAAGCCCGGCTCGTGTTCGACAGGATGCTCACGTACGCCAACCATCTCGGGCTGTACTCCGAGGAGATCGGGCTGACCGGCGACCAACTCGGGAATTTCCCCCAGGCGTTGACCCATCTCGCCATCATCAACGCCGCGCTGACCCTGGACGCTCACCTTGACGATGTCGCCATGCCGATCATCTCCCGCTCCTCGCTCTTTCCGGGGCCGTACTGGGTGTCTGCTCGATAGCGCCCACCCGAACTACTGCAACTCCTAGAAGGGTGCGCGTGGGTCCCAGAGAAGTCCCAGAGACCCCGCCGGACCCCTCCCGGACCCGCATCGACGCAGGTCGGATGGGATCCGGCGGCCCCGCCTCTCAGATGTTCCGGAACGTCTCGATCTGCGCGCCGACGGAGTTGAGCCGTTCGGCCAGGTCCTCATAGCCGCGGTTGATGACGTACACGTTGCGCAGCACCGAGGTGCCCTCGGCCGCCATCATCGCCAGCAGGACCACCACGGCGGGCCGCAGGGCCGGCGGGCACATCATCTCGGCGGCGCGCCAGCGGGTCGGGCCCTCCACCAGGACGCGGTGCGGGTCGAGGAGTTGCAGCCGCCCGCCGAGCCGGTTGAGGTCGGTGAGGTAGATGGCCCGGTTGTCGTACACCCAGTCGTGGATCAGCGTCTTGCCCTGCGCGGCGGCCGCGATGGCCGCGAAGAAGGGGACGTTGTCGATGTTCAGGCCGGGGAACGGCATCGGGTGGATCTTGTCGATCGGCGCCTCCAGCTTGGAGGGCCGTACGGTGAGGTCGACCAGCCGGGTGCGGCCGTTGTCCGCCACGTACTCGGGACTGCGGTCGTGGTCGAGCCCCATCTCCTCCAGCACCGCCAGCTCGATCTCCAGGAACTCGATCGGCACGCGGCGCACGGTCAGTTCCGACTCGGTGACGACCGCAGCGGCCAGCAGGCTCATCGCCTCGACCGGGTCCTCGGAGGGGGAGTAGTCGACATCGACGTCGATGTTGGGCACACCGTGCACCGTGAGCGTGGTGGTGCCGATGCCCTCGACCGCGACGCCGAGCGCCTCCAGGAAGAAGCACAGGTCCTGGACCATGTAGTTGGAGGACGCGTTGCGGATGACCGTGACCCCGTCGTGGCGGGCGGCGGCGAGCAGCGCGTTCTCGGTCACGGTGTCGCCGCGCTCGGTCAGCACGATCGGCCGGCCGGGGGTGACGGTGCGGTCCACCACCGCGTGGTAGTGCCCCTCGGTGGCGGTGACGTCCAGCCCGAACCGGCGCAGGGCGATCATGTGCGGCTCGACGGTGCGCGTCCCGAGGTCGCAGCCGCCCGCGTACGGCAGCCGGAAGCGGTCCGTACGGTGCAGCAGCGGCCCGAGGAACATGATGATGGACCGGGTACGGCGGGCGGCCGCGGCGTCGATGGCCTCCAGGTCGAGATCGGCGGGCGGCACGATCTCCAGGTCGATCCCCTCGTTGATCCACCGGGTGCGCACGCCGATCGAGGCCAGCACCTCCAGGAGGCGGTACACCTCCTCGATGCGGGCGACCCGGCGCAGTACGGTGCGCCCCTTGTTGAGCAGCGAGGCGCACAGCAGGGCCACGCAGGCGTTCTTGCTCGTCTTGACGTCGATGGCGCCCGAGAGCCGGCGGCCGCCGACCACCCGCAGATGCATGGGACCCGCGTAGCCCAGGGACACGATCTCGCTGTCCAGGGCCTCGCCGATCCTGGCGATCATCTCAAGGCTGAGGTTCTGGTTGCCGCGCTCGATCCGGTTGACGGCGCTCTGACTGGTACCGAGCGCCTCGGCGAGCTGCGCCTGAGTCCAGCCACGGTGCTGCCGGGCGTCACGGATGAGCCTGCCGATACGTACGAGGTAGTCGTCTGACATGTGACCGAGGTTATCTCAGATATGAGATGGCGCCTCTCGGGGGGCCCATTCGGGTGATGCGTCGTCAACGACGCCTGGTGGAACGGGTTCGACGCCAGCCGAAAGGTCCCGGCAAATCCATCGATATCGTACGACGTCCCGTACTGCTGTGCGTGTGACGCGGCCCGTGGTTTCCTCCGGTGGTGAGCGACCAGGAGTGCCTGTTGATGTTCAGGCGCACCCCCGGAAGGATCCGGAAGCTCTTGCGGAACGTGAGCGGCATACGGGTGCCTCCTTCTTTCGTTCGCCGGCTCGCTTCGGATGTCCCGGCTCACGTCGGATACCCGCGCTCGGCGGATTGATGGCGGGCAGGGTGCAGGGGTCGGTGCAGGGGGCACGGGGAGGCGGCGGGGGTGGGTGGAGGGGCGCGCGGAGGGGTGGTGCGGGCCCCCGGGGGGTTCTCGGGGGGTGGTGTGGGCTCCCTGGGGGTGCTCGGGAGGTCGGGGGGTCTTGGGGGTCCCGGGGATGTTCGCGGGCTCCGGGGGGATCTTCCGGACCCCGAGGGACCTTCCGGGGCTCCCGGGGTGGCTCCGGCATGACCGAGCCGCACCCATGTACTAGAGTTATCTCGACATCGAGATATCTGCCGAGGCGCACCACAGCCGACGCTCTAGTAAGGGTTACCTAACTTAGCCTTACCTTAGCGGATCGGTCCAGCCGTCGTGGCGGCAGCATTGCGGTGGTACGCGCACATCAATGAAGGAGACTGTCGTGTCGGCGAACAGCTTCGACGCCCGCAGCACGCTGCAGGTGGGCGACGAGTCGTACGAGATCTTCCGGCTGAACAAGGTGGAGGGCTCGGCCCGCCTTCCGTACAGCCTCAAGGTCCTGCTGGAGAACCTGCTCCGCACCGAGGACGGCGCCAACATCACCGCCGACCACATCCGCGCCCTCGGCAACTGGGACTCCCAGGCCCAGCCGTCGCAGGAGATCCAGTTCACGCCGGCCCGCGTGATCATGCAGGACTTCACGGGTGTTCCCTGTGTCGTTGACCTCGCCACCATGCGTGAGGCCGTGAAGGAGCTGGGCGGCGACCCGGCGAAGATCAACCCGTTGGCCCCGGCCGAGCTGGTCATCGACCACTCCGTCATCGCCGACAAGTTCGGTACGAACGACGCCTTCAAGGTGAACGTCGACCTGGAGTACGGCCGCAACAAGGAGCGCTACCAGTTCCTGCGCTGGGGCCAGACCGCCTTCGACGAGTTCAAGGTCGTCCCGCCGGGCACCGGCATCGTCCACCAGGTCAACATCGAGCACCTGGCTCGTGTCGTCATGGTCCGTGACGGCAAGGCCTACCCCGACACCCTGGTCGGCACCGACTCGCACACCACCATGGTCAACGGCCTCGGCGTCCTCGGCTGGGGCGTCGGCGGCATCGAGGCCGAGGCCGCGATGCTCGGCCAGCCGGTGTCCATGCTCATCCCGCGCGTCGTCGGCTTCAAGCTCACCGGTGAGCTGCAGCCCGGCACCACCGCCACCGACCTCGTGCTCACCATCACCGAGATGCTCCGCAAGCACGGTGTGGTCGGAAAGTTCGTCGAGTTCTACGGCGAGGGCGTCGCCGCCACCTCCCTGGCCAACCGCGCCACCATCGGCAACATGTCGCCGGAGTTCGGCTCCACCGCCGCGATCTTCCCGATCGACGACGAGACCCTGAACTACCTGCGTCTGACCGGCCGCAGCGACCAGCAGGTCGCGCTTGTCGAGGCCTACGCCAAGGAGCAGGGCCTCTGGCTGGACCCGAAGGCCGAGCCGGACTTCTCCGAGAAGCTCGAGCTGGACCTGTCGACCGTCGTCCCGTCGATCGCCGGCCCGAAGCGCCCGCAGGACCGTATCGTCCTCGCGAACGCCGCCGAGCAGTTCACGACGGACGTGCGCAACTACGTGGACGCCGTCGACGAGGCGGGCGTGGAGTCCTTCCCGGCCTCCGACGCTCCGGCCGTCGCCCCCAACGGCGCCCCGTCCAACCCGGTCCCGGTCACCGCCCCCGACGGCACGACCTACACCATCGACCACGGTGCGGTGACGGTCGCGGCCATCACCTCCTGCACCAACACGTCCAACCCGTATGTCATGGTCGCCGCCGCCCTGGTGGCCAAGAAGGCCGTCGAGAAGGGCCTGACCCGCAAGCCGTGGGTCAAGACCACCCTCGCCCCGGGCTCGAAGGTCGTCACCGACTACTTCGACAAGGCGGGCCTGACGCCGTACCTGGACAAGGTCGGCTTCAACCTCGTCGGCTACGGCTGCACCACCTGCATCGGCAACTCCGGCCCGCTGCCGGAGGAGGTCTCCAAGGCCGTCAACGACCACGACCTCGCGGTCACCTCGGTCCTCTCCGGCAACCGGAACTTCGAGGGCCGGATCAACCCGGACGTCAAGATGAACTACCTGGCGTCCCCGCCGCTGGTCGTCGCCTATGCCCTCGCGGGCTCCATGAAGGTGGACATCACCCGCGACGCCCTGGGCACCGACCAGGACGGCAACCCGGTCTACCTGAAGGACATCTGGCCCTCCGAGGCCGAGGTGAACGACGTCGTCGCCAACGCCATCGGCGAGGACATGTTCAACAAGTCCTACCAGGACGTCTTCGCCGGCGACGCCCAGTGGCAGTCGCTGCCGATCCCGACCGGAAACACCTTCGAGTGGGACGCCGAGTCGACCTACGTCCGCAAGCCCCCGTACTTCGAGGGCATGCAGATGGAGCCGGCCCCGGTCACCGACATCGCCGGTGCCCGCGTCCTCGCCAAGCTGGGCGACTCGGTCACCACCGACCACATCTCCCCGGCCGGTGCGATCAAGGCCGACACCCCGGCCGGCAAGTACCTCACCGAGCACGGAGTGGAGCGTCGTGACTTCAACAGCTACGGCTCCCGCCGTGGCAACCACGAGGTCATGATCCGCGGTACGTTCGCCAACATCCGCCTGCGCAACCAGATCGCGCCGGGCACCGAGGGCGGCTACACCCGCGACTTCACTCAGGCCGACGCGCCGGTGTCGTTCATCTACGACGCCTCGCGCAACTACATCGAGCAGGGCATCCCGCTGGTCGTCCTGGCCGGCAAGGAGTACGGCTCCGGCTCGTCCCGCGACTGGGCCGCCAAGGGCACCGCGCTGCTGGGCGTCAAGGCCGTCATCGCCGAGTCCTACGAGCGCATCCACCGCTCGAACCTCATCGGCATGGGCGTCCTGCCGCTCCAGTTCCCGGAGGGCCAGACCGCCGAGTCCCTCGGCCTGACCGGCGAGGAGACCTTCTCCTTCACCGGCGTCGAGGAGCTGAACAACGGCACCACGCCGCGCACGGTCAAGGTCACCACCGACTCCGGTGTCGAGTTCGACGCGGTCGTCCGCATCGACACCCCCGGTGAGGCCGACTACTACCGCAACGGCGGCATCATGCAGTACGTGCTGCGCAGCCTGATCCGCAAGTAAGCGGTCCGGCACGGCAGTCGAGGGCCGCATCCCCGCTCGGCGGGGGTGCGGCCCTTGCCGTGTCCCGGGCGGGGGCGGTCACCGGGCGGGGGCTCACCCCGCTATTGCCGTGCCGGGCTTCGCGACGGGACGAACGTTGCCTGGCGGGGCACTAGATCCACCCCGCGGCCTGAGCGATCGCAAACGGTGCGGGAACCAGGGTCGCCATGCCGAGCCACAGATGCACCGGCCGGCCCTCCTGCCAGGGCATGAGGATGTCCACCACCAGCACCATGCCGAGGACGAACCCGCCGCCCAGCACCGCGCCCAGCGTCATACCGAGCGTGTTGTCCGGTGACTTGCCGGCACAGCCGAACCCGCCGGCGCAGTGGATCACCGCGTATCTGGCGAGCAGCCACCGTACGCACAGGCCCGGCAGTATCGCGACCAGTCCGATCAGCAGATTCGCCACGGCGGGCGCCCACCAGGAACCGGCGGTGCCCCTCTCGTGGCCACCGTCCGCACCGGAACCGTGCACAGCCCGCCCTCTCCCAGGTCCTTGCGTTCGTACAGGTAGATGACCACGAGAGCACTGGGGTTGCCCCGTTCGCGCCCTGGTGCGGCCAACACCGCCCCCACGGGTGACCTGTCGGGTGCGAGGGTGCCATGGATGCAATGGATGCCATGGGCGGCGGGGGGGCTGGGAGACAACTCCGGGCGGACCGGGTGGGCGGTGAGCGTGCCACCCGGTCCGCGAGCCGGTTCGGCCGGGAAGGGGGAGTGGGCCGTACCGGGTGGGACATGGCTTGTGACGACCGATGGAGACGACAACGTTGTCGGGATGGCCTGTACATGACTGTACCCTCCGGGCAGACAACGATGTCAAGGGCGTTCGCCATTACCGAGGGTGTTCGGGGGGCGCTCTGCGCCGGTGCGTGAGGCGCACGCTGGTGTCCCTGCGGCTTGTGCGACCCGCTCGCTGGTTCACTCCGGTGGGCTGAGCGAGGCCCGTACGACAACAGGGCGGGCGCGGAGGAGACTCCGCGGCCGCCCCTTCTCTCACGGGGGTGTCAGGCGAGCAACTCCACCTCCGCCAGCGTCGACGCCGAGTTCAGGACCAGCCGGTAGTGCGTGTACGAGCCCGGGTGCGGGATCGAGAACGCCCTGGTCTGCCGGTCCCAGGGGAAGGACTGGTCCGAGCGCTGGTCGAGGGTGGTCCACCGGGTACCGTCCGTCGAACCCTGAAGGGTCCAGCCCGTGGGGGCCTTCGTATGGTCCGCCGGGGACGTCAGCGTGTACTGCGCCGCCTTGGTGGGGCTCGCCACCGGCAGATCCACGCTCGTCACGGCCGTCTCCGTCAGCGAGGTGTTGTCGAAGAGCGGGCCGTCGCCCCTGAGTACGTCCGCGCGCGGCGAGGGCACCTTGTCGTCCTGGGTGATCGACACGGGAGCCGCGTTCTTCCCGCTGCCCCAGGACGACGGGCGCGGACCCATGTCGAAGTCCAGCACTCCGCCCCGGGACAACAGGGAGTGCGGCAGCGCCGTTGACGTATACGGGCGGCCGTTGACCTTCAGCCCCTGGATGTACACGTTGCGCGTGCTGTTCCTCGGGGCGTTGATGACCAGGTCCCGGCCGTTCTCCAGATGCACGGTGGCCTTCTTGAACAGCGGCGATCCGATGGCGTACTCACCGCTGCCCATCACCAGCGGGTAGAAGCCCAGCGCCGAGAACACATACCAGGCCGACTGCTCGCCGTTGTCCTCGTCACCGTGGTAGCCCTGCCCGATCTCGCTGCCGTTGTACAGCCGGGCGAGCACCTCGCGGACCTTCGCCTGCGCCTCCCAGGGGCGGCCCGCCGCGTCGTACATGTAGATCACATGGTGCGCGACCTGGTTGGAGTGCCCGTACATGCCCATCCGGACGTCACGCGCCTCCGTCATCTCATGGATGATCCCGCCGTACGAGCCGACGAACTCGGGCGAGGCCGTCTCCGGCGTGGCGAAGAACTCGTCCAGCTTGTCGCCCAGCTTGGCGCGGCCGCCGTAGAGGTTCGCCAGGCCCCGGCTGTCCTGCGGGACCGTGAAGGCGTAGCCCCAGCCGTTGGTCTCGGTGTAGTCGTAGCCCCACACCCGCGGGTCGTACTTCGAGGAGTCCACCCGCCAGTTGCCCTGCGCGTCGCGGCCCTGGAAGAAGCCGGCCTTCGGGTCGAAGAGGTCGACATAGTCCCGGGCGCGGTTCAGGAAGTACTGCGATTCCTCCTGGTAGAGCTTCTTGCCGGTCTTCTTGTACAGCGCCTCGCCCATCTTCGCGATGCCGTAGTCGTTGACGTAGCCCTCCATCGCCCACGACAGGCCCTCGCCGGTGCTGGTGCTGGTGTAGCCGAGGAACGGCGAGGTCGTCATGCCCTTGCGGCCGACGCCGGACGCGGGCGGGGCGACCGTCGCGTTCTTCACCGCCGCGTCGTAGGCGGCCTCCGCGTCGAACTTCACGCCCTTCACATAGGCGTCCGCGAACGCCACGTCCGAGGAGGTGCCCGTCATCAGGTCCGCATAGCCGGGCGAGGACCACCGGGAGGTCCAGCCGCCGTCCTTGTACTGCTGGACGAAGCCGTCGACCAGTTCACCGGCCTGCTTCGGGGTGAAGAAGGAGTACGCCGGCCAGGTCGTCCGGTAGGTGTCCCAGAAGCCGTTGTTGACGTACACCTTGCCGTCGACGATCTTCGCCCCGGTGTGCGTGGGGGTGTCCTGGCCCGTCATCGGGGAGAACGGGGACGCGTACTGGTAGCCCGAACCCACCTTCTCGTAGCCGGAGTTGGGGTACAGATACAGCCGGTACATCGAGGAGTAGAGCGTCGTCAGCTGGTCGGGGGTCGCGCCCTCGACCTCGATCGTGCCGAGCAGCTTGTCCCAGGCGCGCTGCGCGCGAGCCTTCACCGTGTCGAACGACGTGCCGTCCGGGACCTCCTGGCGCAGGTTGTCCTTCGCCTGGTCGATGCTGATCAGCGAGGTGGCCAGGCGCAGGGTCACCGTGTGGTCCGCACCGGGGCGCAGGCGCAGATAGCCCTTCACACCCGAGGCCGCGCCGTCCGTCACGGGTGCGTCGAAGACGCCGTAGACGAACAGGCGCGTCGCCCCCGTCGACAGTCCGGACTTCACATCGGAGAACCCGGTGACGATCCCGTTGTCCTTGTCGAGGGTCAGCCCGGCCTGCTCGGTCACATTGTCGAAGATCACGCTCGCGTCGTCGCCCGGATAGGTGAACCGGAGCACCGCCGCGTGGTCCGTGGGCGTCATCTCCGCCTTGAGCCCGTTCTCGAAGGTCACCCCGTAGTAGTACGGGCGTGCCGTCTCCTTGTCGTGCCGGAACGCCAGTGCCCGTGCGGCGCGGCCGGTGTCCGGGGTGCCGGCGGCGGTCGACGGCATCACCTGGAACGTCTGCCGGTCACCCATCCAGGGGCTCGGCTCATGACTCGCGCTGAACGCCTCGATGGTCGGCAGGTTGTCCGCGTTGTTCGCCCGGGCGTAGTCGTACAGCCAGTTCAGCGAGCCCGCGTTGGTCACCGGCGTCCAGAAGTTGAAGCCGTGCGGCAGGGCGGTCGCGGGGAAGGTGTTGCCGCGTGAGAAGGAGCCGCTGGAGTTGGTGCCGCGGGTGGTGAGCGCGTAGTCGGACAGATGGGCCTTGGGCTTCTCCGGCGGCGTCGGCTTCAGCGCGATGTCGTCCACCCAGCCCCGGAACTTCGCGGGCCCCTTCGGCGAGTCGTACGCCACCAGGATCCGGTCCACGGTCTTGCCCGCGGCGACCGACCCGATCCGCGAGGCCACGTCGTTCCACTGGTTGACGTACAGCACCTTGGAGGCGCCCTGCCCCTGCGGGGACAGCGGGAAGCCGTGCTCGTCGAGCGCGCCGAGGCCGCTGAGATAGGTGCCGTCGGTGAAGGCGAGGTCGACGGAGACGTTCGTGGCGTCGTAGTCCCGGTCCTTGTCGGCCATCGACGGGAAGATCCGGTACGACAGCCGGGTGTTCGGCTCGACGCGCACGTTCACGTCGAAGACCTTGTTGTACGAGTACGCCCGTCCGTCCGTCGTGTGCGACCCCGCGTACCGCAGGGCCCGGCGGCCCGTGAAGCCTGCGCCCGCCTTGGCCGTGGGGGAGCCGATCGGGCCGCGGTCCACCAGGGTGCGCATGTCCTTGGGCGTGGGCTCGGTGGTCTTGCCGGTGGAGAACTGCACATCGGCGAGCTGGAGGATGTCCGCGCCGTGGTTCTTGGTGATGTCGAGCCGGAAGTGGGCGTACTCGGCAGGCTCCGCGAGATCGTACGACTTGGTCTGGAAACGCTGGTCGAACGATTCACCGGTGCGGGTGTCGAGGGTCTTCCAGTCCTTGCCGTCCGTGGAGCCCTGGAGGGTCCAGTCGGCGGGGTCCCGCTCCGCGTAGTCGTTGGCCGAGGTCAGCGCGTAGGTGACCACCTTGGCCGGCGCGTCGAGGTCGAACTCGACCCAGCCCGAGGGCGCGAACGTGAGCCATTTGGTGCCGGGCTCGCCGTCGATCAGGTTCTCCTTGACCTCACCCGCGCCCGAGTTCTCGGCACTGGCGCGGACATCGGTGACCTCGTCGGTCACATTGCCGGGGATGCCCGTCGTGTATCCGCCGTCCACGCCGGACGCCCGCTTGCTGCCGTCGGCTCCGGTGTCCACGGTGTTCAGCCACGTCGGCGCCGGGTCACCCGCCTCGAACGAGGAGGCGAACTCCCGCTCCGCGGCGGGGCCTTGGTGGGGCAGCGCCTCCGCCGCGCCCTGGAGACCCGCCACCAATGCGAAGGCGGCCGTTGCCACGACCGCCGACCGAGCCCGTCTGTGCCGAGATCTGTGCTGCATGCGCGAGCACCCTCCCTGCGCTGTGAAAATATGGACAACGTTGTCAACTCTGCTGCGCAAGGACCAGTAGGTGCCCAAGTGGTCTGTGATGTCAAGGGTGTTGAGTGTGGCATTCGGGGTCATTGCGGCGGATATCTCGTGCGAGTGACATACGGGCATCCCGTATTTCCGCGAGGTCTCAACTCGGAAAAGCACACCGTCAACCTTGCATTCGATCTTGCTCCGTTGGCGGGAAGTGGACTATACCTGTCGGCGTTCGGGCAGCCGTCGCCCAGCGCCACGGCAAGCCCTGGACAGGCAGGACCGGGGGGAATCGGGAGGCGGCGGACCGTTTTCGGCACGACGGGCTGTAGCGCTCTCCCACCGAATCCCTCATGCACGACCCCAGCTTCACCATCACCGCGGTGCCGGAGGATCCGGTTCACCGCCTGAGTCCTGGAGAAGGCGAGGACTTGAGCATGGGATCCACTTCCGGCGAGAACACATCCGGGGGCGTCGGCCGCCGCGACCTGATCAAGCGGTCCGCCGCGCTCGGTCTGATCTCCGTCCCCGCGATGGGCTTTCTGTCCGCGTGCGCCAGCGGCGGGGGCGGCGGTTCGAGCGACGACAACACCAAGGGGAAGACGTCCAAGACGAACCCCTTCGGCGCGGAGAAGGGCAGCAAGCTCGACGTCGTCGTCTTCAAGGGCGGCTACGGCGACGACTACGCCAAGGCGTGGGAGGCCGACTACCAGAAGAAGCTCGGCATCACCTCGACCCACACCGGCACCCAGGAGATCACGGGCAAGCTCCAGCCCCGCTTCAACGCGGGCAACCCGCCGGACATCGTGGACGACTCCGGCGCCCAGCAGATCAAGGTCGACGTCCTCTACAAGAACGGCCAGCTGCTCGACCTCGCGGAGGTCCTCGACGCGCCGTCGGTCGACGACCCGAGCAAGAAGGTCCGCGACACCCTCATCCCGGGCACTCTCGACCCGGGCATCCAGGAGGGCAAGGTCGTCGCCCTCAACTACATCTACACGGTGTGGGGTCTGTGGTACTCCGGCAAACTCTTCAAGGAGAAGGGCTGGACGGCGCCCAAGACCTGGGACGACTTCCTCGCCATCTGCCAGGACGCCAAGAAGCAGGGCATCGGTGGCCTCGCCCACCAGGGCAAGTACCCCTATTACATCAACGTCGCCATCATGGACATGATCGCCAAGAAGGGCGGTATCGACGCCGTCAAGGCGATCGACAACCTCGACCCGAAGGCGTTCGTCGGTTCCGACGCCGCACAGGCCGGCATCGAGGCGATCTACGAGGTCGTCGAGAAGGGCCTGTTGATGCCCGGCACGAACGGCCTGACCCACACCGAGTCGCAGACGCGCTGGAACCAGTACAAGGCCGCCTTCATCACCTGTGGCTCCTGGCTGGAGAACGAGCAGCTCAAGCAGACGCCGTCGGACTTCGACATGAAGTTCCTGCCGATGCCGCCGCTGTCCGGCAGCGAGATGCCCTTCGAGGCGATCCGGGCCGGCTCCGGCGAGCCCTTCATCATCCCCGCGAAGGCCAAGAACCTGCCCGGGGCCAAGGAGTTCATGCGGCACATGCTCTCCAAGGAGTGGTCGACGCTGTTCGCCAAGCAGGCCAACTCGCTCACCATCCTCCAGAACGGTGTCGACACCGGTGTGACCCTGCGCCCGGGCACGCAGTCCACGGTCGAGGCGTCCAAGGCGGCGGGCACCAACACCTTCCGCTTCCTCTACCCGGACTGGTACAGCGAGATGGACACCAACATCCAGAACGCCTCCAACGAGCTGATGGCCAAGCGCATCCAGCCCAAGGAGTGGCTGAAGCGCTGTCAGGCCGCGGTCGACAAGCAGGCCAAGGACCCGGCCTCCAAGAAGAACCACCACGACTGAGGCTCGCCGCCGGCCGGGCCCGCGCGACCGGGGCCCGCTCGACCGACCGGATTCCGGGCCGGGAATCAGATCGATTCCCGGCCCGGAACGGCACACCAGGGGCAGGAACGCCATGCACAAAGGGCAGTACCGGTTCGTCGCGGGATTTCTCTTCGCCCCCGTGGCGCTCTATCTGATCTTCGTCATCTGGCCGTACATCCAGACGTTCGGCTATTCGCTGACCGACTGGAAAGGCCAGTCGCAGACCTTCAAGTTCGTCGGCCTGGACAACTACCGGGCGCTGCTCCAGGACGACGTCTTCCTGGAGGCCATCTGGCACAACATCCTGTTTCTGGTCTTCATCCCGGTGATCACCATTCTGTTCGCCCTGTTCTTCGCCTTCATGGTGAACGCGGGCGGTCGCAGCCGGGCCGGCGGCGTCCAGGGCGTGGCGGGATCGAAGTTCTACAAGATCGTCTACTTCTTTCCTCAGGTGCTGTCACTCGCGATTCTCGCGGTGCTGTTCAACGCGGTGTACCGCAGTGACGGCGGCGGTCTGCTGAACGGCTTCCTCATCAAACTCGGCCTGGTCGACCCCGACAATCCCGTGGAATGGCTCAACGAGCCCAACCTGGTGCTGTGGGCGCTGATCCTGGTCGTGGTCTGGCACGGCGTCGGCTTCTATCTGGTGCTGTTCTCGTCCGCCATGCAGTCCATTCCGAAGGACATCTACGAGGCGGCGCTCATCGACGGTGCGAACCGTTCCCAGTCCTTCTTCCGCATCACGCTGCCGCTGCTGTGGGACACCGTGCAGACCGCATGGGTGTATCTGGGCATCGTGGCCATGGACATGTTCGTCCTGGTCTCCTCCATGACCCAGAACATGGGTGCCTACGGCGGCGGCCCCGACCATCACAGCGACGTCATGTCGACCGTGATGATGCGCAACTTCCTCTATTTCGGCAAGAGCGGCTATGCCTGCGCCATGGGCGTCGTCATGCTGCTGCTCACCCTGGTCCTGTCCGTGGTCACGCTGCGCGCCACCCGCCGCGAGCGCATCGAGTTCTGAGCGGGAGAGACGACGATGAGCGCACCCATCCAGCAGACCGCGGCCGTGCCCGCCCAGCGGTCCGCGGCCAAGGTTCCCCTCCGCCCCGGCGACCGGCGCGGCGAGGGCGTGGTCCTGAACGTCTTCTCACACGGCTTCCTCGCCCTGTGGGCCCTGCTGATCGTGCTGCCGCTGCTGTGGCTGGTGCTCAGCTCCTTCAAGACCGACGCCCAGATCGGCGGCTCGGCCTTCGGCTTGCCGCACGAGTGGTCCTTCGACGTGTTCCGGCGGGCCTGGGACAAGGGGATCGGCGACTACTTCCTGAACACCGTGATCGTGCTGGTGTTCTCGGTGCCGTTGACGATGCTGTTCGGCTCGATGGCCGCGTACGTGCTCGCCCGCTACCCGTTCCCGGGCCACCGGTTCCTGTACTACTTCTTCGTCGCGGGCGCGATGTTCCCGGTGTTCCTCGCCCTGGTCCCGCTGTTCTTCATGGTCAAACGGCTGGACATGCTGAACACCTACCAGGGTCTGATCCTGGTCTACATCGCCTACTCGATGCCGTTCACGGTGTTCTTCATGCACGCCTTCTTCCGGACCCTGCCCACGGCGGTCTTCGAGGCGGCTGTCCTGGACGGTGCCTCGCACACCCGGACGTTCTTCCAGGTGATGCTGCCGATGGCGAAGCCCGGTCTGGTCAGCGTCGGGATCTTCAACACGCTGGGTCAGTGGAACCAGTTCATCCTGCCGACGGTTCTGATGCAGCCGCAGAGCGGTTCGGACCCCGAACGCTATGTGCTCACCCAGGGCCTCATCCAGCTCCAGCAACAGCAGGGATACGCCTCCGACCTGCCGGTTCTGTTCGCAGGCGTGACCATCGCGATGATCCCGATGCTGGTGGTCTATCTGTCCTTCCAACGCCAGGTGCAAGCGGGTCTGACCTCGGCGACACTCAAGTAACCCCAAGGGTTCGTCACACTCCGTGACGTATTCGGTGCGCGCCGCTCGGGGCTCCCGGGCGGCGCGCGGCACTGTGTCCAAGGACCCGGATGCGGTTCAACCTCTTGACGGGAGGCAACCCGAACGGCTCAGCTTAGAGTTCACTAGTTGGACATAGGCGGGGCCTCACCGAAGCGGTCCCGTGCTCAGGAGGTCGTCGTGGAGACTCCAGGGTCGCAGTCGTCGCTGCACCGAGCCAACCTGGAGCGGGTTGTACGTGCCGTGCGGCTGGCCGGGTCCCTCACGCAGGCGGAGATCGCGAGGACGACGGGTCTGTCCGCGGCAACGGTCTCCAATATCGTGCGGGAGCTCAAGGACGGCGGAACCGTTGAGGTCACGCCCACGTCGTCGGGCGGCCGGCGGGCCCGTAGCGTCTCTTTGAGCGGTGATGCCGGCATCGTGATCGGCATCGACTTCGGGCACACCCATTTGCGCGTCGCGGTAGGCAACCTCGCCCATCAGGTGCTGGCCGAGGAGGCGGAGCCGCTGGATGTGGACGCCTCCGCCGCGCAGGGCTTCGACCGGGCGGAAGAGCTGGTCAGCAGGCTGATCGAGGCGACCGGGGTGGACCGGTCGAAGATCGCCGGCGTGGGTCTGGGGGTACCCGGTCCCATCGACGTCGAGTCGGGCACGCTCGGCTCCACCGCGATCCTGCCGGGCTGGACCGGCGCCAGGCCCGCCGAGGAGCTGCGGGGGCGGCTCGGCGTGCCGGTGCACGTGGACAACGACGCCAACCTGGGCGCCCTCGGCGAGCTGGTCTGGGGCAGTGGCCGGGGGGTCAAGGACCTCGCGTACATCAAGGTCGCGAGCGGTGTCGGCGCCGGTCTGGTGATCGACGGGACGATCTACCGGGGGCCCGGCGGTACGGCAGGAGAAATCGGGCATATCACTCTCGATGAATCCGGTCCCGTCTGCCGCTGCGGCAACCGGGGCTGCCTGGAGACGTTCACGGCGGCGCGGTATGTGCTGCCGCTGCTCCAGCCCAGCCACGGCGCCGATCTGACCATGGAGGGCGTGGTCAGGCTGGCGCGGGACGGGGATCCGGGCTGCCGCCGGGTGATCGCCGACGTCGGCCGCCACATCGGCAGCGGGGTCGCCAATCTCTGCAATCTGCTGAACCCGAGCCGCGTGGTCCTGGGCGGTGATCTCGCCGAGGCCGGAGAGCTGGTTCTCGGGCCCATCAGGGAGTCGGTGGGCCGGTACGCGATTCCCAGTGCCGCACGGCAGTTGTCGGTGCTGCCGGGGGCGCTCGGGGGTCGCGCCGAGGTGCTCGGAGCGCTCGCTCTCGCGCTCAGCGAGATGGGCGATTCGACCCTTTTGGACGGCACTCTTTCTGCCGTCGTGCCTGCCTTCACTTAGAGAACGGATGGCACCGTTGCCATCTCGTTAAGGATTTACTTCTTGACGTCGCACGTGCGGCCGAGTTGACTTCCAGCCACCTCGGCCGCAACGACGCGGCCTCGTCAGGGAGGTTTCTGAAGTGAACACGCGTATGCGTCGTGCGGCCTTCGCCGTTGCTGCTGGTGCCATGGCCGTTTCGCTGGCCGCATGTGGCAGCGCCAAGGAGTCGGGTGGCGGCTCCTCCTCGTCCGCGCCGAGCGCCAAGAAGGGCGACGCCATCAAGGTGGGTCTGCTTCTCCCCGAGAACCAGACCGCGCGTTACGAGAAGTTCGACCGCCCCTTGATCGAGAAGAAGGTCAAGGAGCTCACGAACGGCAAGGGCGAGGTTGTCTACGCCAACGCCAAGCAGGACGCCACCACGCAGAACCAGCAGGTCGACACCATGGTCACCAACAAGGTCGACGTGCTGATCGTGGACGCGGTGGACTCTGCGGCCATAAAGAGCTCGGTCCAGAAGGCGAAGGACGCCGGCATCCCGGTCGTCGCCTACGACCGCCTCGCGCAGGGCCCGATCAGCGCCTACACCTCGTTCGACAACGAGACCGTCGGCAAGACCCAGGGCGAGGCCCTCCTCAAGGCGCTGGGCTCCAAGGCCAAGTCCGGCAAGATCGTCATGATGAACGGCTCCGTCACCGACCCGAACGCCGCGCAGTTCAAGAAGGGCGCCCACGAGGTGCTCGACGGCAAGGTGAACGTCGGCAAGGAGTACGACACCAAGGACTGGAAGCCGGAGAACGCCAACACCAACATGGAGGGCGCCATCTCCGCCCTCGGCAAGAAGAACATCATCGGCGTCTACTCCGCCAACGACGGCATGGCCGGCGGTATCATCACCGCCCTCAAGGCCGCCGGCCTGACCAACATCCCGGTCACCGGCCAGGACGCGGAGCTCGCGGGTGTGCAGCGCATCGTCACGGGTGAGCAGTACATGAGCGTGTACAAGTCCTACCCGCAGGAGGCGGACATCGCCGCGCAGATGGCCGTCGCGCTCGCCCAGGGCAAGTCGCTCGACTCGATCGCCAAGGACAAGGTCGACAGCCCGACCACCAAGCAGGTTCCGTCGGTTCTGGTCCCGGTCCAGTCGCTGACCAAGGACAACATCAACGACACCGTCATCAAGGACGGCATCTACACCACGGCCGACATCTGCACCGCGCAGTTCAAGGCCGCCTGCGACAAGATCGGTCTGAAGTAAGCGACCCCGAGTCCTTTCCTCGTACGGGAATTCGTCCGTGAATTCCCGTACCGGACCGGGCACACGCAAGCTCCTCCGGCGTCCCGCTCTCACCAGCCCCGCAAGCTCGTAGCGGGGCGCCGGACGGAACATCCCCCAAACTTCTGCACAACCTCCCGCCGGGTCAGGCGGCGAAGGAGATGGTTCACGTGTCCGCTACGCCCGTGCTGGCGTTGCGCGGGGTCTCCAAGCGGTTCGGTGCCGTACAGGCGCTCACCGACGTAGAGCTTGAGGTCCACTCCGGAGAGGTGGTCGCCCTCGTGGGCGACAACGGCGCCGGAAAATCCACGCTGGTCAAGACGATCGCCGGCGTGCACCCCATCGATGAGGGCGTCATCGAGTGGGAAGGCAAGACCGTCAACATCGGCAAGCCGAACGACGCCCAGAACCTGGGCATCGCGACGGTCTACCAGGACCTCGCGCTGTGCGACAACATCGACGTCGTCGGCAACCTGTACCTGGGCCGGGAGATCCGCCGGCGCGGCGTGCTGGACGAGGTGGAGATGGAGCGGCGCTCGCGTGAGCTGCTGGACCAGCTGTCCATCCGCATCCCGAGCGTCCGTATCCCGATCGCCTCGCTCTCCGGCGGTCAGCGCCAGGTCGTGGCGATCGCCCGTTCCATGCTCGGCGAGCCCAAGCTGGTCATCCTCGACGAGCCCACCGCCGCCCTCGGTGTCGAGCAGACCGCGCAGGTCCTCGACCTGGTGGAGCGGCTGCGCGAGCGCGGTCACGCCGTGATCCTCATCAGCCACAACATGGCCGATGTGAAGGCCGTCGCCGACAAGGTGGCGGTGCTTCGTCTGGGACACAACAACGGCATCTTCGAGGTCAAGTCGACCTCTCAGGAAGAGATCATCTCCGCCATCACCGGCGCCACGGACAACGCCGTGACCCGTCGTGCGGCGCGCAGCAATGGGGAGATCAAGAAGTGAGCATCGACAAGACCTCGACACCCCCCGAGGACACGGCCGTGGAGAACCCCGAGGCGGCCGCGAAGGCGGTCACCGCGGTCGACCCCCGGCTGCTGGTGCGCGAACAGGGCTTCGCGGGCTACATCGGCGAGTTCAAGCGCAAGATGAAGGCCGGTGACCTGGGCGCGATCCCGGTCGTCGTCGGCCTGGCCATCATCTGGATCATCTTCCAGAGCCTGAACTCGAACTTCCTCACCGCGGGCAACCTCTCCGACATCTCCGTCGCCATGGTCGGCACGGGCATGATCGCCGTCGGTATCGTCTTCGTGCTGCTGCTCGGTGAGATCGACCTGTCGGTCGGCTCGGTGTCCGGCGTCGCGGGTGCCGCCTTCGCGGTGCTGAACATCACCCACGGCATGAACGAGGTGCTGGCCTTCGTGCTGGCCATCCTCACCGGTACGGTCGCCGGAGCCCTCCACGGCTTCGTCTTCGCGAAGATCGGTGTGCCGGCGTTCGCCGTCACCCTGGCCGGTCTGCTGTTCTGGAACGGCTTCATGCTCCAGATCCTGGGCGACAGCGGCACGATCAACCTGAACAGCGACGGCCTGGTCGCCAAGCTGACGACGTACTACTTCTCCGACGTGGCCGCCGCCTACGGGCTCGCGTTCGCGGTGACCGTGCTGTACTTCCTCAGCGCCTACTTCGGCAACAAGAGGCGCGAGGCCGCCGGTGTGCCGTCCCGGCCGCTGAGCGAGACGATCCTGCGGACGGTGCTGCTGGCGATCCTCTCGTTCGCCGTGGCCATCGTCTACAACCAGTACAAGGGCCTGCCGCTCGCCGTGGTGATCTTCATCGCTGTGCTGCTGATCACGGACTTCGTCCTGCGCCGCACCGCGTACGGCCGCAAGGTGTTCGCGCTCGGCGGCAGCGTGGAGGCGTCCCGCCGTGCCGGTATCAACGTGGCCACGGTCCGGATCTCGGTCTTCGCGATCTCCGGCACCTTCGCCGCGATCGGCGGTCTGTTCATCGCCTCGAAGATCGCCTCCGCCAACCAGGGCGCCGGTGCCGGTGACCTGCTGATGAACGCGATCGCCGCCGCGGTGATCGGTGGTACGTCGCTCTTCGGCGGCCGTGGCCGCACCTGGAACGCGCTGCTCGGTGTGCTGGTCATCGTCTCGATCCAGTACGGCCTCGCCCTGGAGGGCATCGCCTCCCCGGTCCAGTACATGATCACCGGTGGTGTTCTGCTGGCGACCGTCGTCATCGACGCGGTCACCCGCAAGACGCAGAAGACGGCCGGTCGCGCCTAGTCCCCCACCGCGGGGCGCTCTGCGCCTCGTGGGCGGGACGCGACCGTCCCCTGACAGACCCGTGCCCGGCGCCCATGGCGGTGCCGGGCACAGTCTTGTCCGGCCCCGGCCGGCAGGGTGCGGCCGAAAACGGATATGCCCCGAACGCCAGGGCCGCTCATGATCCGCACAGGCGGAACATTAGACTCGACAGGCCCAGCAAAAGCTCGACTCAGCTCTACTGCAAGGAGGCACGGGTGCCGCTGCTGACCCGCATCAGGGGACCGCGCGATCTGGACCAGCTCAGCTTGGAGGAGCTGGACCAGCTGGCAGAGGAGATCCGGACCTTCCTCGTCGACGCCGTGTCCAAGACCGGTGGCCACCTCGGCCCCAACCTCGGTGTGGTCGAGCTCACCATCGCCCTGCACCGTGTCTTCGACTCGCCCAAGGACAAGGTCCTCTTCGACACCGGCCACCAGGCCTATGTGCACAAGCTGCTCACCGGCCGCCAGGACTTCTCGAAGCTGCGCAGCAAGGGCGGACTGTCCGGCTACCCCTCGCGCGCCGAGTCCGAGCACGACATCATCGAGAACTCGCACGCCTCCACGGTCCTCGGCTGGGCCGACGGCCTCGCCAAGGCCGATGAGCTGCTGGAGCGGGACAGCCACGTCGTCGCCGTCATCGGTGACGGGGCGCTGACCGGCGGCATGGCCTGGGAGGCGCTCAACAACATCGCGGACGCCAAGGACCGCCCCCTGGTCATCGTCGTCAACGACAACGAGCGCTCGTACTCCCCGACGATCGGCGGTCTCGCCAACCATCTGGCCACCCTGCGCACCACCGACGGCTACGAGAAGTTCCTGACCCGCACCAGGGAGGTGCTGGAGCGCACCCCCGTCGTCGGCAAGCCCCTCTACGAGACCCTGCACGGCGCCAAGAAGGGCCTGAAGGACTTCATCGCCCCGCAGGGCATGTTCGAGGACCTGGGCCTGAAGTACGTCGGCCCGATCGACGGCCACAACATCGAGGCCCTGGAGTCGGCCCTCGCCCGCGCCAAGCGGTTCGGCGGCCCGGTCATCGTGCACTGCCTCACCGAGAAGGGCCGCGGCTACAAGCCCGCCGAGCAGGACGAGGCCGACCGCTTCCACGGCATCGGCCCCATCCACCCCGACACCGGCCTGCCCATCAAGGCGGCCGCCGCCAGCTGGACTTCCGTCTTCGGCGACGAGATGGTCAAGCTCGGCCACGAGCGCAAGGACATCGTCGCCATCACCGCGGCGATGCTCCACCCCGTGGGCCTGAAGAAGTTCGCGGACACCTTCCCGAACCGGATCTACGACGTCGGCATCGCCGAGCAGCACGGCGCGGTCTCCGCGGCCGGCCTCGCCACCGGCGGACTGCACCCGGTCTTCGCGGTGTACGCCACCTTCCTCAACCGCGCCTTCGACCAGGTCCTCATGGACGTCGCCCTGCACAAGTGCGGCGTGACCTTCGTGCTGGACCGGGCCGGCGTCACCGGCGACGACGGCGCCTCGCACAACGGCATGTGGGACATGTCGATGCTCCAGGTCGTCCCCGGCCTCAGGATCGCCGCCCCGCGCGACGCCGAGCAACTGCGCGCCCAGCTGCGCGAGGCCGTGGAGGTCGATGACGCGCCGACCGTGCTGCGCTACTCCAAGGGCGTCGTCGGCCCGGCGGTCCCCGCGGTGGGCAAGGTCGGCGGGATGGACGTGCTGCGCAAGGCCGACGCCCCGGTGCCGGACGTGCTGCTGGTGTCCGTCGGCGCGCTCGCGCCCATGTGCCTGGAGATCGCCGACCTGCTCAAGAAGCAGGGCATCTCCACCACCGTCGTCGACCCCCGCTGGGTCAAGCCCGTCGACGCGGCGCTCGCCCCGCTCGCCGAGCAGCACCGGGTGGTCGTCACCGTCGAGGACAACTCGCGGGTCGGCGGTGTCGGTTCGGCGATCGCGCAGGCCCTGCGTGACGCGGGCGTCGATGTGCCGCTGCGCGACTTCGGCGTCCCGCCGCGCTTCCTCGACCACGCCTCCCGCAAGGAGGTCATGGCGGAGATCGGCCTGACCGCGCCGGACATCGCCCGCCAGGTCACCGGCCTCGTGGCCAAGCTCGACGGCCTTCCCTACTCCTCCCGGATCCGCCCGAACGGCGGGATCTCCGCCGACGGTACGGCCGCCGCGCGGGCCGTGGACTCGGTGGAGTCCGCACGGGACTGACCCTCCCGCCGATCGGCCCGGGCCGGTCCCGCCATCCTTTACGGTGGCGGGACCGGCCCATTTGCGTGAATCCCACTCTTTCGGGGCATACGCACTACGGCCCCTCTCGATCATGTCGAGGACGACAAGCGTGGGAGGTACGCCGTGAGCAGCACCCTCTTCAGGACCAAGAACATCGAGCGGTCGATCCAGGACACCGAGGAGCCGGAGCACGCGCTCAAGAAGACCCTCACCGCGCTGGATCTGACCGTGTTCGGCGTCGGGGTCATCATCGGCACCGGCATCTTCGTGCTCACCGGCAAGGTCGCCAAGGAGAACGCGGGACCGGCCGTCTCGCTGTCGTTCGTCGTGGCCGCTGTCGTCTGCGCGCTCGCTGCGCTCTGCTACGCCGAGTTCGCCTCGACGGTCCCGGTCGCGGGATCCGCCTACACGTTCTCGTACGCCACCCTCGGCGAGCTGCCCGCCTGGATCATCGGCTGGGACCTGGTCCTGGAGTTCGCGCTGGGCACGGCGGTGGTCGCCGTCGGCTGGTCCGGATACATCCGCTCCCTGCTCGACAACGCGGGCCTGCATCTGCCCGCGGCGCTGAGCGGCCACGAGGGGACCGGCGGATTCGGCTTCGACATCCTCGCCGCCGGGCTCGTCCTGATGCTCACCGCCATCCTCGTCGTCGGGATGAGGCTGTCGGCCCGGGTCACGCGGCTCGTCGTCGCCGTCAAGGTCGTCGTCGTGCTGATCGTGATCATTGCGGGTGCCTTCTTCATCAACACCGCCAACTACAAGCCGTTCGTCCCGAAGGCCGAGGCCGTACCGGCGGCCGGCAGCCTCAAGGCACCGCTCATCCAGCTCATCGCCGGCTGGGTGCCCTCCGACTTCGGAGTGCTCGGGATCTTCACCGCCGCGTCCGTCGTCTTCTTCGCCTTCATCGGCTTCGACATCGTGTCGACGACGGCCGAGGAGACCCGCAACCCGCAGCGCGACATGCCACGCGGCATCCTCGGCTCCCTGCTGATCTGCACCACGTTGTACGTGGCGGTGTCGATCGTGGTCACCGGGATGCAGCGCTACAACGACCTGTCCGTCGACGCACCGCTCGCCGACGCCTTCAAGAGCATCGGACACCCCTGGTACGCGGGAGTGATCAGCTTCGGTGCCGCCGTCGGCCTGACCACGGTCTGCCTGATCCTGCTCCTCGGTCAGACCCGGGTCTTCTTCGCGATGAGCCGGGACGGACTGCTGCCCCGGTTCTTCTCCCGGGTCCACCCGCGCTTCAAGACCCCGCACCGGCCGACCGTCCTGCTCGGCGTGGTCATCGCTGTGGTCGCGGGCTTCACCAGCCTCAGCGAACTCGCCGAACTCATCAACATCGGTACGCTCTTCGCCTTTGTCGTCGTCGCGATCGGCGTGGTCGTTCTGCGGCGCACCCGCCCCGATCTGCACCGCGCCTTCCGCACCCCGTTCGTGCCGGTGCTGCCCGCCCTCTCGGTGTGCGCCTCGCTGTGGCTGATGCTGAACCTGCCCGCCACGACCTGGCTGCGGTTCGCCGTCTGGCTGGTGGTCGGCTTCCTCGTGTACTTCTTCTACGGCCGTAGGCACAGCCGGGTGGGCGAGGAGCAGCGTGCGGCGGGGCGGGCGGCCGGGCGGCCGGGCGACGCGACCCCGTGAGCGCTTCTCAGCTCGGGCCGCTTCTCAGCTCGGGCCGGCCGGAGGCTCCGGATCGCGCAACGACCGCGGACCCGCGAACTCCGCGCCCCGGTCGCCGACCCGGCGGCGCAGCTCCCGGTCCGCGGTGACGACCAGGACGGGCCGGTCCCCGGCCGCTTCCACCAGTTCGACGATGCGGTCGTCACCGCTGCCGGGCGCCGTCTCCACCCGTACGCCGGGCACGGACTGAACCCCGCGTGCCGCGCCCTCGACCACGAGCACCAGCTCCACCGGACCGGGGCGGCCGGGCAGCCCCCGCTCGGCGTATCCCGCCAGGCGGTCCCGCAGTCGCTCCGCGGCGCCGTGCCGGTCCCGCCACCAGCCGTCGGGCACGGATCCGACGACGTTCGCGGCGTCGACGATCACCAGGGGCGGGGCGCTCATGCCCACAGCCTCGCACGAGCCTGCGACACCCGCCCGGCGGGCTCTCCCGACCAGTGCTGTGGCCGGACGGTTTGCCGGAAAGCCAGCGGCGTCCGGTGCGGTGGATCGCAAGGCGGAGCATCGCCCGCGTACTGGATGTACGCGGGTGATGCGACAACGCGGCGAGGTGCCGTGCCTGGGGGGCACCTCCCAGCCGCCGGGCGGGGGGAGTCGCGAGCCGGTGAACCTTCCCGGTCGCAGCACTAGAGTGGGGGAGTGTCAACGGTCCGTACTTTGAACGGCTCCTGGCTGCTGCGCGGCCGGGACGGCAGCCTGAGCACCTACGCCTCGCGGGACGAAGCGGTGTGGTGCCGGGCCGAACACCACCCGGGCCTTCCCTGGGAGCCCCCGCGCAAGGTCGGCGGGGACCAGCGGCTCCACGCCCAACTGGCGCTCGGCCAGGGCGCCGACGGGTATGCCCACCTCGTCGCGTGGCGCCCCACGGTCCCGGGCGAGTCGGGGCTCGTCCACTCCACCCACTTCCGTCCGCATCTGGCGGCGCTCGACTGGACCCCGGTCGGCCACCCGGACAAGAAGGGCGACCGGACCGGGCTGCCGGCGGTGGCGGTGGACGCCGAGGGCCGCGCCCATGTCTTCACGCGCAACAAGGGCGGCGGCGTCAGCATGCTCGCCCAGAAGGAGCGCGGCGGCTGGGGCCCCTGGCGCGACATCGGAGGCCCGGGCGCGCACGAGGAACTCGCCGCCGTGGCCGCGGGGTCAGGGCGCGTCGAGCTGTATGCCACCACGTCGGACGGCATTCTGCGCTGGCGCCAGGAGGAGCCCGGTGGGGTCCTGGTGCCCGACGAGGCGCTGGAGGCGGCCGTGCGGCCGGGCACGCTGACCGCCCTGCCCACCTCCAAGGAGCACACCACGCTGTTCTTCGCGGACCCCGAGGGCATGCTGCACGCCTGGCGTCCGGGCGGCGACCCGGTCCCGCTGCTGCGCACCGCGGGAGCGGGTCCGGTGGCGGCACTGCGCTGCGCCGTCGACGGCTACGACTGCACGCTGCTCGCCCAGCGTTCGGACTCCGGCCGGGTCGTCCTCGCGGCCTGCCCCACCGAACAGGAGTCGGCCGGCCTGTGGTGGAGCGAGTCGGGCCCGCAGCTGCCGGTGGGCACGCGGGTCGCGCTGGCCGAGGACGCCGAGGGGCGGGTGACGGCTGCGAGCCTGACCCCGGACGGTGAACTCCGCGTGGCCCGTCAGAAGGACGAGCCGGGGCTGGCGCTGGCGGCGTGGCAGTCGGTGTGACGGCTCGCCGGGGGCGCTGCTCCCCGGCGATCGTTCGTCAGGAGCCGCCGGTGGCCGGGGACTTCTTCGCCGAGGCGGGGATGACCGAGTCGGTCCGGATCGCCTTCCACAGCGTGCTCGCCTGCGGCTCGGCGGCGACCACCCGGTTGGGGTCGATCCTGTCGTACGCCACCGGAAGCATGATCGTCTCCATGGTGGACGGGTCCACCCCGTTCATGCTGCGGCCGAAGTCCGCCAGTTTGGTCAGGGAGGCGAGCCCCGAGTCGGTGGTCAGCGCCGCGGTCAGACTGTCGGCGATCTTGTAGGCCTTCGTCGGGCTGCCCAGCAGGTCCTGCTTCTTGATCTCGCCCAACAGTGCCAGCATGAACTGCTGTTGGAGCCCGATGCGGCCGAGGTCGCTGCCGTCCCCGATGCCGTGCCGGGTGCGGACGAACTCCAGCGACTGCGTGCCGTTCAGCCGGTGCGTGCCCGCGGTGATGTTCAGACCGCTGGACTTGTCGTGGATGGCCTGGTCGACGGTGACGGTGACCCCGCCTATCGCGTCCACCAGCCCCTTGAAACCGGCGAAGTCGATCTCGACGTAGTGGTCCATGCGGACCCCGGACATCTGCTCCACGGTCTTGACCACGCAGGCCGGACCCACCTGGGAGTAGATGGAGTTGAACATCACGCGCTTCGCCGAGGGGACCTGGGTGCCGTCGGACTTGGTGCACTCGGGGCGCGTGACCAGGGTGTCGCGGGGGATGCTGACCGCGACGGCCTTGGTGCGGCCGTCGGGTATGTGCATCACCAGCGCCGTGTCGGAACGCGCCCCGGAGACATTGCCGGTGTGGAGGGCGGCGTTGGCGCCGGCCCGTGAGTCGGAGCCCAGGACGAGGATGTTCTGTCCTGAAGTGGGCAGTTTCTCCGGCCGGTCGTCGCCGAGGGCCCTGTCGATGTCGACACCCTGGATGTTGTTGTCGAGGCCGCTGTAGAGCCAGTAGCCGGTGCCGCCCGCGGCCACGACGAGCACGGCCAGCGAGAGCAGGACCCACCGGCCCTTGCGGCGGCGGGGCTTGGCGGCCTTGGAGGCGCGGCGCGATCCGCGCGGGCTCTCGACGGCTGGGGTCGTCATCGGATCGGTGTCCTCGTCTTCTTTCGGCCGGGCATGGAGTGCTCGGGTGATCGGACAGACCGGTCACATGCCCCGGGCGTTGTATGACCGTGATCCGAATCACATGATTCGCGGTGATGGTTCGTCATGTCCCCTGACGCCACCCATGGCGCTGCCCGGGAAGCGGTGCCGTGCCCTCGGTCCGAGCCCGGGGGAGTGTATGTCCTATGCATATGATGTGAGAATTCCACGTGAATTCCGGGTTCCCGGGCCGAGGCCGGGCGTGTTCTGCAAGGAGTCCGTCATGGTCATGCGGGGCCGGTCCGTGCGCACCGCGCAGCGACGCCGTACCCCCGCGGTCGCGGTCGGTACGCCGTCATCCGCCGTGACCGGGACCGCCGCGGGCTCATGGCTGGTGCGCGGCAAGGACGGCAGGCTCACCGCGTACGCCCCGTGCGAGGGCGGACTGCTGCGCTGGACCGAGACCCGGCCCGGCGGACCCGACTGGTCCGCGCCCGACTTGTTCCCGGTCGCCGGCCTCACGCATCTCACGGTCGCCCAGGGTGCCGACACCTACGTCCACTTCGCGGGCCGGCGGGAGCGTCGGCAGCCGGACGGCCGTGCGGACGTGGACATCGTGCACGCGATCCAGTACCAGACGGGCCGTCCGGTGACGGAATGGCGTTCCCTCGGCAATCCGCATCGCGAGCCGGACAAGGCCCGGCGCTTCGGGGTGCCGACGGCCGCCGTGGACACCTCCGGCACGGTCCATGTCTTCGTACGGAACGCGGGCGGCGGGCTCATGATGCGCCGTGAGGGGCAGGGCGGCCGCTGGGAACCCTGGGCCGATCTACGGGGCACCGACGTGCGGGACGGACTGCTCGCCACGGCCACGTCGAGCGGCGGGGTCGAGGTGTTCGCGCCCGCCGGCGGTGTGGCGCTGCACTGGGTCCGGCCGGAATCCGGCGGTGCACCGCAGCGGTCCCACGACATACGGCCGGCCCCGCTGCCCGGTTCCGTGGCCGCGGTGGAGACCGCCCCCGGCCGGCTGACCCACTACTGGACCGACCCGGCCGGTTCCGGTCTGGTCTGCCACCGGCCCGGCGGCTGGCCCGTGTCGCTGGGCGGCGCTCCCGGTGACGGGGCCAATGCCGTGCTGCGCGCCCTCCTGGACGGCTACGACTGCACGGTGCTCGCGCACCGGGGCGTGGACGGCGGCGTTCTGTTCGGCGTGTGCGGCACGGAGGCCGAGTCGGCGGGGCTGTGGTGGACGGACGCGGGCAGGTCCTGTCTGGGCGCACCCGCCCTCGCGCGGGACGCCTACGGCCGTGTGGTGCTGGCCGCCTTCGATCCGGACGGCACCCTCTGTGTGGCCCGGCAGTCGTCCGGACCCGGGCTCATGTTCGGGGACTGGCTGCGCGTCTGACGCGACGAGGTGGCGCGCGCCGGGCCGGGGGGCACCGCCTCGGCGCCTTCCCGGTGTCTCACCGGAGCCTCCATCAAGTCTCCATGGATGTGGCATTGACGACAGAGGCTCCACCAGAAACCGATTACTTCTGGACAGTTTGAGGAGCAGATGTAAACATTCTGTCCGATCGGTAAGGCGCAGGTAAGCAACGGGTGGTCTGCGGGTTAAGGGAGAGGTGTGCCGATCGGTCCCGGCGGACACCGCACCAGGGGGTGCGGTCGTCGGCAGGGGAGGGGAGCCGGAGTCGCCGCCGGGGGGCGGTGGTCGGCGTACGCATGGCAAAGGCAGGGGAGCGGCGGTGTCGCCGACGGACAGCCGGGCGGTGTGTCCCGGTTTCGAAGTGGATGGTGCGGAAATCAGGTGAGCCTCAACAATCCAGAGGCCAGCGCCCTTGTGTCGACATATCGATCTTTGGTGCCGGTGGGGGCGCGACGCCGGATCGTACGCCGGGTACCGGTTCCGTTGCGCGCTTCGGTGAAGCGCTCCCTGGCCTCGGCCGACGCCGTGCGCTCCGCCGTCGTGGTCCGGGCGCTGGGCGGGCAGCGCAAGGCCGGCAAGCACACTTCCGCGGGCCGCATCCGTGTCGTGCGGGTGGCAGGGAGGCATGTCCGTGCCATGGAGGTGCCCGGGGCCACCGCCTGGGCCGCCCGGGCGCGCAATCTCCACATCCTCGTCTCCGTCCTGGGTGAGGCCGGCATCGACTACTTCTGCGTACGTGGCGCCGCGTCAGCTGCTCCCTGCGTGGCCGTCCCGGCCGGGCAGCGCGCCGAGGTGGAGGAAGTGCTGCGGCTGCTGTGCGTGGAGAGCCCGGGGTACGTCGGCACCGTCTCCCCGGGGCAGATGCGTCCCGGTGCGTCCGCCGCGAGCTGGCGTGCCCTGCGCGGGCAGCACGTGCTGCGCGTCGCGTGGAACGTCTGCGACCCCACCGGACACCTGGTGTTCGGCCGTGAGTCCGGCTGTGACATCGAGTTCTGGGCCGAACAGGACGGCCTGCTGGTCGCGCCGCGGCCCAATCGCGTGGTGACCGAGGTGCCGGTGGACGCGGGCCGCTGCTGGGCCGAGCAGAAACGATTCAGTGCTGTGCCCGCCGTGTACACCACCGGCCACGCCCGCACCCTGCCCGAGTTCGTCGCCGCCCTGCCCGACGACCATCTCTTCCCGATCGACGTGGTCTACACCTGGGTGGACGACTCCGACCCGGCATGGCGGGCGAGCCGTGACGCGGCACGCGGCCGGCTCACCGGCGCCCCGGGGAACACCCTGCACGAGCAGGCAGCGAACGACGCCCGCTACACCAGCCGCGACGAACTGCTGTACTCGCTGCGCTCCTTGCACCAGTACGCCCCGTGGGTGCGCAACATCTTCCTCGTCACGGCCGGCCAGACACCGGCCTGGCTGAACACCGACTTCCCCGGACTGCGGGTCGTGGACCACCGGGAGATCTTCTCCGACCCGGCCGCGCTGCCGACGTTCAACTCCCACGCGATCGAGAGCCAGCTGCACCGCATCCCCGACCTCTCGGAACACTTCCTCTACCTGAACGACGACGTGTTCTTCGGCCGGCCCGTGCAGCCGGGGCAGTTCTTCCACCCCAATGGCCTGACCAAGTTCTTCCAGTCCAAGGCCCTGATCCCGTCCGGCCGGGCCAGCACCGAGGACCTGCCCGTGAACGCGGCCGGCAAGAACAGCCGCGGACTCATCGCCCAGCAGTTCGGCACCGTCATCTCCCAGAAGATGAAGCACACCCCGCACGCCCTGCGGCGCAGTGTGCTCGCGGAGATCGAGCAGGTCTACGACAAGGCGCACCGGGTGACCCAGCACTCCCGCTTCCGGTCGCCGGGCGACGTGCCCATCGCCTCCTCGCTGCACCACTACTACGCCTACCACTCGGCCCGGGCCACCATCGGGGACATCCGCTACGTCTACGTCGACCTCGCCGACGCGCTGGCCCAGCGGAGGCTCGACACCCTCCTGGCCCGCCGCAACTTCGACACCTTCTGCATGAACGACACGGTCACCGCCGCCGACCCCGAAGCCCAGAGCCGTATGGTCGAGAACTTCCTGAACGCCTACTTCCCGGTGGCGAGCCCCTACGAGAGGGCCTCCGGCATCGTGGCCCCCCGTCGTCCGGCGCGCGTCGCCGAGCTGGGACGCGCCGGCTCATGACTCCCCGACCCACCGGCCGCGCCACCACGGGTGGCGCGGCGGGCGGCCCGCGCCGCCGACTGCGTGCCCGCGCCGCCGCCCTGCGCACCTGGCTCATGCTGCGCCTGTTCGTGCCGCTGCGCCGCGGGCGCACCGCACACCTGCGCTACGCCGCCATCCTCGACGGCCAGACCGTGAACCTGCACGCCCAACTGCCGCCCTCCGCAGGCCTGCCGGACCGGGCCGAGATCGTCCTGCGCCGTGGCCGCCGCCGTCACCCCTGCGAGGCACGGGTCCACGAGGGCCCGTCCGGCGAGGCCCTGGTCGACGCAGCGATCCTGCTGGGCACCGAAGTCGGCGGGGTGCCCGTCGGCACCGGGCGCTGGCGCCTGCGGCTGAAGCTGTACTCGGGGCGCCGGTCCCGCACGCTGTCGCTGCTCCTGCTGGAGCCCCCGGTTCCGTACGAGGGACCGACCAAGCCCATGGAGGCCTCCCCGGTGACCGGGGAACGCCACAGGCTCGGACGCTCCGTCCGCGGCAGCGCCCGGGTGGTCAGCACGGCCGCCCGCGCCGCTGTCGAGGTGACCAAGGTGCAGCTGACCCATGCGGGCGTCACCGTCGACTTCCGGGTGTTCGGCACGTCCGTGGACGGACCGCGGGCGGAGTTCGTCGCCGCGGGACGCATGATCGAGCAGGCCGTCGAACCCCTCGGACCGGACCGCTTTTGGGTCGCCGTGCCGCTGAGCCGGATGACGCCCCGCGGGACCCGGCCCGAACACTGGGACGTCGTGCTCCGCGATGCGACCGGCCGGTCCCTGCGCCTCGGACGGCGGCTGCACGATGTACGCAACCCGCTGCGCGTCTTCGCCATGCGCGGCCTCGCCGTCACCCCCCAGGGCCACCCGCCCATGATCGTCCAACCGCGCTACACCCCCGCAGGAAATCTCCGGGTCACCTGCACGCGCATGCCCGAGGCAGGCTGAACCGACAGATGAAGATCACGTTTTTGCTGACCACGGCCGACGCCGTGGGCGGAACCGAACGCGCCGTGTTCAACCAGGCGTCGGAGCTGGCCGCCCGGCACGACGTCCGGGTGCTCAGTGTCTTCAAGAGCAGACCGGCGCAGTTCTTCACCCCCGACGAACGGGTCCGCGTGGACTACCTCGTGGACCTCACCGCGCGCACCCCTCGCCCGCTGCGCCCGACCGAAGTGGACGACTCGGTGTGGGCGGGCCTGGCCGCCCAGCCCAGCCAGATCGTCGTCCGGTCCTGGGAGTCGGCCTTCAACCGGCTGTCCGACGTGGAACTCGAACTCGCCCTCCAGGGCACCGACACCGACGTCCTGGTCACGACGACCCCCGCCCTGATGGCTCTCGCCGTCCAGCTGGCCCCGGCCCATGTGATCACCGTCCACCAGGAACACCGGGTCTCGGAACTGCGCGGCACCAGCGGGGAGCCGCTGCGCCGCTACGCCTCCCGGCTGGACGCGCTCGCCGTGCTCAGCGAACGCACCCGCGAGTGGTTCGCGGAGACCCTCGGTCCCGCCGCACCCCGTCTGGAGGTGGTGCCCAACGCCCTGCCCAGCGGCTTCCGTCCCCGCTCCACCCTGCGGACCCGTACCGTGGTGATCGCCGGCCGGCTCGTGGCGGAGAAGCAGATCGACCATGCCGTCACCGCCTGGGCGACCGTGGCCCGGCACCACCCGGACTGGCAGCTGAGGATCTTCGGCGACGGACCGCTCAGCGGCGCCCTGCGCCGGCAGATCGACATGCTCGGACTGCACGACTGCGTCCAGCTCAACGGCAACTCCCGGCATCTGGCGGAGGAGTGGGCCAAGGCCAGCATCGCCACGCTCACCTCCCGCAACGAGGCCTTCGGCCTGGTGCTCGCCGAGGCCCATGCCGCCGGCGTCCCGGTGGTCTCCTACGACTCGCCCAACGGTCCGCGTGAAGTGGTCATCGACGGGCGGACCGGGATCCTCGTACCGCCCGGCGACACCGACGCCCTGGCCTCGGCCCTGCTCCTGCTGATCGAGAACACCGAACTACGGGAGCGGATGGGCGCCGCGGCCCTCGCGTCCGTCAACCGCTTCTCGCCCACCGTCGTCACCGCGCACTGGGAGCGCATCTTCCACGAACTCGCCGCCGAGCGCGACAGCGGCCGCCGCGCCGTGGCCAAGGCCGAGCGGGGGGCCGTGCACGCCTTCTACAGCGGCCACGACGGCACCCTGCCCGCCGCGTCCCCCGCCCCCGCCACCACCGTGCGCACCTCCGACCAGCGCGCACTGGAGGAGCGGCTGCTCAAGCGCGGCGGCCATCTGGTGCACGACGGCGGCCAGCTGTGCCGGCTCCTCGACTGGGAGTCGCCCTGGGACGTCGTCCAGCAGAACCTCGCCCTGGCCGCGGGCGCCCTCGAAGGCGCGGACATCCCCTATCTCGTGGTCCGCGACAGCCTGGTGCGGCACACGGTCGCCGTCCACGCGGTGCACAAGGAGGCGGTCTTCAAGGCACTCGCCGACCGGTATGCCGAGGAGGCCGTGTACGCCGCGGTGCTCAACGAGGGGCAGAAGACGGTGGCGACCGTCCTCGCCGGTCTCGCCGCCCCCTACGCCGACACCCCGTCCTCGGGGATCCGGGTGTACCAGAACGTGGTCTCGCACTCACGTCTGCTGCGCCTCGGCGCCGTCTACGGCTGCACCATCTCCTTCTGGGACACCGACCCGGAGGACGAGAACCACCTCAGGGCCCCCGCACGCACGCTGATCGGCGACCGGGTCCCGAACAGCGCCATGCGGCGCGGCACCCTCACCCTGGGCAGCCGCCCCTACCCGACGATCGACGCCTTCGGGCGGGCGCTGCACGGAGACATCACCTTCCCCGTCGACGCCGTCTACACCTGGGTCGACGGCGCCGACATGGCATGGCTGGAACGCAAGAACGCGGTCCTGGCCGCCATGGGCCTTGAGACCGAGGACGCGGCCACGAGCGCCGCCCGCTTCCGGGACCGCGACGAACTGCGCTACTCCCTGCGGTCCATCGACATGTACGCCCCGTGGATCCGCACCATCCACCTCGTCACCGACCGGCAGGTGCCGCACTGGCTGGACCTCGGCCATCCGCGGGTGCGGGTCGTGGACCACAGCGAGATCTTCCGCGACCCGGGTGTGCTGCCCACCTACAACTCGCACGCCATCGAGAGTCAGCTGCACCACATCGAGGGGCTGGCCGAGCACTTCCTCTACTTCAACGACGATGTGTTCCTCGGCCGGACCGTGCGGCCCGACATGTTCTTCCTCGGCAACGGCCAGGCCAAGCACTTCATGTCGCCGACGGCCGTGCCGATGGGACCCGGAGCGGCCGAGGACGAGTTCAACATCAGCGCCGCGAAGAACAACCGGGCTCTGGTCGAGCGGGACTTCGGGCAGACGCTGGTGCACTCCTTCCTGCACGCGCCGCACCCGCTGCGGCGCGGTGTCCTCGCGGACATCGAGCACCGCTACCAGCAGGCGGTGGCGGACACCGCGGCCAGCCGGCTGCGCAGCCACAGCGATCTGTCCGTCGCCTCGTCGCTGCACCACTACTTCGGCTTCCACACCCAGCGCAGTGTGCCCGGCAGCATCTCGTGCGGATTCGTCAACGTCGGCCTGAGCGAGCACGCCGCCAGGCTGAACCGGATCCTCACCGTGCGTCCGCACGACGTGTTCTGCCTCAACGACTACCACGACGGTGACGTCCCTGAGGACGAACAGGACGCGATCCTCGCCGCGTTCCTGCCGAGCTACTTCCCGGTGCCGAGCCAGTTCGAGACCGGATCACCGCGCAATCAGCGCGCCCACGCGGGCTATCTGCCGGGATGGCCGCTGTGACCGTGCCGTCGCCACCGCCTCTGTCGTCCCCGCCGTCCCCGTCGCTCGCGCCGTCCGCGCCGTCAGGAGGAGCTACCACGTGAACAGTCCCGCATCCGTCCTGCAGATCGTGGCCCACCCGGACGACGACCTGTACTTCATGAACCCCGCGACCTTCCAGGGCCTGAAGGCCGGGACCCCCACCACCACGGTGTATCTCACCAGCGGCGACGCGAACGGGCGCAACCCCCGGCCGTGGCAGCTGGAACCGGTCGTCGAGGACCGCGCCGCGTACGGCAAGGCACGCCAGAACGGCATCAAGGCCGCCTACGCCGCCATGGTGTCCGGCGACCGCACGGCCGCCTGGAACCCGGGCACCCTGTCCACGGCGGGCGGGGCGCTCGCCGAGGTGTACTCCCTCGCCGACGCGCCCTGGGTGACGCTGATCTTCCTCAACATCCGCCAGCACGGCACGCCGGAGGGGCCGCCGCGCAGTCTGCACGCGCTCTGGCACGAGGAGACCGATCAGGTCCCGACGCTGGCGCTCAGCGGCGGCCTCGTGCCCGAGACGCACACGTACACCCGGGCCGCTCTGGTGGACACGCTGGTCCAGATCATGGGGATCGTCCGGCCGACGCTGGTGCGCACCATGGACCCGGACCCCGACCGGCTGGTGCACGACGAGAAGTTCCCGCAGCGGCACGACCACGGCGACCTCTCGGACCACTGCGACCACACCGCCGCCGCCCTGTTCTCCTGGCTCGCCCTCGACCGCTACCAGGGCCCGGCCGAGAACCGCACCTTCACGGTGGAGGCGTACCGCGGCTACTACAACGAACGCTGGCCGCACAACCTCAGCCCGCAGGCCGTCTCCCTGAAGGAGTACTTCCTCAACGTCTACGGCGCCGCGGACGGGTACGACGGCGGGGACCCCGCCGGCAGCGGCGACTACGCGGTCGGTCTGAACGCCCGGCGCACTGGCTGGGTGCAGAGCACCGCACCACGCCATCCGTCCGGGACGAACTGGCTGCTTGCCGACCGGCGGGGCCGGCTTGCGGCCTTCGCCGTGGTCAATCAGCAGGCCGCGGTATGGCTGGAGGCCCGGCCCGGCGCCGACCAGTGGCGTGGCCCCTTCTTCCTCGGCGGCGGCCCGCTCGCACCGAACCTCGCGGTGAGCCACACCCCGGACGGCCGCTGGCAGATCTTCGCCCTGCGGCTGTCCCGGCTCGCCGCGGACGACGGCCACGCCCGCGAGATCGTGCTGCTCGAACAGTCCGAGCCGGACGGGGTGTTCCCCGGCTGGATCACCCTGGGCAACCCCTCCGCGGGCGACCCGCAGCGCGACCGCCACCTCGGCGCACCCGCCGTGACCAGGGACGGCAGAGGGCGGCTGCATCTCTTCGTGCGCAACGCCGGCCAGGGACTGCACAGCCGCGTCCAGGAGGCCGACGGCTCCTGGGGAGAGTGGACCGACCTGCGCGGCCATGAACTCCAGGAGGGACTCACCGCACTCACCGCGCCGAACGGCCATGTGGAGGTGTTCGCCGCCAGCCGCGAGGGTGTCTTCCACTGGTCGCAGAGCTCCCTCGACACGCCGCCCAGCAGGGCGCCCCGCTTCCGGCTCACCGTGCCGGGCGGTCCCGCCGCGGCCGTCGTCCAGCCGGGCGGACAGGTCATGACGGTCTACCGGCAGCCCGGATCGGGTCGTCTGCTGATGGCGCAGGAGGACGCCCCCGGAGGCCGGTGGGCCCAGCCGGCGGCGTCGATCGGGGGCCGCGGCGGCTTCGGCGCGATCGCCCTTGCGGCGGGACCGTCGCCCGAGACGGGCACGCTCGTCGTCACCCGAGGCGACCTGGGCGGGGTGGCCTACCGCTTCCTGCCCGGCGAGGAGACCTGGCGGGAACTGCCCACGACCGTACTGGGCGGCACGATCGCGCACGCCCCCGCGGCCGCCTTCGACGCGCTGGGCCGCGCCACCGTCGCGGTCCTGGGCGCGGACGGCCGTCTGGCCGTCGCCCGCCAGACCGCCCCCGGTTCACCGGAGTTCGGCCCCTGGCAGATCACCGGCTGACCCGTCGCCGACGCCGCCGCGTACGACGAAGGGCCTCCGCGCGATGCGGAGGCCCTTGTCATGTACGGCGGTTGCCGTCGGGTTCGGCGGCGGCGGTTACGCCGGGACCGACGCCACGCCCGGCTCCAGGAACCTCTTGCCGTTCACACGCTCGGAGACACCCTCGCGGTCCAGGTACGGCGTGATGCCGCCCAGGTGGAAGGGCCAGCCGGCGCCCGTGATCAGGCACAGGTCGATGTCCTGGGCCTCGGCCACGACGCCCTCGTCGAGCATCAGACCGATCTCCTGCGTGACCGCGTCCAGCACCCGGTCGCGGACCTGCTCCTCGGTCAGCACCGAGTCGCCCTGCTTCAGCAGCGCGGCGACCTCCGGGTCCAGCTCCGGCTTGCCGCTGTCGTAGACGTAGAAGCCGCGCTTGCCCGCCTCGACGACCGCCTTGAGGTTCGAGGAGACCGTGAAGCGGTCCGGGAACGCCCTGTTGAGGGTCTCCGAGACATGCAGACCGATCGCCGGGCCGACCAGCTCCAGCAGCACCAGCGGGGACATCGGGAGGCCGAGCGGCTCGACCGCCTTCTCCGCGACCTCGACCGGGGTGCCTTCGTCGATGACGTTCTGGATCTCGCCCATGAAGCGGGTGAGGATGCGGTTGACGACGAACGCCGGGGCGTCCTTGACCAGAACCGCGGTCTTCTTCAGCTTCTTGGCGACGGCGAACGCCGTGGCGAGCGACGCGTCGTCGGTCGTCTCGCCGCGGACGATCTCCAGCAGCGGCAGCACCGCGACCGGGTTGAAGAAGTGGAAGCCGACGACCCGCTCGGGGTGCTGCAGCTTCGACGCCATCTCCGTCACCGAGAGGGAGGAGGTGTTGGTCGCGAGGATGGCGTGCGCGGGCGCTACCGCCTCGACCTCGGCGAACACCTGCTGCTTGACCGACATCTCCTCGAACACGGCCTCGATGACGAAGTCCGCGTCCGCGAAGCCCTCGGCCTTGTCCAGGACACCGGAGACCAGCGCCTTCAGACGGTTGGCCTTGTCCTGGTTGACGCGGCCCTTGGCGAGCAGCTTGTCGATCTCGGCGTGGACGTAGCCCACACCCTTGTCGATGCGCGCCTGGTCGATGTCCGTGAGGACGACCGGGACCTCCAGGCGGCGCAGGAAGAGCAGGGCGAGCTGCGACGCCATCAGACCCGCGCCGACCACGCCCACCTTGGTGACCGGACGCGCCAGGCTCTTGTCGGGGGCGCCCGCCGGACGCTTGCCGCGCTTCTGGACGAGGTTGAACGCGTAGATGCCGGAGCGCAGTTCGCCGCCCATGATCAGGTCCGCGAGGGCCTGGTCCTCGGCGTCGTAGCCCTGCTGCAGGTCGCCGTTCTTGGCCGCGGCGATGATGTCGAGCGCGCGGTAGGCGGCCGGGGCCGCGCCGTGCACCTTGCTGTCGGCGATGAAGCGACCCCGGGCGACCGCCTGGTCCCAGGCCTCGCCGCGGTCGATCGCCGGGCGCTCGATCTCGATCTCGCCCTTGAGGACGGACGCCGTCCAGATCAGCGACTGCTCCAGGAAGTCGGCGCCCTCGAACAGGGCGTCGGCGATGCCCAGTTCGTAGACCTGCTTGCCCTTGAGCTGCTTGTTCTGGTTGAGCGAGTTCTCGATGACGACCGAGACGGCCTTGTCGGCGCCGATCAGGTTCGGCAGCAGGGTGCAGCCGCCCCAGCCCGGAACGAGGCCGAGGAACACCTCGGGCAGGGAGAACGCCGGGAGGGCCGCGGACACCGTGCGGTAGGTGCAGTGCAGGCCGACCTCGACGCCGCCGCCCATCGCCGCGCCGTTGTAGTAGGCGAACGTCGGGACGGCCAGCTTCGACAGGCGCTTGAAGACCTCGTGGCCGCCCCGGCCGATGGCCAGCGCGTCCTCGTGCCGCTTCAGCAGCTCGACGCCCTTGAGGTCGGCGCCGACCGCGAAGATGAACGGCTTGCCGGTGATGCCGACACCGACGATGTCGCCGTCCGCGGCCTCCTTCTCGACCTGGTCGATCGCCGTGTTCAGATGCGCGAGCGACTGGGGGCCGAAGGTGGTCGGCTTGGTGTGGTCCAGGCCGTTGTCGAGGGTGATCAGGGCGAAGCGCCCAGCGTTCAGCGGCAGGTCGAAGTGGCGTACGTGCGCCTGCGTGACGACCTCGCCCGGGAACAGCTCGGCCGCACCCTTCAGCAGCTCAGTGGTGGTGCTCACTTGTCCCCCTCGAAGTGCGGGTTCTCCCAGATGACCGTCGCGCCCATGCCGAAGCCGACGCACATGGTGGTCAGGCCGTAACGGACCTGCGGCTGCTCCTCGAACTGGCGGGCCAGCTGCGTCATCAGACGGACGCCGGAGGAGGCGAGCGGGTGACCGAAGGCGATGGCGCCGCCGTACTGGTTGACGCGCTCGTCGTCGTCCGCGATGCCGTAGTGGTCCAGGAAGGCCAGGACCTGCACCGCGAAGGCCTCGTTGATCTCGAACAGGCCGATGTCGGAGATGGACAGACCCGCCTTGGCGAGAGCCTTCTCCGTCGCCGGGATCGGGCCGTAACCCATGACCTCCGGCTCGACGCCCGCGAAGGCGTACGAGACCAGACGCATCTTGACGGGCAGGCCGTTCTCGCGCGCGAAGTCCTCGGAGGCGATGATCGAGGCGGTGGCGCCGTCGTTCAGACCGGCCGCGTTGCCCGCGGTGACCCGGCCGTGGACGCGGAACGGCGTCTTGAGGTTCGCCAGGTTCTCCAGCGTGGTGCCCGGGCGCATCGGCTCGTCGGCGGTGACCAGGCCCCAGCCCGTCTCGCCGGCCTCCGGGGTGGTGCGGCGCACTGAGATCGGCACCAGGTCCTGCTGGATCTTGCCGTTGGCGTACGCCTTGGCGGCCTTCTCCTGCGAGCGCACCGCGTACTCGTCGGCACGCAGCTTGGTGATGTGCGGGTAGCGGTCGTGCAGGTTCTCCGCCGTCATACCCATGAACAGGGCGGACTCGTCGACCAGCTTCTCGCTCACGAACCGCGGGTTCGGGTCCACGCCCTCGCCCATGGGGTGGCGGCCCATGTGCTCGACACCACCGGCGATGACGGCGTCGTAGGCGCCGAACGCGATGGAGCCCGCCGTGGTCGTCACGGCCGTCAGCGCGCCCGCGCACATACGGTCGATGGAGTAGCCGGGCACCGAGGTCGGCAGACCCGCGAGGATGCCCGCGGTGCGGCCGAGGGTCAGACCCTGGTCGCCGATCTGGGTGGTCGCGGCGATGGCGACCTCGTCGATCTTCTTCGGGTCGAGGCCCGGGTTGCGGCGCAGCAGCTCCCGGATCGCCTTCACGACGAGGTCGTCGGCGCGGGTCTCGTGGTAGATGCCCTTCGGGCCCGCCTTGCCGAACGGGGTGCGGACGCCGTCGACGAAGACGACGTCCCTGACGGTACGAGGCACGATGGCTCTCCTCCAGGGTGCGGGATGGCACTGCTGCGACACGCTGAGCGCGCGCTCAGTCCCATGCTACTTGTGGGTAACCAAGCTGCCCAGCCCCGCCGGGCCAAGCGGTGAAGGTCACACCGCCGACGCAGGGGCGGAAAGCGGCAAAGGGAGGAGAGGGGGGAGAGCAGGGGGTGCCGTGGAGGGGTGGCCGGTTGGCGTGATGCCGACACGACCGCTCGGCTTCCGGGGGCGCCAGAGGGGCGTGTTCATGCCGGTTCGGCGGTCGCGTGCGGGAGTCGCGACCGTGTTCGTGCGGCGGCGGGGTGGCTCGTGGCCGTGTTCGTACGGTGGCCGGGCCGCTCGTGGCCGTGTTCGTACGGTGGCGGGGCGGCTCGTGGCCGCGCCCGCGTCCCTTGTGCCGGGGCGCCCGGCCCGGCTGCCTCAGCTGTTCACGGACAGCGCGGTCACCAGGGCCGGGGCGACCTGCTCGACCTGCCAGGGCCGGGCGCCGTATCCGGTGAGCGCGGTCGTGACCGTCGGGGCGTCGACCGGCTTCGGCGGCTCCCAGCACAGGCGCCGTACGACGTCCGGGGAGATCAGGTTCTCCTGCGGCATGGAGAGCTGCTCGGCGAGCGCCGAGACCGCGGCGCGCGCGGCGGAGAGCCGGGCCGCGGCCGCCGGGTCGCGGTCGGCCCACGCGCGCGGCGGCGGGGGACCGGCCACTGGCTGCCCGGGCTGCGGCAGCTCGGCCTCGGGCAGTTCCCTCGCCCGGTCGATCGCCGCCTGCCACTGCTCCAGCTGACGCCGGCCCATACGGTGACCGAAACCGTTCAACGAGGCCAGGGCGTGCACGTTCGGCGGCAGGGCCAGCGCGGCCTCGACGATCGAGGCGTCCCCGATCACCTTGCCCGGCGAGACGTCGCGGCGCCGGGCGATCCGGTCCCGGGTCTGCCACAGCTCGCGGACGGCCGCCATCTGTCGGCGGCGGCGCACCTTGTGCATCCCGGACGTACGGCGCCAGGGATCCTTGCGCGGCTCCGGCGGCGGCGCGGAGACGATCGCCTGGAACTCCTGCTGGGCCCAGTCCAGCTTGCCCTGCCGGTCCAACTCCTTCTCCAGGGCGTCCCGCAGGTCGACGAGCAGCTCCACGTCGAGGGCGGCGTAGCGCAGCCACGGCTCGGGCAGCGGCCGGGTCGACCAGTCGACGGCCGAGTGCCCCTTCTCCAGGACGAAGCCCAGGACGCTCTCCACCATGGCGCCGAGGCCCACCCGCGGATATCCGGCGAGGCGCCCCGCCAGCTCGGTGTCGAACAGACGTGTGGGCACCATGCCTATCTCGCGCAGACAGGGCAGGTCCTGGGTGGCGGCGTGCAGCACCCACTCCACTCCGGCGAGCGCCTTGCCCAGGCCCGACAGGTCGGGGCAGGCCACCGGGTCGATCAGTGCCGTGCCCGCGCCCTCGCGGCGCAGCTGGACCAGATAGGCGCGCTGGCCGTACCGGTAGCCGGACGCGCGTTCGGCGTCGACGGCGACGGGGCCGCTGCCGGCGGCGAACGCGGCGATCACCTCGGCGAGCGAGACCTCGTCGGCGATCACGGGCGGAATGCCGTCGCGCGGCTCCAGCAAGGGGATCGGCGCCGCTTCGACATCGTCCGGAGGGGCGCCTCCGGTGGTTCGCAGTGGGCTGTCTGCTGCGGTCTCTTGGGCGTCGGTCACCTGTCAAGGGTATCTGTGCGTGGACGGCGCCCGTCGACGGAACGTTCCGTCGACGGGCGCCGGAGGGGCGTAAACCAGTCATGTGCAAGACATGGCGGCGTGCGCTTCCCGTGCCCACGGGCGGTACGGGGCGGGCGCGTCCAGGGGGTGGTCGGTGACCCGGACTCGTGTCGGCGGCGGCTCGGTGTCGGCACGGGCCGGGATGTGGCGTGCGGGGTGCGGGGACGGGGGTTCGGGGGCGGGTCAGTGGATGATGCCGGTGCGCAGGGCCACCGCCACCATTCCGGCGCGGTCGCCGGTGCCCAGCTTGCGGGCGATGCGGGCGAGATGGCTCTTGACGGTCAGTGCGGACAGGCCCATGGAGACGCCGATCGCCTTGTTCGACTGGCCCTCGGCGACGAGCCGCAGCACCTCGACCTCGCGACCGGACAGCTCGCGGTAGCCGCCCGGGTGGCTCGGGGCACCCGGGGGGCGGCGGTGCAGGCGTGCGGCCGCGGCGCCGATGGGGGCGGCGCCGGGTCGGGTGGGGAGCCCGACGTTCGTGCGCGTACCGGTGACGACGTAGCCCTTCACACCGCCCGCGAGGGCGTTGCGGACCGCGCCGATGTCGTCGGCGGCGGACAGGGCGAGGCCGTTGGGCCAGCCCGCGGCGCGGGTCTCCGACAGGAGGGTGAGGCCGGAGCCGTCGGGGAGGTGGACGTCGGCGACGCAGATGTCACGCGGGTTGCCGATACGGGGGCGGGCCTCCGCGATCGACGACGCCTCGATGACATCGCGCACTCCGAGCGCCCAGAGGTGACGGGTGACGGTGGAGCGGACCCGAGGGTCGGCGACGACCACCATGGCGGTCGGCTTGTTCGGGCGGTAGGCGACCAGGCTTGCGGGCTGCTCGAGGAGAACGGACACCAGGCCTCCTGGGGGTGCGGGACGGGGCCGGCTCTGGGGATGAAGCCGGGACGAACCGTGCTTTCAAGGTCACAGTCGTCTTCGGCACCAAACCCATGCTCCTTTAGAGAATGATCACGATTTGGTGAGTAACAATCCGGGCAATTCGGATGCGCGAGCGATCAGCTGAAGATCGAATGGGTTCGGTCCTTTATGGAGAAGCGGCCGAAAGTGGTCGTATCGACAAAGAGACGGCAAGAAGGGTCAAGTCGGGGTTGACAAGGTCGAGGCCTCCGCGCGTGCGATCTTCACTGCACTCGTCGCCGGGGGTGTCAGCGGGGCTGCGGCCCCCGCCGCTGCGGCAGCGTCACCACCGACCCGTCCCCCGGGCCTGCCGGGGGCAGACCCGCCACCTGGGCCAGCAGTTCGCACCAGCAGGCCAAGTGGGCCGCGGTGTCCGGGACCCCGCCGAGACCCTCACGCGGCGTCCAGGAGGCACGGATCTCGATCTGGGAGGCGGCCGGCCGGGCCGCGAGCCCCCCGAAGTAGTGCGAACTCGCGCGGGTGACGGTGCCGCTCGGCTCGCCGTAGGACAGTCCGCGGGACTGGAGGGCGCCGGTCAGCCAGGACCAGCACACCTCGGGCAGCAGCGGATCCGAGGCCATCTCCGGTTCGAGTTCCGCGCGCACCAGGGTCACCAGACGGAAGGACCCCTGCCACGCCTCGTGCCCGGCGGGGTCGTGGAGCAGCACGAGACGTCCGTCGGCCAGATCCTCGTCCTCCTGGACGACCGCCGCTTCCAGGGCATAGGCGAACGGCGCCAGCCGCTGCGGCGGGCGCGTGGGTTCGACCTCGATCTCGGCCCGAAGACGCGCGGTCCTCAGCGCCTCGACCGCGGCACGGAAGGGCGCCGGAGTCGTATCCGTCCCATCCGGGTCCTCCTCCTGCGCGTCGTCCATTCCGCCAGCGCCGTCCGTCAGTCGTCCCTGAGCCGCAGCCATGCGGGGAAGAGTAAGGGGAAGAAAGCGCGTTCGCAGGGAGAGACACCCGAAGCCGGCGGCGGTTTGGCGGGGAACGGCGCGGTGTGGTTGCAGCCGTCGGCGCCGGGGCACGACCGCGCGCCGGGTGCGATGTCCGACAGCCCCGTGCCCCGGCGCCGACGAGCCCCGTCCGGGGGCTGCCCACCCGGGACAGGGATGTCTGTGCGGCGTGCGAGACTTTTCGCGTGAGTGCCAATGACCGCCCCGCGACGGGCCAGCCGACAGCCACGTACGACTCCGCTTTCCTGAAGGCGTGCAGGCGCGAGCCGGTGCCGCACACCCCGGTGTGGTTCATGCGGCAGGCGGGGCGCTCGCTGCCCGAGTACCGCAAGGTGCGCGAGGGCACCCCCATGCTGGAGTCCTGCATGCGGCCCGAGCTGGTCACGGAGATCACGCTCCAGCCGGTCCGCCGGCACGGCGTGGACGCGGCGATCTACTTCAGCGACATCGTCGTCCCCCTCAAGGCCATCGGCGTCGACCTCGACATCAAGCCGGGCGTCGGCCCCGTCGTCGCACACCCGATCCGCACCCGCGCCGATCTGGCGCAGCTGCGCGACCTGACCCCCGAGGACGTCTCGTACGTCACGGAGGCCATCGGGCTGCTCACCGCCGAACTGGGCGCGACCCCGCTGATCGGCTTCGCGGGCGCCCCCTTCACCCTCGCGAGCTACCTCATCGAGGGCGGCCCCTCCCGGACGTACGAGCACACGAAGGCGCTCATGTACGGCGACCCGCAGCTGTGGGCCGACCTGCTGGACCGGCTCGCGGACATCACGGCCGCCTTCCTGAAGGTCCAGATCGAGGCGGGGGCCTCCGCCGTCCAGCTCTTCGACTCCTGGGCCGGCGCCCTCGCCCCCGTGGACTACCGCCGCTCGGTGCTGCCCGCCTCGGCCAAGGTCTTCCGCGCCGTCGAGGGATACGGCGTGCCCCGTATCCACTTCGGTGTCGGCACCGGTGAGCTGCTCGGCCTCATGGGCGAGGCCGGCGCGGACGTCGTCGGTGTCGACTGGCGCGTCCCGCTCGACGAGGCGGCCCGCCGCGTCGGCCCCGGCAAGGCCCTTCAGGGCAACCTCGACCCGGCGATCCTCTTCGCCCCGAGGGAGGCCGTCGAGGCGAAGACCCGGGAGGTGCTGGACGCCGCCGCGGGCCTTGAGGGCCATGTCTTCAACCTCGGCCACGGCGTGATGCCGTCCACCGACCCCGACGCCCTCACCCGGCTCGTGGAGTACGTCCACACGCAGACGGCCCGCTGACCGTCCCCCGGTTCACCACCCGGCCCGCGCCTGCCTGCCCCATCGCAGGCCGCGCGGCTCGGGCGGCGCCGGGGTGCCCGAGCGCAGCGGCCAGGCCAGAATCATGCCGACGAGGAAGCCCACCACATGGGCCGCGTACGCCACTGTCCCGGCCTTGGAGACGCCGCCCCCGGACGAGTAGACCGCCTGCAGCACGAACCAGAAGCCCAGCACGATCCACGCGGGCAGCCGCAGCGGCAGGAAGAGCAGGAACGGGACCAGGATCCAGACCCTGACCCGCGGATACAGCACCAGATACGCGCCGAGCACGCCCGCGATCGCGCCGGACGCGCCGATCAGCGGGTCGCCCGAGGTGTCGTTGAGAAGGGCGAAGCCGTATCCGGCCGCGTAGCCGCACGCCACGTAGAAGAGCGCGAAGCGGATGTGGCCCAGGCGGTCCTCGATGTTGTTCCCGAAGATCAGCAGGAACAGCATGTTGCCCAGCAGATGAAGCCAGCTGCCGTGCAGGAACATCGCCGTGAAGACGGACGCCGGCGGCGACTTGTGGTAGCCCGGCGGGGCCACCACGCAGCCCGCGCCGTGCGAGCCGACGCCCACCGCGCCCGTGGGCACGAGCCGCGGCAGCTGATCGTGGATCAACTCCCGGGGCACCGCCGCGTAGTGGTCCAGGAACGCCTGGAGATGACACAGCTGGGACAGGTCGCTCTGGCCCGCCACCGAACCCGCTATGCCGGGGGTGACCAGGAAGACGACGAAGTTGGCGGCGATCAGCGCGTACGTCACATAGGGCGTGCGTCGCACCGGGTTGACGTCATGAACGGGAATGACCACAAGAAAGTAGTGCCCGGGATGCGACCGGCGAACCGGTGAACGCGGTGCTCCGCCCGTGCGTATGTCTCCTCAACCGCCCGCGGTGCGGGGAAGGCGTGTCGCGGGGACGACGTGAGGAACAGGCGATGAACGACCGAGTTACTCCTCCGATACACGCCCTGCCCGACGGTGAGGCCGAGCTCGCGCTCGTGATCCATCTGCCCTGGGAGGACATCGCCCGGCTGGGCCAGGAGGCCGGGCGACTGGCGTCCCAGATGCAGCGTCCCGTGACCCTCGACGAGGCCGTCAGCCACCGGCTGCGCTCCACCCGGGCCGGCGCCGCGCACGCGAAGCCCGCCGTGCAGCCCCAGCCGGCCGCTGTGACCTCCAGCGCGTCCGTGTCCTCGCTGCCGCCGCGCCCGCCGGCCGAGCAGGCCCGGCAGGCGATCGAGCGGATCAACGGGGTCGGCCAGCACGAGACGGCCTGACCGGACGGGAACCGCGACCGGTGGCCGCCGGTCGCGCGGTCTCCCGCCCCTACCGGGGCGCTCCTGCCACCGCCGCGGCCGCCTTGCGCGCGGCCACCAGGACCGGGTCCCACACCGGGGAGAACGGCGGCGCGTAGCCCAGGTCGAGGGCCGTCATCTCCTCCACCGTCATCTGTGCCGTCAGTGCCACCGCCGCGATGTCGACGCGTTTGGCCGCGCCCTCCCGGCCGACGATCTGGACGCCGAGCAGCCGTCCCGTACGACGCTCGGCGAGCATCTTGACGGTCATGGGGGCGGCGTCCGGGTAGTAGCCCGCGCGGCTGGTCGACTCGATGACGACCGTCTCGTACTGCAGCCCGGCCCGTCGCGCGTCCTTCTCCCGCAGCCCGGTGCGCGCGATCTCCAGGTCGCAGACCTTGCTCACGGCCGTCCCGACCACGCCCGGGAACGTGGCGTAACCCCCGCCCACATTGGTGCCGATGACCTGACCGTGCTTGTTGGCATGGGTGCCCAGCGCGATGTGCCGCATCCGCCCCGAGACCAGGTCGAGCACCTCCACACAGTCGCCGCCCGCCCAGATGTTCTCGTGCCCGCGCACCCGCATCGCCAGATCGGTGAGCAGCCCGCCGTGGGCGCCGAGCGGCAGACCGGCCGCCCGCGCGAGCGCCGTCTCCGGGCGTACGCCGATCCCGAGGATCACCACGTCGGCCGGGTACTCGGCCGCGTCCGTGCCGACCGCCCGCACCCGGCGTTCCGGGCCGGCGGCTGCCGTGAGGATCTTGGTGACCGCGGCGTCGTTCACCATGGTGATCCCCAGACCCTCCATGGCACGGTTCACCAGCCGGCCCATGTCCGGGTCGAGGGTCGCCATGGGCTGGCTGCCCCGATTGACGACCGTGACCTCGTAACCGCGGTTGATCATCGCCTCGGCCATCTCCACGCCGATGTAACCCGCGCCGACGACCACCGCGCGACGCCCCCGCGTGGCGGCGAGCGAGTCCAGCAGGGCCTGGCCGTCGTCGAGCGTCTGCACCCCGTGCACCCCGGGCGCGTCGGCACCGGGCAGATCTGGACGGATCGGGCGGGCTCCGGTCCCGATCACGAGCTTGTCGTACGAGGTCCAGGACTCGGCCCCGGAATCGACGTCCCGCACGCGTACCCGGCATCGTGCGACATCGATCTCGGTGACCTCCGTCCGCATCCGCAGATCGATGTCGCGCGCGCGGTGCTCCTCGGGCGTACGGGCGATCAGCCGGTTCCGGGAGTCGACGTCGCCGCCCACCCAGTACGGGATGCCGCACGCCGAGTACGAGGAGAAGTGGCCGCGTTCGAACGCCACGATCTCCAACTGGTCGGGACCCTTGAGACGGCGTGCCTGCGATGCGGCGGACATGCCCGCCGCATCGCCGCCGATGACGACGAGGCGCTCTTTCGTACGGCTCATGCTCATGCGAACACGCTACGAGGAGGCGGCACGTCCGGCCGGATCCGGCCCTCTCGGTGCGGTGACGGTCGGGCCCGGGTGGGGACACCTGGCCCCTGCGGGGCTGTCAGTGCTGTCTGAGAGGCTGGGGGACATGAGCGCACTGGACGCCCGCGCGGACGCGGGGCACGTCGTCGTCATCGGAGGCGGGATCGCCGGACTGGCCGCCGCCCACCGGCTGCTGGACCGGGGTGCGCGGGTGACGGTCCTGGAGGCCTCGGACCGGCTCGGCGGCAAGCTGCTGCCCGGTGAGATCGCGGGCGTGCGGGTCGACCTCGGGGCCGAGTCGATGCTGGCACGGCGGCCCGAGGCGGTGGCGCTGGCCCGCGCGGCAGGCCTGGGGGACCGGCTGCAGCCGCCGGCCACGGCGACCGCCTCGATCTGGACCCGCGGTGCCCTGCGGCCGATGCCCAAGGGCCATGTCATGGGTGTCCCCGGCACCGCGTCCGCGCTCCTCGGCCTCCTCTCCGACGACGGCCTGCGCCGTATCGAGCAGGACGCACGGCTGCCGCGCACGGAGATCGGCGACGACGTCGCGGTCGGGGAGTACGTGGCGGACCGCCTCGGCCGCGAGGTCGTCGACCGCCTGGTGGAGCCCCTGTTGGGCGGGGTGTACGCGGGCGACGCGTACCGCATCTCGATGCGCTCGGCGGTACCGCAGCTCTTCCAGGCCGCGCGGGCCCACGACTCGCTGACGGCGGCGGTCCGCGACATCCAGGCGAAGGCCGCCGCGGCCGCCCAGACCGGCCCGGTGTTCATGGGCATCGAGGGCGGCGTCGGCCGGCTTCCGCTCGCCGTCGCGGAGTCGGTCCGGGCCAGGGGCGGCGAGATCGTCCTGAATTCGGTCGTGGACGGGCTGCGCCGCACCGACGAGGGCTGGGAGGTCCTGGCCGAGGACCGTCTGTACGAAGCGGACGCGGTGGTCGTCGCCACCCCCGCCCCGCAGGCCGCCCGTCTGCTGCGCACCGCGTCCCCCGAGGCCGCCGCCGAACTGCGCAGCGTCGAGTACGCCTCCATGGCCCTGGTCACCCTCGCCTACCGCCGCGCCGACGCCGACCTCCCCGACGGCAGCGGCTTCCTGGTGCCGCCGGTCGACGGACGCACGATCAAGGCGTCGACCTTCGCCTCCCGCAAGTGGGGCTGGATCGCCGACGAGAACCCCGACCTGCTCGTCCTGAGAACGTCCGTGGGGCGGTACGGGGAGACCGAGATCCTCCAGCGCGACGACGCCGGCCTCGTGGCCGTCTCATGCGAGGACCTGCGGGAGGCGACCGGCCTGGACGCCACCCCGGTGGAGACCCGCGTGACCCGCTGGACCGACGGCCTGCCGCAGTACCCCGTGGGCCACCACGCGCGCGCGGCCCGCGTCCGTGAGTACGTCGCGAAGCTCCCGGGACTGGCCGTGTGCGGTGCGGCCTACGACGGTGTCGGCATCCCCGCCTGCATCGCGAGCGCGTACGCGGCCGTGGACCAGCTGGGCGGCGATCTGCGCGGTGTGCAGCGGCTCACCGCCAACCCGGTGCAGAGCCTCCATGGCGGAGCGGGAGAATAGGCACATGAGCGACGACGCCCCCACCACCGAGTCCGGCAGGATCCCGAACAAGGGCAAGCTGGCCAAGGACCTCAACGAGGTCATCCGCTACACGCTGTGGTCCGTCTTCAAGCTGAAGGACGTGCTGCCCGAGGACCGCGCCGGGTACGCCGACGAGGTCCAGGAGCTGTTCGACCAGCTCGCCGCGAAGGACGTGACCATCCGCGGTACGTACGACCTGTCGGGCCTGCGCGCCGACGCCGACCTCATGATCTGGTGGCACGCGGAGACCAGCGACCAGCTGCAGGAGGCGTACAACCTCTTCCGCCGCACGAAGCTGGGCCGCGCCCTCACCCCGGTCTGGTCGAACATGGCGCTGCACCGCCCCGCCGAGTTCAACCGCTCGCACATCCCGGCGTTCCTCGCCGACGAGACGCCGCGCAACTATGTGAGCGTCTACCCGTTCGTGCGCTCCTACGACTGGTATCTGCTGCCGGACGAGGACCGCCGCCGGATGCTCGCGGACCACGGCAAGATGGCCCGCGGCTACCCGGACGTGCGCGCCAACACGGTCGCCTCGTTCTCCCTCGGCGACTACGAGTGGGTCCTCGCCTTCGAGGCCGACGAGCTGCACCGCATCGTCGACCTCATGCGCCATCTGCGCGGCTCCGAGGCCCGGATGCACGTTCGCGAGGAGATCCCCTTCTTCACCGGCCGCCGCAAGTCGGTGGCCGAGCTGGTCGCCGGTCTCGCCTGACCGCGGTGCATAACGCGCCGGGCACCCCGGGGTGCCCGGCGCGTCAGCCTGTCACGGGCGGCGCAGGGCTGGACGTGGCGGGCGGCAGCGGATACGTCGCCGACGGAGTCACCGGAACCGGTGTGCCCGGGTCGGCAGTGGGGCCCGGTGGGGCGGGGGAGTAGGTGAGCGGCGGCGGGGAGGCGGTGGCCGCGTCCCGGGCCAGCGCGTCGAAGTCGACGAAGCCGGTGGCCTCCAGGACCTTGATGTGGTCCAGCACGGTGGCGTTGGCGTCGTCGGCGAGGGCACGCACCAGTGAGTTGCGGGTGGTGGCGCGGACCTGGGCGACGACGGTGAAGACCTTGCCGTGGGCCTGGCGCAGCAGATTGGCGAAGTCGCGGTCGTACTCCTCGCCCTGGGCCGTGTTCAGGGTCGCGAGCCACTGTTGCTGTTGTGCGTTCGGCTGACGGGGCAGGGCGAGCCCGAGGCGTCCGGCGACATCGCGGACGCGCGCGTCCAGGAAGGTGTGGCCCTGGACCAGATGCTCCCCCGCGGTGCGGACTGCCTGGGTGGTGCCCTTCTGCTCGGCCTGCTGCCCGGCCGGCAGTTCCCACAGCCCGGCCAGCCGGACCCGGGTGATGAAGTCCCGGTCCAGCGCGGACAGCGGGCCGTAGCTCGTCGGGACGGTCTGGGCGTTCAGAGTGTCCAGGCCGGTGCCGGAGCGGTCCGCGTAGGACCAGACCGGGAAGACCAGCGCGGCGAGGGTCCCCGCGAGCAAGGTGATGAGGATCCCGGTGCCGCTGAGGATTTTGCGGCCTTTGACGGGTCTGGATCGCATGGGGGCCTCCTGCTTGCGGCACCGCACGCCAGTGCGCTTCGGGTGCGGTTTGGCATGTTTCTGCGCTCTCTGTGCCAACTGTCGTGAGGGGAGAAACAGCTGGAAAAGCGGGCATGCCACATGGAATGCGCTGTGGGGAGCGAGGGGCATTCCCTTGCGAAGGCATCCAAAACGACCGCTGTGTTCGAGCCATGGGGCCGCTGTGTTATCCGCGGCACACTCCGCGAGAAGGCCTCCGGCGCACAGCCGGGAGTGATACCGGGGCGGGGCTGGGGTGATACGGAGCGGGGGCCCGTGAGTCATACGACTGCGGGGGCTCAGTGCCGGAGCAGTACCCGGCGTGTGGCCCGGGCCAGCCGGGCCGCGGGGTGCCGGGAGGGCGGGGTGGGGCCCGAGCGCTCCACCCACCAGTCACGCAGCCGTCGCCGCGCCCCGGCGTCCTCGGGGAGCCCGGCGCGCAGCAAATGCTCGGCGAAGTCGAGGGCGTCGCGCCGGTAGCCCCTGGTCATCGGACGGCTCTGGGCGTAGTCCAGGAAGACCTGCAGGTACGCCTCCCCGAGGATCACCGGCAGCTCGGGCGCGACCTTCGCGACGACACCGGCCCGCTTGGCGGCCAGGGCGCGCGCCTGCACCCCGAGCCGTACGCGGTCGAATCCCTCGGGCACCGGAGTGCCGGCGACGAGACAGGACAGCAGCGCGGCCTGCGCCAGCGCGAGCCGCTCCCGCGCGGACGCGTCACCGTCACCGTCGTCGCCGCGGCCGGACCCAGGACCCACGCCGCCTGCCGACCTGCCCGGGCCCGTGTCGCCCGTCGGCTCGTCCGCACCGGCATGGCCCGCCGACCCGGTCCTCGCCTTCTCGACCGTCTGCCGGATGGCGGACAACTCCCGCTCCAGTTCGTCCGGTTCGGGGAAATTCTCGTCGCGCTCCAGCAGGACCCCGGGCGGGGTGGCGCGTGACGCGAGGTCGGCCAGGATGTCGAGGACCGGTTGCGGCACCGGGTGGGCGTGGCTGTCGTGCCAGACGCCGTCGCGTTCGAAGCCGCCCGCGACATGGACGTACGCGATGGCCTCCACGGGCAGCTCGTCCAGCGCCCTGGCCGGGTCCTCGCCGCGGTTGACGTGGTTCGTGTGCAGATTGGCGACGTCGATCAGGAGTCGTACGCCGGTACGGTCGGCCAGGTCGTACAGAAACTGCCCCTCGGTCATCTCCTCGCCCGGCCAGGAGATCAGCGCCGCGATGTTCTCCACGGCGAGCGGCACCGGAAGCGCGTCCTGGGCGATACGGATGTTCTCGCACAGGATGTCCAGCGCGTCGCGGGTGCGCGGGACCGGGAGCAGATGGCCCGCCTCCAGCGTCCGCGAGGCGGTCAGCGGCCCGGCCGCCCGTACGAACGCGATGTGCTCGGTGACCAGCGGCGAGCCCAGGGCCCCTGCGCACTCGGCGAGCGCGGCCAGCCGTGCCTCGTCGGGGCGGTCCGCGCCGCCGAGGCCGAGGGAGACGCCGTGCGGGACGACGGTGACACCGCGCTCGCGCAGCCGCACCAGCGACTCGGGAAGGTGGCCGGGGCACACGTTCTCGGCCACGGTCTCGACCCAGTCGATGCCGGGCATCCGCTCCACTGCGTCGGCGATCTCCGGCCGCCACCCGATGCCCGAACCCAGACGCTCCATCGTCCCCTCCTCCGCCATGGATCACCCGGCGCGTTCTCGCGCGGCCACCGGCTCCCGGCCGACCTTGTGGTCTCTCGCCCCGTCGTCGCCCCGTCCCCGCCCCGCCCGTCCCCGTCGTCGCCCCGTCCCCGCCCCGCCCGTCCCCGTCGACGACCGCCGCTGCCGGTGTGACGGAGTGATGGCCCCGGCCCCCGGGGCCGAACCCTCCGCGGAAACCTTCAGAGCAACATTTGAGGTTCCGCCCGGCGCCCGCCTCAGTCCGGCACCCGCCCCGCCCCGGCACCCTCCGCCGGAGGGTTCTCCGAGCCCCGGCTCCCCACTTCCACTCCAACGGAGGGCACTACGGCACGCGGCCCCCAGGAAGAGCTGCTGGTGACCGTGCGGCATCTCGCAGCGGAGGCCCACCCCCATCCGGAGGAACCGTGATCACCCGTCCCCACAGGCACCGCCGGCGCGGTGCGGTCGCTCTCGTCCTGGCCGCCCTCGTGACGTCCCCCGGCGTGGCCCCCGCGCACGCGGCCGCACCGTCGCAGGACGCCTGCCACACCGTGGGCGATGCGATGCCCCACGGCGACTGCGGGCCCTTCCGCCAGGTCGTCGCCGACGACTTCAACGGCCAGTACGTGCCGCTCGGGGCCTTCACCGGCTGTGCCGGGGACGGCGACTTCCGCTGCGCGGGCCTCAGGATGTTCGGCACCGTGTACCGGCAGATCGGCGCCTATCCGCGCGGCTGGTACGACACGGCCAACCCCAAGAACCACTCCAACGGCAACACCCGCACCTTCGGCGGCGAGTACCGCGCGGACGACACCACCTGGATCGGTCCGTCATCCAGCGGGGACGGGCAGCTGCACGTGCGCATGTACCGGCCGCCGGTCGGTGACAACCATGTGTCCGCGCCGGTGCCGCTGGGCTGTATGAACATCCGCTACGGCAAGTTCAGCGAGCGCTGGCGTGTGCACGGCACGCTCGACGGCTACAAGATGGCCCACCTGCGCTACGCCGGAAGCGAGATCGACTTCCCGGAGGCAGGCGAGAACTTCGCCTACGACCCGATCAGCGCCTTCGTCCACGGCTTCCGCGAGTACAACGCCGACGCCTCCGGCCGCTGGACCGACTGGCACACCAGCACCTACGAGATCACCCCGTCGGGCGTCACCTTCTACCTGGACGGCAGAAAGATCGGCGCGGTGTCGGGCGACAACCCCGACGCCACGCCCTGGGTACTCCAGAACGAGTCGAGCCTCGGCGGCCACTACGCCGCCCGGGGCTCCTCCGTCCAGATCGACACGACCTGGCTGACCTGCTACCGATACCAGGCGGCGCGCGGATGACCCCGGCGCGGGAGCGGGCCGGAGAAGGCGGATCGGACACCCCACGTCACACTGCGTGGATGTCCGGCCGGACCTCCACGATGATGTCCGCGTCCGCCGCCTCGCCCTCCTCCTCGCGCCAGAGGAAGACCCGCACGTGCTTCGCCCGGGGCAGGCCGCACGCCTTCCACTCGGTCATCAGGTCGGCGACGACGAGGGCGACGGCGTACTGGGCGCCCTCGCTGGAGTCGGCGGCGCTGATCGTGCCCCGCCACCGTGCGGGGTCGCTGCCGTAGGGGCGCCATCCCTCCGAGCCGTGCGGCTCGAACACCCGGTACACCCAGTCCGTCTCGGTGCCCATAACGCCGATCCTGTCACCAAGGAGTTCCCGGCGCCGCATCGGAGGGACGGCGCGCACCGCGCGCGGTCAGCGCCGGCGCAAGGCCGGGTGGTCGGCCACGACCGTGCAGCTGCCGGGGGCGATCTCCGTGAAGCCCGCATCGCGTACCAACGGCAGGCCGGACGCGGTCAGTTCGGCCCAGCGGGCCGGGGGAGCCATGCGGACCTGGAGCGGGAAGCCGGCGTCGCGCCAGGCCTCGCGCTCGTCGTCCGGCAGGTCCCACCAGGCGAGCTGCGCGCCGTGACCGGCCTGGGCCATCGCCTTGCCCGCGGACATCTCCAGGCCGGGGTTCAGCCACAGCACCGGCGTGGACGGGTCCGGCTCGATGGGCGGCTCCGGGTCGTCGAGGTCCGTGCCCGAGACCTGGAGCCGGGCCAGGTCCTTGGGCCAGCCGTCCAGCGGGACCGGCGGGAAGCCCCGTACCTCCGCGGACTTGCCCGCGACCGTGATGCCGGGCAGTGCCTCGGCCCTGCGCCACTCCGCGCCGCGCGCCCGGCGCACCACCTTGCGGATCCGTGCGTCCTGCCAGTCCCGCATGGCCTGGGCCCACTCGCCCTCGCCCAGCGAACGCGCGTCGCTGAGCATGACGAGCACGGCGCGCGCCGCGGTCTCCAGCGCGTCCGTACGCGCCGGGGGAGCGGCCCGCTCGATGCGGACCACCAGCGGCATGACGAACTGCGGTGCCTCGTCGCGCGCGGTGCGCTCGGAGCGGAAGGGGCTGTCCTGGTCGTCGTGCGGGGCGTCCGCCGACGTTGCGGGGGTCTGGTCACTGCTCACGACGCCAAGTGTGCCAGGGCGGAAGATCGGGTCATCGGGTGAGCCGTTTCCCCGGCGCAGACGGAGGCCGCCGAGGTCTAACGGTGTCCGCCCGACGCCCCGACCAGCCCGGAGACCTTGACGAAGCGGTAGCCCTGCCTGCGCAGCTGAGGCACCAGCTTGCGCACCGCCGGTTCGGTCACCGGCGCCGCGCTCCGTGTGCAGTGCATGATCACCACGGAGCCGGGCCGCACCCCCCGCAGCACCCGCCGCGCCACCGCGCCCGCGTCCGCGGCGAATGTGTCCCCGCTGACCACGTCCCACTGGATCGCGGTGACCCCGAGCGGACCGAGCGCGCGCAGGGCGCGGTTGTCGTAGCAGCCGCCGGGGAAGCGGAAGTACGGCATCGGACGGGCGACGCCCGCCTTGCGGATCGCCGTGAAGGCGCGCTCCACGTCCGCGCGCATCTTCGACTCGGGCAGCACCGGCAGCCCGTAGCAGCGGTCGGTGAACGAGTAGTGGCTGTAGGAGTGGTTGGCGACCTCGAAGAGCGGATCCCTGCCGATGTCCCGGGCCTCGTCGGGGTACTGGTCGGCCCATCGGCCGGTCATGAACAGGGTGGCCGGCACCTTCAGCTCGCGCAGCGTCACGATCAGGCCGGGATTGTCGAAGCGCTCGCCGTGCGCCGCCCGCGGCCCGTCGTCGGCGGTCATGTCCGCATCGAAGGTGAGGGCGACGGTCTTCTGCTGTGTCCGGGCGCTCAGGAAGACGGGCGTCAGCCCGGGGGACCCGGGCGCGAGCATCGGCATCCTGGAGACGGCCGTCCAGGGTGACGGCGCGGCCGGCGCCGAAGGCCGCCCGGGGTCGTGCGGGGTGTTCGGGGCTCCGCAGGCGGCGAGGACGGCGCCGCACACGCAGACGGTGGCGATCCGTCGCACAAGAGAGATCACCGCACCAACGTACGGGCGCGCCTACGAGGAGATCGGTCCCGGCTGCGGTGCGCCGGGCCGGTACGACGGCGAAGTCACCCGGCTGGGCTGCCGCGCACGGCCGGCCGGTCGGCCCCTCGCAAGGGGGGCCGAGGGCGGGCGGCGGTCGGTCAGTCGTCGCGGGCGGCGGAGGCGGGGGCGGGGGCCGACGGCACGTCCTCGGCCGGGGGCTCCGCCCACAGCTCCGGAGGGGCCTCGCCCGACGGAGTCGAGGCACCTTCGCCGAGCGGAACCTGGGCGAGCCCGTGCGCAGGTGTCGCGGTGACCTCCTCCGGGGGCTCCGCCGCCGCTCCCTCCGACAGCTGCGGTGCGGTCCCGCTCGCGGGCGTCGGCGGACCCTCGGCCGACTGCTCCGGAGCGTCGGAGACCGGCTGGACCGGCTGGACCGGCTGGACCGGCGCGCCGAGGGCCGAGTGCGTCCCGTCCTCCCCGGACTGCGCCCGCTCCAGGAAGCGCAGCAACTCGACCGGGAAGGGCAGGACCAGCGTGGAGTTCTTCTCCGCCGCGACCGCCACCACGGTCTGCAGCAGCCGCAGCTGAAGCGCGGCGGGCTGCTGCGACATCACCCCGGCGGCCTCCGCCAGCTTCCTGGACGCCTGGAGTTCCGCGTCCGCGTTGATGACGCGCGCCCGGCGCTCACGGTCCGCCTCCGCCTGGCGGGCCATCGACCGCTTCATCGTGTCCGGCAGCGACACGTCCTTGATCTCTACCCGGTCGATCTGCACGCCCCAGCCCACGGCCGGACTGTCGATCATCAGCTCCAGGCCCTGGTTGAGCTTCTCCCGGTTGGACAGCAGGTCGTCCAGATCGCTCTTGCCGATGATCGAGCGCAGCGAGGTCTGGGCCATCTGCGAGACCGCGAACCGGTAGTCCTCGACCTGGATGACCGCGTTCTCCGGGTCGATCACCTTGAAGTAGACGACGGCGTCCACGCGCACCGTCACATTGTCCCGAGTGATGCCCTCCTGTGCGGGGATCGGCAGCGTCACGATCTGCATATTGACCTTCTGCAGCCGGTCGACGAAGGGAACGATCACGGTGAAGCCCGGGGGCCTCGGCGGACTGAGCAGCCGCCCGAAGCGGAACACGATCCCGCGCTCGTACTGCTTGACCACCCGGGCCGCCGCGGACACGTACACGAGCCCCACGGCACCGAGTCCGACCAGCGCACCCACCAGCTCCGAGAGCATGACGACCTCCTCACCGAGAGGTCCGGTGCAGTCCCGTGCACCCGGCATATCCGGATGCATCCGCACTTGCCTCGATAATCACGATAATTCCGTCGGGGCTCACGAAGCGAGGGCCCGCCGGTGCGGCACCGGCGGGCCCTTGTGCGTCGGGGCCGGGAGCGATCCGGGGCCTCAGCCGCCGGACGTCAACCGGACGGGTTCCGTCCCGGCCGCGCTGTGCCGTTCCGCCCAGTTCTCCAGGGCCGTACGGCAGGCGTGGTCCAGATGGTGCAGCCCGGCCAGATCCAGCCGCACCGGCCGGTCCTGCGGCAGCGCCTCCAGACTTTCGAGGATCTTCGGCAGTCGCAGGAACGTCGCATTGCCCGACAGATACGCCTGCACGGGACCCGCGCCCTTGTCTATGACCTCCAGCCGGACGTGCGAGGCCTCCCACGCCGTCTTCAGCACGGCCAGCGCGAGCCCGATGAGCACGCCCTCGAACATGCTGATCGCCACGATGGACACCGCGGTGACCAGCAGGATCAGCGCCTCGCCCCGATGCTCGCGCCACAGTGCCACCAGTGGTCGTACGGGGACCAGCTTGGCGCCGGAGTACACGAGAACACCGGCCAGCGCCGGGATCGGGATGTACGCCAGCGCTGACGGCAGCAGCGCCGCGAACAGCAGCAGCCACACTCCGTGCAGCACCCGTGACGCCTTGGTGCGGGCGCCCGCCTGGACATTGGCCGCGCTGCGTACGATCACCGCGGTCATCGGCAGCGCCCCGAGCAGCCCGCACACCGCGTTGCCGGCGCCCTGCGCCATCAACTCCCTGTTGTACTGCGTGCGCGGACCGTCGTGGAGCCGGTCCACGGCGGCCGCACTGAAGAGCGACTCGGCGGACGCGATCAGCGTGAACGCCACGATCGTGCCGAGCAGCCCCGGGTTCGCCAGCTCGCCGAAGGCGCTCAGGGAGGGCGGTCGGACCGAGCCGAGCAGCCCCTTCACCTCGACCGTGGCCACCGGCAGTCCGAGGACCACGCCGGCGAGGGTGGCGAGGCCCACGGCGGCGAGCGGACCGGGCACCGTGCGCACCGCGCGCGGCAGGTGCCTCCACAGCACGAGGACGACGACGGTGCCCGCGCCGAGGGCCAGGGAGGCCAGCGTCCGGGTGCTCGACGCGGCGTCGATCAGCGCCCAGGGCAGCCCGGCTATCTTGCCCGGGCCCGAGGCCGGGGCCTTCGCCCCGAGCACGGAGTACAGCTGTCCCGCGATCAGCACCAGGCCGATGCCGGCCAGCATGCCCTCCACGACGGAGACCGAGATGGCGCGGAACCAGCGCCCGAGCCTCAGCGCGCCCATGAGCAGCTGGAGCACACCGGTGGCGAGCACGATCACACCCAGCAGCGGCAGTCCGAACTCCCTTACCGCTTCGAAGACCAGCACGGTCAGTCCGGCCGCGGGACCGGACACCTGGAGGCTGCTGCCGCGTAGCACTCCGGTGACCAGACCGCCCACGATGCCGGTGATCAGGCCGAGTTCGGCGGGCACGCCGGAGGCGACGGCCACGCCCACGCACAGCGGGAGCGCGACCAGGAAGACGACGAGTGAGGCGGTGAAGTCCTGCCTGAGATAGGGGAATGCGCGCATCGGGCCGCTCACAGGGCTTCGAAGGTGTCGGTGGCGCTGCGGTGTTCGTGCACGGCTCCGGTGTGCACCTCGTAGTACCAGCCGTGCAGACGCAACAGGCCTGTCGCCAGCCGCTGTTCCACGCACGGGTAGGACCGCAGGCGCAGCAACTGGGCGAGCACGTGATTCTGTACGGCGTCCGCGACCGCCGGGTCCTCCGCGTCGGCCGCCCGCGGCTCGGGCGCGGCGTGCGCCAGCCAGTCGCGCACGGCGGGGACGGCGGTGAGGTCGTCGCCGCGCACCAGCGCGCCGACGGCACCGCAGTGGGAGTGGCCGCAGACGACGACGTCCCTGACGCCGAGCACCTCCACGGCGTATTCGATGGTGGCCGCCTCGCTGGTGGGGTGCACGGAGGCGTAGGGGGGCACGATGTTGCCCGCGGTGCGCAGTTCGAAGAGTTCACCGGGCCGGGCTCCGGTGATCAGGGCAGGCACGACCCGGGAGTCGGAGCAGGTGATGAACAGGACCTGCGGGGACTGGCCCTCGGCCAGCCGGGCGAACTCCTCGGGGCGCTGTCCGTGCGCACGGGCGTGATCGATGAGGGGCTGCATTGTCAGTTCCTCCTGGCGCGCTTCGTTCGGCGCGTCGGCGTACGAGAACGTGGCATATGCGGGTACGGCGACATGGCCCCACGTCGACGCGCTCGGCCAACGTGGCGTGGTGAGGGCGCTGTCAGTCCGTACCGGACGGACGGCTCAGCAGCGGAACACCTGGAGTGCCGCGGGAGTGTGAGCCGTCGAGGGTCTGGATATGTGCGGCGCGGCGGGCCGGGCGGCCGGGGCGTCGCACTCCGACGACATCGGCGCGGGATTCCCCGGCACCGGCTCCACGGCCGTGCGATGACGGTCGCGGGTGCGCAGCGGGCCGGCCGGGACCGCAGGATGCCCGGTCCCGCCGTGGAGGACGGTCTCGTCCGTGTCGTCCGCGCGCTTGTGCGTGACCGGTTCCGGGGAGCCGGCGGCGGTCAGCTGGGTCCGGTGCGCGGAGGCGAAGGAGGGGGTGGGCGTGAAGAGCTGCAGGGCGAGCAGGAGGACGGACAGCGCCGTCAGCACCCACCGGACCGTCGTGCCGCGAACCATGCGCCCCCCTTCCCACCGTGTGCGTGCGTCACTGATGACGTGACCAACACGTTAACCCGGCCGGCTCGTTTGCAGGGTTAACTTCACGTTTCAGGTAAAGGACAGCCCAAAAACCGAGGTGAGGATGGCCGGAACGCGCCGACGGCGCACAACCGTTCAGGACTGTTACGCCTTTACGAGACCCTTTGCGTCGCGAGCGAGAGCGGTGAGACGGGAGATCGCGCGGAAGTACTTCTTGCGGTAACCGCCCTTCAGCATCTCCTCGCTGAACAACTGGTCGAACGGCAGCCCGGAGGCGAGCACCGGCACCTCCCGGTCGTAGAGCCGGTCCGCGAGCACGACCAGCCGCAGCGCCGTCGACTGGTCCGGCACCGGCCCGACGTCGGTCAGGCAGACGGCCCTCACCCCGTCGGTCAGCGCGCCGTAGCGGCTCGGGTGGACCCGGGCGAGGTGCTCCAGGAGGTCGGGGAAGGCGTCGAGCGAGGCGCCCTCGGTGGCGTATGCCGTCTTCTCGACCTGCTCCTCGGTGAACGGCGCCGGGGCCTCGGGCAGACCGCGGTGTCGGTAATCCTCGCCGTCGATGCGCAGCGCGCGGAAGTGCGCGGACAGGCCCTGGATCTCCCGCAGGAAGTCGGCGGCGGCGAACCGGCCCTCACCGAGCTTGCCCGGCAGGGTGTTGGAGGTGGCGGCGAGGGCGACGCCCGCCTCGACGAGCTTGCCGAGCAGGGTGGAGACGAGGACGGTGTCGCCGGGGTCGTCGAGCTCGAACTCGTCGATGCACAGCAGACGGTGCCCGGAGAGCGTCCGGACCGTCTGCTGGAAGCCGAGCGCGCCGACCAGGTTGGTCAGCTCCACGAAGGTGCCGAAGGCCTTGAGCTCGGGCTCGGCCGGGGTGGCGTGCCACAGGGAGGCGAGCAGATGGGTCTTGCCGACGCCGTAGCCGCCGTCGAGGTAGACACCGCGGGGGCCGGCCGGGGCCTTGGGGGACTTCGCCTTCCCGAAGCCGAGGAACGAGCGCCTGGCGGGCGCGGCCGGGGCCCCGCCGAGACCCGTGGCGAAGCCCTCCAGGACGCGCACGGCCTCGCTCTGGCTGGGCTGGTTCGGGTCCGGGATGTACGTCGAGAAGCGGACCGAGTCGAAACGAGGGGGCGGCACCATCTCGGCGACGAGCCGGTCGGCGGGGACGTGCGGCTCGCGGGCGCACAGGGACAACGGGACCGCTTCGGCTATCGGTTCGATCCCGGTGGCGGCGGAGGAGGAGGACACGGTTACCCATGCTAAAGGCCGTGCCACACTGCACGTCATGCGACGCCTGTTCCCTGTGACCGACCAGACAGCGCCCCGACCCGGTGACACGCCCCCCGGCGGTGCGGAGGCCGGCCCGGTGGGTGGGCCCCCCGCCACGGACACCGCCGACCGGGAGTGGAGCCTTCAGGAGCTGGCCGCGGCGTACGCCTACCCCGAGCCCGGCCCAGGCGGCCGGGAGCCCTGGCTGCGCGCCAACATGGTCACCACCCTCGACGGCGCCGCCCAGCACGAGGGGCGCTCCCAGCCCATCTCCAACGCCGCCGACATGCGGATCTTCGGCACGCTGCGGGGGCTCGCGGACGTCGTGCTGGTGGGCGCCGAGACGGTACGGCAGGAGGGCTATCGCCCGGCACGCGCGCGTGCGGCCTTCGCGGGGCTCCGGGAGGCGGCCGGGCAGGCTCCCGCGCCGGCGATCGCCGTGGTCAGCGCCGGTCTCGACCTGGACTTCTCCTGGCCGCTGTTCACCTCGCCCCTGGTGCCCACGCTGGTGCTGACCGGGGCCGCCGCGGCGCCGGACCGGGTGGCCGCGGCCGAGCGGGCGGGTGCCCGTGTGCTGATCGCCGGGGACGGCATGGGGGTGGATCCCGCCCGCGCCGTACGCGCCCTGGCGGATCTCGGGATGACCCGGCTGCTCACCGAGGGCGGCCCGCGTCTGCTCGGGCAGCTGATCGCCGCGGGGGTCCTGGACGAGCTGTGTCTGACGGTCTCCCCGATGCTTACGGCGGGTGACGCGCAGCGGATCGCCGGGGGCCCCTCGGTGGCGGTGCCCGAGCGCCTCGGGCTGGTGTCGCTGCTGGAGGAGGAGGGATTCCTCTTCGGCCGCTACCGCCGGACCTGACGGCGTTCGGCCGCTGCGACCGGACCTGACGTGGACGACCCCGGTCGGACCCGGCGGTCCTCCCCAGGCACACTAGATCTTGCCAACCCTGTGCGATCACGGGGCAGGATGGTTTCCGCAGGGCCTCTACGGCCCACGGACGACAGAGGCCCCCGGCGGGGTCCTCACAGGAAGGGGCGCCTGCCGTGTTCACGAGCGTACTGATGATCGAGAAGGCCCTCACGACGGCCGACGTGGAGTTCGTGACGACCTTGCACGGTGAGGAGCCGGTCGCCTTCCGTGTGCTGCTGCAGCCGCGCGGCGACCAGGCCGACCGCCTGCTGCGGGCCATCGACGACATTGCCCTCGGCGAGCTGGACGAGGCCGCGCACGAGCGGGAGACCCCGGAGGGCAAGGACGCCGCGGCCCTCGGGCAGCAGGCCCTGGAGGTGTCGCTGACCGCGCTGCGGGCGGCCGGCAGCGAGGCGGAGGGCCGCCTCATCGAGGACCACCCGTTGGACGCGCTGAAGAGGCTGGTCGACGAGGTCGACGCGGACGAGGTGATCGTGCTGACCGACCCGCACTACGTGGAGGAGTTCTTCCACCGCGACTGGGCGTCCAGGGCCCGGCACAAGGTGGGCGTGCCCGTACTGAAGCTGTTCTCGCACAGCAAGGCGTGAGCAGCGCGGAGAAAGTGTCGCGCGCGCGATACGACTAGGGTGGTGTGCCGCTCCACGTTCGCCGTACCCCTCCAGGAGACCCATATGGCCCCCGGCCTTCCCACCGCGATGGACCGACCGCACTTCATCGGCATCGGCGGCGCCGGAATGTCGGGCATCGCCAAGATCCTCGCGCAGCGCGGCGCCCGCGTGGCGGGCAGCGACGCCAAGGACTCGGCGACCGCCGAGGCCCTGCGGGCGCTGGGGGTGACCGTGCACATCGGGCACGCCGCCGAGCACCTCGCCGACGACGCCACCTGCGTGGTCGTCTCCTCCGCGATCCGGGCCGACAACCCGGAGCTGGCGCGCGCGGCGGAACTGGGCATCCCCGTGGTACACCGCTCGGACGCGCTCGCCCGCCTGATGGACGGCCTGCGCCCGATCGCGGTCGCCGGCACCCACGGCAAGACGACCACCACGTCGATGCTGGCGGTGTCCCTCACCGCGCTGGGCCTCGCCCCGTCGTACGCCATCGGCGGCGACCTGGACGCCCCCGGCTCCAACGCCCTGCACGGCGAGGGCGAGATCTTCGTCGCCGAGGCCGACGAGAGCGACCGCAGCTTCCACAAGTACGCGCCCGAGGTCGCGATCGTCCTCAACGTCGAGCTGGACCACCACGCGAACTACGCGTCCATGGAGGAGATCTACGAGTCCTTCCAGACCTTCGCGGGCAGGATCGTGCCCGGCGGCACACTGGTGATCACGGCCGACCACGAGGGTGCGCGCGAGCTGACGCGACGGCTGGACGGCTCGGTGCGCACGGTGACGTACGGCGAGTCGGAGGGCGCCGACGTACGCATCCTCTCGGTGGTGCCGCAGGGCCTGAAGAGCCGGGTGACGGTGGTCCTGGAGGGTGCGGAGCTGACCTTCACGGTCTCCGTCCCGGGCCGCCACTACGCGCACAACGCGGTCGCGGCGCTGGCGGCGGCCGTGGCGCTGGGCGTCCCGCCGGCCGAGCTGGCCCCGGCCCTGGCCGCGTACACGGGCGTCAAGCGCCGCCTCCAGCTGAAGGGCGAGGAGGCCGGCGTCCAGGTCATCGACTCCTACGCGCACCACCCCACGGAGATGACCGCGGACCTGGAGGCGATGCGGGCCGCGGCCGACGGCTCCCGCATCCTGGTCGTCTTCCAGCCCCACCTCTTCTCCCGCACCCAGGAACTGGGCAAGGAGATGGGCGCGGCGCTGGCCCTCGCGGACGCCTCCGTGGTCCTGGACATCTACCCGGCCCGCGAGGACCCCATCCCGGGCGTGACGAGCGAGCTGATCATCGCGGCGGCCCGGGCCGCGGGCGCCGACGTGCAGGCCGTCCACGACAAGGCGGAGGTCCCCGAGACGGTGGCGGGAATGGTGAAGCCCGGTGATCTGGTTCTCACCATGGGCGCGGGCGATGTCACCGACCTCGGCCCGCACATCCTGGACCGTCTGTCGAAGTAAGGGGCTGACACAGCATGGCGTACAACGTCGAGAAGCCGGACGAGCAGTGGCGCGCGGAGCTGAACCCGTCCGAGTACGCGGTCTTGCGTCAGGCCGCGACGGAGCCCGCCTTCACCGGTGAGTACACCGACACCAAGACCAAGGGTGTCTACTCCTGTCGGGCCTGTGGTGCCGAACTCTTCACCTCGGGAACGAAGTTCGAGTCCCACTGCGGCTGGCCGTCCTTCTACGACCCGAAGGACACCGACGCGGTGGAACTGGTCGAGGACCGCTCGCACGGGATGGTCCGCACTGAGGTGCGCTGCGCCCGCTGCGGATCGCACCTCGGGCATGTCTTCGAGGGCGAGGGTTACGCGACCCCGACCGACCAGAGGTACTGCATCAACTCGATCTCTCTGCGGCTGGCCCCGGACTCCGACGAGGGCTGACCGGCGCGGCGGCCGCGGACGACCGCGGCCCCGAGAGGTCTTGAGCCCCGGACGCTGATCGTTTCCGGGGCTCTCGTGCGAATTCCGGGGCGACGGCGGGGTGGCCGCGCCCGTGCCCGAGTCGGTGAGCAGCATCTCGCCTCGGGGCGCAGAGGGTGGCGGCAAGGGCAGGATTCGAACCTACGTCCACCCGGAGAACGAGCCGGGCGCTCCTCCGCAGAGCTTCCTCGCCGCCGTCCCGATTCTCGTCAGGCGCGGCGGCCCCGGCAACTGATTTACGGCCCGGCACTGCCGGAACGTCACAGCCATTCCTCGGTGGCGGCGCGCTTTCCCCGGCCCGAGAACACTCCGGCGGACCGCAGAGCGCTCGCCATGAGCGGATCGCCGACGGCCACGCCGTGCACCAGCTCCGGCGTGCGGCTGAAGCGGACGGCCTCCGCGGCCGGCCGGGGTGCGGTCCAGCCGCCGACCACCGGGTCCACACCGTGTCGCGCGCAGGCTGCCTCGACCATGGAGCGGAGACACTCCTTCTCGCCCCGGAGGACTTCCCACGGCCGGGGCAGTTCCGCCCACACGTACGTGTCGGGGTGCAGGCCGCCGCCGCTCCTGCGGTGCCAGTAGGCCACGTCCGCCGCCATCAGCCGGGGGACCTTGCCCGGGCACACGCGGTTCAGGACCTCCTCCTGGCCCAGCTCGGTCATCAGCGCGAACCAATGCGCTCGGGCGGTGCTCCAGGCCTGCGCAGCCTGGTTCCAAGTCGAGGAATCGTCGCCACGCCGCACGATCATGCTCTCAGGCTCGAAACCGGAGCGGTTCCAGGCGTCCTCGAGCAGCTCGGCCACCTCGCGCAGAAAGCGGTTCCAGCGGACGAGGAGCCGGACCAGCTCCTCGTCGGACACGTGCCCCAGCACCTCGGCGGTGGGGTGTACGTGAGCGACGGCGTACCAGTTCGTCTGCTCGGGCGCCGCACGCAGGCGTCCGAAGAGCGCGTCGGCGACCTCGTCGTACGGGCGGCGCTGTGTGCCGTTGGTGAAGATGCTGCGCATGTTCGCGCGGGCAGTGAAGTAGGCGATGAAGGCTGCGGTGTCCGGATCGGCGGCGAAGAGGTCGTACGGCAGGGTGTGGGCCAGCGCGCCTTTGCCGGTCATGGTGACCTCGCGGCGGCGCTGCTCGTGGATGAGCCGGCCCATTTTCGCCTCCATCCGCCGCAGCAGCCGGAAACGCTTGTTGTACTGGCGCTTGGAGATCTCGCTGATGCCGGCTGCGGCGCGCTCGGCGCGATTCAGCCGGTCCAGGCCGAAGTCGTTCTCCCCGTACTGCCGACAGATCTCCTCGCCGGCCCGGCGGATGACCGCCTCGATCTCCGAAGGATCTTCCCCGGTTCCCTCCGGGAGGTCGGGCACGGAGGCGAACAGCGTCGCTGCGCGGTGGAGCTGCCGCCGCGCGCCGATGGGCTGCGCGAACTCCTCGAGCATGGAGGTGTAGCCGTGCCACAGCATGCGCAGCGAATGCGCAGAGGCCTTCTCCAGAGCCGCGGCGGTGGCAGGATCCAGCGTGACCTGCCGGGCGGCGAAGAGGTCCTGGATCAGCTGGGCCATGTCCTCGGGACGCTTGCGGAGACCGAGCGAGGCATGCAATTCGCGCAGCAGTTGCTCGGTGTGGTGCGACGGCATACGGCACACCCTGCCATCACGCGTACGGGACCTCCACCGGTTAATTGTGCCGTCTCATGACATCGGTTCCCTCCTTTCAGGCCTGACGGGCGCAGGAGGCAAGGCGGTCAGCGAACGCGATGACGAGGTCGCGCAGTTCATCGGGGCGCTCGATGACGAACGGCCGGTCAAGCGAGGCGAGTACCGGCGGCAGCCAGTCGAGGCTTTCCGCCCGTAGCTCGACTCGCAGCCAACGCTCGGTCGCCGGATCCGCGCCTGCCGTGGGAGCAGGCTCCTCAAGGCTCGCAACGCCGGCCGGAAGGCGGGCGCGGATCTGATCGACCGTCCCCTGGATCCGCAACGTCACCGCATACCGGTACTCAGCCGTGGCGAACCCTGCCAACAGGCGTTGTGCCGGCTCGAGTCCGGCGGGCGCTTCGAACGAGCCGGGCAGGATTCTCGCGCTCGCGATGCGATCGAGCCGGAAGGTCCGGTCCTCGCCGATCCCGGGATCCGTGCCCGTGACGTACCACCGGCCCGAATGGGCGACGATCCCGTACGCGTGCAGCTGGCGTTCGCTGTGTCGGCCGTCCCGGTCGGTGTATCTGATCGAGACCGGTCGTCGGTGGCGTACCGCATCGGCGACGGTGAGCAGGACCTCGGCGTCCGGGTTTGCGAACTCGCCGGGCGGAGCTGTGAATGCGAGGGATTCCAGGACCGTGTCCAGCCTGCGGGCCAAGCGCTCGGGCAGCACCCTGCGGATCTTGGCCGCTGCCGTCTCGCTCGCCGTGTCCGACGTCGTCATCAGCCCCGTTCGGCGGCCGGCGACCAGGCCGAGCAGTGCGGCGAGCGCCTCGTCGTCGCTGAGCATGAGCGGAGGCAAGCGGTGTCCGGGGGCGAGCCGGTACCCGCCGTAGCGGCCCCGCACCGCCTCCACCGGCACGTCGAGGTCGATCAGCTGGTCCACATACCGCCGCACGGTCCGTCCGTCGACGCCGAGCCGGTCGGCGAGTTCGGCCACCGTCCGGACGCCGCCCGACTGCAGCAGCTCCAGGAGAGTCAGCACGCGCCCGGTAGGTCGAGACATGATTCGGAGCTTAACGCGAATACCGGACCGATTCTGTCCACTATTTGTCCTAGTCTGCGGATCGCAGCGGCTCCATCAACCTGGGAGATCACCATGGACTTCGTTTCGATCCGCATCATCACCGGCGACGTCGCGCGCCTCGTCGAGTTCTACGAGAAGGCCACAGGGGTACTGGCGACATGGGCCACCGAGGACTTCGCCGAACTCAACACCCCCAGCGCCACCCTCGCGATCGCCGGCACCCGCACCGTCCCACTGTTCGCTCCGGGGGCCGGCCGCCCGGCGGACAACCACAGCGTGATCATCGAGTTCCTCGTCGACGACGTGGACCGCGTGCACGGGAACCTGACCGGCTTTGTCGCCGACTTCGTCAACGAGCCCACCACGATGCCCTGGGGCAATCGGTCGCTGCTCTTCCGCGACCCCGACGGCAATCTCGTCAACTTCTTCACCCCGGTCACCCCGGCCGCCATCGAGAAGTTCGCTCGCTGACGCCGGACACGGCTGACATCGGACGGCTCGCGTAGCCGTATCTGCGAGGAAGAAGGCCCTACCCCTGCCGCAGGGGCCAGGGTCTTCTCGCGTTTCGGCGGGCGGATGCGTTTGTGAGGGCGTGCTGCCTGGGTACCGTTGCCCACGGAGGTGGTGGCCCGTGAGCCCGTCCCCCGTGGGGCCGGCCGTCGGCACCGGACCGGCGGCGGTGCTCGCGCTGACCGGGGACCTCGCGCGCCCGGTCCGGCTGACCGTGCCCGACCTCGGCGCCTGGCCCCAGCACCGGTTGGGGGTGACCTTCGAATGCGCCACCAGCGGCGTACGGCGACACCGGTTCACCGGCCCGCTGCTGTACGACGTGCTGTCCGCCGCGGGCCCCGGCTTCGACCCCGCCCGGCGCAAGGACCGGCTCCGCTTCCTGATCGCCGTGAGGGGCGCGGACGGTCATCATGTGCTGTTGTCCTGGGCCGAGATCGACCCCGACTTCGGGCATGCGCCCGTGCTGCTCGCGGGCAGCATCGACGACACCCCGCTCGACCGGGCGGGGCCCCAACTGGTGCTGCCCCAGGACCGCTGCGGGGCGCGGTACGTCAGCGGCGTCAACGCGATCCGGGTGGACGGCGCCTTCCAGGCGTGGGCCTGACGGCGACGGCGGCGCTCCCGGCGCAGGGCGCGGGCGGCTGCCTCTGATCGCTCCCGTGGGGCCGACTGCCAGGTCACCCGCCATGAAGCCGCAACACTCGCCGTCTACACTCTCCCCGCAACGGTCCGTGCGACATCGGCCGGGGATCGGGCCGCTCCTGCCACACCCGAAGGGTATTCGGCGCTTTGATACGGATAGATTCAGTCACCAAGCGGTACCCGGACGGCACGGTGGCGGTCGACCGGCTGTCCCTGGAGATACCGGACCGCTCGATCACCGTCCTGGTCGGCCCCTCCGGCTGCGGCAAGACCACGACCCTCCGCATGATCAACCGGATGATCGAGCCGAGCGAGGGCACGATCACCATCGACGGCGTCGACATCGGCCGGCAGCCCGTGAACTCGCTGCGCCGGTCCATGGGTTACGTCATTCAGAACGCGGGCCTCTTCCAGCACCGCACCATCGTCGACAACATCGCGACCGTGCCCCGGCTGCTCGGCTGGGGCAGGGACCGTGCCCGCACGCGCGCCCGGGAGCTGATGGATCGGGTCGGCCTCGACGTGTCGCTCGCCAAGCGCTACCCCTATCAGCTCTCCGGCGGACAGCAGCAGCGCGTCGGCGTGGCGCGGGCGCTCGCCGCGGACCCGCCGGTGCTGCTGATGGACGAGCCGTTCTCCGCCGTCGACCCGATCGTACGCAAGGGCCTTCAGGAGGAACTCCTCCGGATCCAGGACGAGTTGGGCAAGACCATCGTCTTCGTCACCCATGACATCGACGAGGCGATCCGGCTCGGCACGATGGTCGCCGTGCTGCGCACCGGTGGCCGGCTCGCCCAGTTCGCCCCGCCCGCCGAACTGCTCTCCGCCCCGGCCGACTCCTTCGTGGAGGACTTCCTCGGTACGGACCGGGGCATTCGGCGGCTGTCCTTCTTCGCCTCCGGGGAACTGGCGTTGACGAAGACCCCGATCGTCGCCGTCGACTCCACCGCCGAACAGATCGCCTCCCGCACCACCCCGGAGGCGCCGTACCTTCTCGTCACCGACCTCGACGGCAGGCCGCTCGGCTGGAGCGAGCCGGAGAAGCTGGTCGCGGGGGACATCGCGCCGGAGCGACTGCTGCCGTACGGGCGGCCGTTCGTCCATGGCCGGGACTCGCTGCGTGCCGCGCTCGACGGCGCCGTGCTGTCGCCCACCGGCTGGGCGGTCGCCGTGGACGGCGAGGGCCGGGTGGCGGGCGTCGTGTCGCAGCAGACCGTCGGCGAGGCCATCCGCAGCGCCCATGCCGCGGGCGCGCCGGTGGACGGGCGGGACGACAAGCGGGAGGACGCACGGAAGGAGAAGGCCGCCGGATGAACCGGTTCTTCGACATCCCGAGCGACCTCCAGCACAGCTGGCTCGGCCTGATCGGGCTGCATCTGCGGGAGGCCCTGCTGCCCGTCCTGGCCGGCCTGGCCGCGGCCCTGCCGATCGCCCAGCTGTGCGTGCGGTTCCGCTGGCTGTACCCGCCGGTGCTCGGCGTGACGACCGTGCTCTACGCCATCCCGTCGCTGGCCTTCTTCGTCGTCCTCATCGACTACACCGGCCAGACCGAGCTGACCGTCATGATCCCGCTGGCCGTCTACAGCCTGGTCGTCCTGGTCCCGGCGATCGTCGACGGTGTCCGCTCGGTGCCCCAGGAGACCCTCGACGCGGCCGCCGCCATGGGCTTCGGGCCGCTGCGCCGCTATGTCCAGGTGCAGTTGCCGATCGCCGTGCCCGCCATTCTCGCGGGCCTGAGGGTCGCGACCGTGTCCAGCATCAGCCTGGTCAGCGTCGGCATGCTGATCGGCAACCAGGGCGCGCTGGGCAACCTGCTCAACGACGCGAACATCTACCACCGGCCCGAGCTGGCCTGGAACTCCGTGCTCACCACGGCGGTCCTCGCCATCCTCGCGGACGGCCTGCTGGTCCTCGTACGCGTCCTGCTGACCCCCTGGATGCCGCGGGGCACGGGCCGCGGACGGGCGAAGGGCGCCGAGGCCCGGCCCGAACGGGCCCTGCCCGCCCTGGAGGAGGCCGTCCGGTGAACGTACTCCACTTCGTCAACGCCTTCTTCAGCGACAGCGCCCACTGGCACGGCTACGACGGCATCCCGCACCGCCTGCTCGAACACGTCCGGTACTCGCTCATCGCGCTCGCCGTCGCCGCCGCGATCGGGCTGCCGGTCGGCCTGATCACCGGTCACACCGGACGCGGCGGCAACACGCTCGCCCTGATCGCCACCGCCGCCCGGGCGCTCCCCAGCTTCGGCCTGCTGGTGCTGATGTTCATCCTGCTCGGGTTCGGGTTGCTGCCCGTGATGATCCCGCTGGTCGTGCTCGCCGTACCGCCGATCCTGGTGACCACGTACGAGGCCGTGCGCTCCGTCGACCCGTCACCCGTGGACGCCGCGCGGGGCATGGGGATGACCGAGCCGCGGATCCTCTTCCAGGTCGAGGTGCCCGTCGCGCTGCCGCTGATCCTGAGCGGTCTGCGCTCGGCGGCCATCCAGATCGTGTCCACGGCCACCATCGCCGCCTACGTCAGCCTCGGCGGCATCGGCCGGTACATCGTCGACGGGCTCTACCAGCGCGACTACGAGAAGGTCGTGGGCGGCGCCACGCTGGTGGCCGTACTGGCGCTGGTGACCCTCGGCGTGTTCTGGGCGGTGGCGCGGACCGCCGTGTCGCCCGGGGTGCGCAGAAGCGCCTGACGGCAGGTACGAGGGCCCGGAGGGAACATCCTCCGGGCCCTCGTCCGTCCGGCTCATGCCTCCGTACGGGCCAGCGCCTGCTCCAGTACGACGAGCAGCGCGTCCCGCACCGAGCCGCGCTCCCGCGCGTCGAAGACGAGGACCGGGACGTGCGCGGCGACGTCCAGCGCCCAGCGGACCTCGTCCACGTCGTGCTCCACCTTGCCGTCGAAGGCGTTGAGGGCGACCGCGAACGGGATCCCGCGGTGCTCGAAGTAGTCCACGGCCGCGTAGCAGTCGTCGAGGCGACGGGTGTCGACGATGACGAGTCCGCCGACCGAGCCCTCCACGATGTCGTCCCACATGAACCCGAACCGCTCCTGGCCGGGCGTGCCGAACAGATACAGCTTCAGGGTCGGGTCGATGGTGATGCAGCCGAAGTCCATCGCGACCGTGGTCGTGGTCTTGCGCGGGGTGTGCGTGAGGTCGTCCACGCCCGCCGCGACCTCGGTGATGGCCGCCTCGGTGGTGAGCGGCTCGATCTCGGAGATCGAGCCGACGGCGGTGGTCTTGCCCACCCCGAATCCGCCCGCGATCACCATCTTGACCGGCAGCGGCGGTCGTACGGCGGTCTGCGTCCCGGCACCGCGGGGGACGGGTTCAGTCGGTGTCACGGAGTACCCCCCGGGAGTCGGGAACGGCCCGGAGGCCATCGATAACCCTGCGCAGAACGGATGCCTGGTGGGTGACGTCGGCCTGCGGCACATGCACCGTCAACTGCCCGGCGGCGCGCAGGTCCTCGGCCAGCACGCGGACCACGTTCAGATGCAGCCGCAGCCGGGACGCGATCTCCGCGATGGACTGCGGCTGTCTGCATGCGGCCACGATGTCGTGCTGCTCGAACGACAGCCCGTCGAGGGCCTCAAGGCCGGCGGCGGTGGCCACCACCTGGGTCTCGACGGGGACCGGCCGGCCGGACGTCGTGGGCGCCACCCGGCCGGCGGTGACCAGGAACGGCCGCACGGCGGGGGCGGGACCGACGGGCCCCGACCCGTCTTCCTCGCCGGCGCCGCGCGCACTGCGGCCGTCCGCCATGGGTGCTACTTCCTTCCTCGACCGGGCGGAGACCGGTCACCCCGTCGACGCGGCGCCGACGCTGTTCTTCAGTTCCAGCACGAGCTGGGGGCTGAGCGCGGCACCGGCACGGTTGGCGAACAGGGTCATCTCGTAGGCGATGTTGCCCAGCTTGGCCTCCTTGTCGGTGACGACGCCGAGCACGGCACCGCTGCCGATCGCCGAGACCAGCACATGGCCGCCCTCCAGATCGATGATGACCTTGTTGAGGCCGCCCAGGCCGTAGTTGCCGGAAGCGCCGGCGGCCAGGCTGGTGATGCCGGAGACGATGGCGGCGAGCCGCTCCGAGTCGGCGGGCTCGCGCAGTTCGGAGACGGCGATGAGCAGTCCGTCCGAGGACACCGCGATGGCGTCGACGACGCCCGCTGTCTCCGTGGCGAAACGGTTGAGCAGCCAGGTGAAGTCGGCTGCGGCGGCCTGGAGGTCGGCCGGCGTGGTGCCCTCTGCGGGGGTGTCACCTGTCGACGTGCTCACTGCTCCGCTCCTTCCGGGAGGTGGTTCTGGTCGTGCGGGTCGTGCGGGTCCTGCGAGTGGTGTGTGCGGTGCATGTCGTGTGTGCCGTACGAACGGCGCGGGGCGGGGCTGTCGCGGTGCGCGCGCTCCACCGCCGCGTCGAACTCCTCGACCGCGGCGCGTACGGCGTCCGCGTCGGCGGGCCGGGAGATCTGCCATGCCGCCCGCTCGGCGGCATCGGCGGTGCTCCGCAGCGTCGCACCCCGGACGCGACGGCGCAGCGGCCGGGACGTGCCCGGTTCCGGGTCCGGGCCGGGATCGCGGCGGGGGACCCTCCGGGGCAGGGACCCCGTCCCGTTCCCGGGGGCGGGCTCGGATCCCGTGGCCGCGGGGTCCCGGGCGATGGTGCCGGTCGCTCGCGCGGGCGTCATGTCCTTCGCCACGGCGGCCCGCGCGGGCACCGGCCCGGACACGGCGGACGCGGGTACCGGCGCGGAGGTGAGGGTCGCCGCGGCGCCGGCCGTCGGGGCGCTCACCGGACTCATCCTCAGTAGCAGCGACGAGGGGATCTCGACCGTCGCCGTGACACCACCGCCGGGGGTACGGGACAGCACGACCCCGACCTCCCAGCGGCGCGCCAGCGTACCCACGACGAACAGACCGAGCACCTTGGTCGGGACGACGTCCAGGCGCTCGCGGCGGACCAGCCGGGCGTTCTCCTCGGCCAGCCGCTCGGCGCTCATGCCCAGGCCGTGGTCGGCGACCGAGACCACCGCGCCCTCGGCGCCCTCGGCCACCATGACCTCGACGAAGCTGCCCGCGGGCGAGAACGAGACGGCGTTCTCCACGAGTTCGGCGACCATCAGGGTCAGATCGCCGATGATGTCGGGCTCCACCAGGACCTCGGTCCCGCCCCGCAGCAGCACCCGCTGGAAGCCCTCGATCTGGCCGAGAGCGGCCCGTACGACATTGGTGAGCGCGGTGGGGCCCGAGTCCAGGACCGTCTCGCGGATGCCGGCGAGCAGCATCAGGCTGTCGGCGTTGCGGCGCAGGCGCACGGCGATGTGGTCGATGGAGTAGAGGCGTTCCAGCAGCGCGGGATCGGTCTCGCCCCGCTCCACCGCGTCGATCAGGGACAGCTGGCGGGTCGTCAGATTGCTGACGCGGCGTCCGACGTTGCCGAACATCTCGGCGACGTTGCGGCGGCTGAGCACCTGGCGTTCCAGCAGCGCGGCGGCGGTGGTCTGCACATGGTTGAACGCCTCGGCCAGTTCGCCGATCTCGTCGCGCGCGGTGACGGGCATCTCCCGCAGCCGGGGCGGGCCGTCGTCCTCGGCGTCGTCGTCGGCCACGCGGGCGAGTTCGCGGCCTGCGACCTCCGCGACCTGCTGCGCGGCGGCGGTGAGGGCCTGCACCGGGCGGACCACCGAGCGGCGCACCGCCACGGAGAAAGCGATCCAGACGACGGCGCCGATCAGCGCGAGGTTGAGCAGCAGTCCCGCCCGCCACTGCGCCGTGTTCGAGGCGCCCTCGGCCCGGTCGGCGATCTGCTGGATCAGCGAGGCGGTGATCCTGAGCCGGCTGTCGGCCTGCTTCGGGAAGGCTGGGTAGTCGCTCAGCGCGTTCAGGAACGTCTGCCGGACCTGCGCCGTGGTGCCGGCCTGCAGCCCGCTGGGGTCGATCTGGAGCCCGGCGTACGCCTGCGTGATGTCCCGCTGGGCCGCGTTGTGTTCCATGCCGGACAGCTCGTCCGTCTGGTCATCGGCGGCGAACCGCCCGAAGCGGTCGGCCTGGTAGGTGTACAGCTCGTGGGAGCCGACCGCGCCCGTGAACTCGATGAGCGCGTTGGCGTCCCCGGTCGTCGCCGAGAACACGCCGGTCTCGAAGGCCGCGTGGGCGGCATCGGCGCGCAGCAGGGAGTCGAGCAGATTGCCGGTGAAGCTCGTCGCGAGATCCGCGTTGCGCTCCAGAGCGAGTCCGTCGATCAGGCCCTTGGCGGTGTTGGTGTAGGCCGGGTCGATGCTGTCGGCGGGCAGATAGCTCTGTTCGACGCGCTCACGCAGGCTGGCGAGGCCCTCGACCTGCTTCAGGGCCTGGTCCTCCGTCGCCGGCAGCCGGTCACCGAAGGTACTGCGCACGGTACGGATCTGGGCGTCGACGGCCCGCTGGGCGTCGCGGTAGCCGGACAGGGAGGGGGTGCCGCCGTCGAAGGTGGCCTCGTACCGTACGGAGAGCAGGACGGCCTGCTGGTGCTCTGCCTCCAGCCGGTCGACGAGCCGTGCGACCTGGGTGCTGTCCCGGACGAGCCGGGCCGCGGACTCGGCGCTGCTCGACTGCTGCAACAGGTCGGTGATGAGGTAGGCGAGCAGTACGGCGACCACCGCGAGCGGGACGCCGACGAGGACGTTGAGCTTGCGCCTGAACGGCCATCGGTCGGCGAAGCCGCTCAGGCCGGCCCGCGGCGACGACGGCGCCGGCCGGGCCGGCGCGTCCACCTCGTTCGTGGACACCAAGCCTCCTTCGAAGGCCGCTCAGGGCGCGCGAGGATTGCACAGGAAAGTGACACTGACCGGTCGACCCGGGTCACCATCGGAACCGGACGTGGTCGACACAGAACGGTATGCGGCGGCCTGGAACGCCGATGCCGGCCCGCACCACAGCCCGTCGCCGACGTCCGGAGACTACCGCCTCATCAGGCCACACATCCGATCGCCCTACGTCAAGAATCCATTACAAAGAGCGCCCGGTTCCGTTCCGGTCCGCGCGTCACTCCTTCACAACCGGTCATTCACAACTGGCTCTGCGTTGAAGTCAATCGTGACCAGAATGGACTTGACTGACCGAGAACCGGCTGGCTTGGATCGGTGGGTGCGGTGCCCGCATCTCCGCACAGCTCTGCCAAGCCCTGCCTCACCCTCCCCAGCCCGGAACGGGAATCGTGACTTCTACCGCGAACACCAGCACGTCCAGCAGGAGAATCCCCGGCGCGGCCGCTGTCGCCCTCGCCGCCACGGCGGCACTGCTCGCGGGGTGTTCCTCGTCCTCCGACACGTCCGACAACCCGCTCGGGGGCGGCCAGGCGGGCGGCGACAGCGTCGTCGTGGGCTCCAACAACTTCGCCGAGAGCATCCTGCTCGCCGACATCTACGGTGAGGCCCTCAAGGCCAAGGGTGTCAAGGTCAGCTACAAGCCCAACATCGGCAGCCGCGAGACCACCTACGGCCTGCTCAAGAACGGCTCCATCACGGTCCTGCCGGAGTACAACGGCGCCCTGCTGGCCTATCTCGACAAGAAGGCGGCCCCGAAGACGGTCGCCGCCACCACGGCCGCGATCAACGCCAAGCTCGACTCCAAGCTGACGCTGCTCGACCCGGCGCCCGCGCAGGACAAGGACTCCGTCACCGTCAACGCGGCCACCGCGCAGAAGTACCACCTCACCGGCAAGTCCGGCATCACGGACCTGAAGAGCATCGCCAAGGACCTGGTCATGGGCGCCTCGCCGGAGTTCCAGACCCGGCACCAGGGCCTGGCCGGCCTGAAGGACGTCTACGGGCTGGAGTTCAAGTCCTTCAAGGCGCTCGACGCGGGCGGCCCGCTGACCCAGGCCGCGCTGCAGAAGAACACCGTGCAGGCCGCGGACCTGTTCACCACGGACCCGACCATCTCCAAGGAGAAGTTCGTCGTCCTGCAGGACCCGGAGAACCTCTTCGGGTTCGAGAACGTACAGCCGCTGGTCTACAAGTCGGGTCTGTCCCAGAAGGGCGTCGAGGCGCTCAACGCGGTCTCGGCCAAGCTCGACACCGCGGCCCTGCTCGACCTGGACAGCCAGGTGCAGCTCGACAACAAGGACCCGCTCGACGTCGCCAAGGCCTGGCTGAAGTCGGCCGGCCTGGACTGACCCGTCCGCCGCGGACGGGCCGACGCGGACGCCCCCGCCCGGGGACACGGTCCCCCGCGTCCTCCTGGACGGCAGTTGCCTCGACGTCGGCGGGGCGGTCCGCCTCGCCGACGACACGGCCCGGCCCGCCGCGCCCGCGGCGGCGCCGCCGCGGGCGCGCCCGGCGGTCCGGACGCACGGCCCGGAAGAGGCGGTCGGCCCGCCTCCCGGGCCGCCCGCCAGACCCTGAGGGCGGTCGAAGCCTGTCGCACGTCCTGGCCTGCGAACTGGTGTCGCCGTGACGGCGGCCGCGGAACTCCTCGTCGGGCCCGCGGAGTTACAGCGGCCGCCGCGGAACTCACGGCTTCCGGGCGATCGCTCCGTACATCGCGATGTCCTCGTCCCGGATCCCCTGCTCGCCCGTGCCGTCAGGGTGCCACTTGTGCACCTGCACGATGCCGGGCTCCATCAACTCCAGTCCCTCGAAGAACTCATGGGCCTCGTCGATCGTCCGCAGCCGCATCGGCATGTTGCGCGCCGCGTACTCGCGCGCGACCCGCCCCACCTCCTGCGGCGCGAACTCGGCCGTGCCGATGGTCATCGCCAGACAGCTGCCGGACGGCAGCGGTTCCAGCAACCGCCGTACGATCCCCACCGCGTCGTCCTCGTCCAGCATGAAGTGGACGATGGCGATGACCGTGAGGGCGACCGGCCGGGTGAGGTCGAGGGTCTCGCGGAACTCCGGGGCCCCGAGGATCGTCTCCGGGTCGCGGAAGTCGGCCTCGACGTAGGCGGTCCTCCCCTCGGGCGTGCTGGCCAGCAGGCCCTGGGAGAGGGTGAGCACGATCGGGTCGTTGTCGACGTAGACCACCCGGGACTCGGGGGCCACCGACTGGGCGATCTCATGGAGGTTGGGGGAGGTGGGGATGCCGGTGCCGATGTCCAGGAACTGGCGCATCCCCTCCCGCTCGGCGAGCCGGCGCACCGCCCGGTTCATCCAGTCGCGGTTGGCCCGCATATGGACGGGCAGGGCGGGCCATTCCCGGGTCATGGCATCGCCCGCCTCCCGGTCGGCCGGGTAGTAGTCCTTACCGCCCAGGATGTAGTCGTAGATACGCGCCGAATGGGCGCTGTCGGTGTCGATGCGGTCGGCCGGCCATCCGTTGTCGGACAACGCTGCCTCCTGTGTCGGGGGTGGTGGGGGTCGGGGTGAAAGGCGCCGGGCGCGTGGGACGGCACACAGCTGCGTACAGCTGCTGCTGCACCTCACCACTCCTCGCGGATCGCGCCGAGGACGGCCTCGGTCTTCTTCGCGGGCGCGGCCTGCGCGCCCAGTCGGTCCAGGGCCTCGCGGTGGACGACGACATCGTCGGTCTTGTCGAGGTAGACCGCGCCCACGAGGCCGCTCAGATACACGATGTCCGGCAGCTCGGGCGCCCTGAACCGGAAGAGGTGGAACGCGCCGGAACGCAGGGCCGGATGCGGGCCGTTGCCGAACGGCATGATCTGCACGGTGACATGGGGGAGCGCGTTCATCGCGCTCAGACGGTCGATCTGACCGCGCATCACCTCCCTGCCGCCGACCGGCCAGCGCAACACCGTCTCGTCCAGCACGACCCATACGCGCGGCGGCGCGGGCCGCGCCAGCAGCTCCTGGCGCCGCATGCGCAGCGCCACCCGCCGCTCGGTCGCCTCGGCTGGGGCGTGCGGGTCGGCGGCGCTCAGCTGGGCACGCGCATAGTCCTCGGTCTGCAGCAGCTCGGGCACGAACTCCGGCTCGTACGCCCGGATCTGCAGTGCAGCCTGCTCCAGGCTCAGATACGCGTCGAACCAGTCCGGGAGCACATCGCGGTAGGTGTGCCACCAGCCGCGTTTGTTGGCCTCGCGGACCGACTTCAGGAAGGTGTCGATCTCCAGCCGGTCCGTGACGCCGTACGTCTGGAGCAGCTTCTCCGCGTCGGCGAGCCGCAGCCGCGCCACCTTGGCGGCCTCCATGCGGCGGATGGTGGAGTGGCTGACGCCGATCGCCTCGCCGGCCTGTTCGTAGCTCAGTCCGGCCCGGGTCCGCAGCTCCTCCAGCTGACGGCCGAGGATCATGCGCAGGACGGTGGGGGCACCGCCCCAGTCGGTCTCCGCCGTCATGCCTACCCCCTCGCACGGGATGCACGGCCGCCGTCCGTCACGATCGGCCGCCGACCGAAGCAGCATGCACCTCTTGAATTGCAATTTTCAACTTGTCGGTTGCGAGCCGCTGTTGGCGGATGCCAGAGTGTTCCTGTCGCCGGAAGCCGATGAACGAAGCGGCTGAGCAGCTCGGTTGGGGGAGACGGAGCTGTGCGTCGGTACACGCGGCGCGAGGGACACGGGGCACGCGTCCGGGTGTCCGGCGGCGGGGCACCGGCCAGGGTGCCCAGGCAGACGAAAGGCGTACGGCGATGGCTCCGCCCTCCCTCCCCCAGTCCTCCGCCCGCCTTCCCGCGGGCGCGTTCCCCCGTAGATCGGGTGTCTTCGACCTTCCGGCCGTCCCGTCCGCGGTCGGCGCGGCCCGCAGCAGTGTCCGCGGGCTGCTCCGCCGCTGGGGCACCGGCGCGGGCACGGGCGACAACGCCGTCCTCGTGGTCTCCGAACTCGTCACCAACGTGGTGCTGCACACCGCGAGCGAACGTGTCCTGTGCCGGGTGAGCACCGACGGCCACCGGCTGCGCGTCGAGGTCGAGGACCAGAGCCTCAGCGGCACCGTGCCCGCCCGGGGCTGCCCCGGCCCGGACGACCAGGGCGGCCGTGGGCTGGTCCTGGTCGGCGCGCTGAGCAGCGAGTGGGGTGTGCTTGACGCCCCGCACGGGTCCGGGCGCGTCGTCTGGGCCGAGCTGGCCCCGGAACCCGGCGAGGTGATCGCGACCGGCCCGCCGCCCGCCCCGCACTCTTAGGCCCGTCCCCCACCCGGCCGACCGAGCCGACGGGGCGCACCGGTGGGGAGAGGGGGAGTGCACCCGGCCCCCTCCACCCCGGCGCACGGCCCCGGAGGCGCATGAGCACCAAGGACTCCCCCCATGAATCGACTGCGCGTCTGCGACCCGCTGCCGCATCCGTCCCCCGACCGGCCGTCCGCCCCCGCCGGGCAGCTCGTCCTGCCCGATGACCTGGCCGCCACCCTGGGTCACGACGCCGTGGGCATCCCCCGGGAACACGGCGAGAAGATCATGAACTCGCTGCCCCGCGTCGGCTGTGTCTTCGCCGACGACCTGCGCTGGTGGTGGATCGTCCCGGCGGGCTCGGACATCGGGATCACCTGGCCGCCGTCGACGTCCTACGCGGTCGGCGCGCGCCTGGGGCCCTCCGCCGGCCCGGCGACGGACGCACCGCTCGCCGACCCCTCCTGGAGCGGCCCCCGGGCCGGCCGGCCGCTGCTGATCCACCACCCGGGCGATGACTCTCCGTACACACCGCCCATCCCCTTGTACTTCCTGGCCTGCCGCCTGACCGGCAGCGTTCCGCACTGGTTCCCGGGGGTCGGCGCCTGAGGCGGTTCCGGGCCTCAGGCGTCTCGCCCGGTCCCTCTCCGGATGACGTCCGGCCTCCCGTGGCGCATCCTTGCAGGGGCGCGATCGGGGTACCCGGATGCCCTGAGCTAGCGACGGGGGAGGTGGCCGGCGCCTCCCCCTCGAAACCGGGCGGTGTGTGGGCATGGCCGAGAACGAGACGAGCGGCAAGGGGGGAGTCTCCAGCGGCACGGTCTTCGGCGCGCCGTGCTGGGTCAGCCTGACCACGCGCGATGTCGAGACCACGGAGGAGTTCTACCGCGCCGTGTTCGGCTGGGAGTGGCGGCCGAACAGCCTCGGCGACCGGTTCAGGGTGGCGCTGGTGGACGGCGTGCCCGTCGCCGGGATCGCGGCCGTGGCCTCGATGTGGCAGATGGCGGTGTCCTGGACCGTGTACTTCGCGGTCCCGAGCGCCGACGACGTCGCGGCCCGCTGCCGCGAACGCGGCGGTACGACAGCCGTCGGCCCGCTCTCCCTGCCGCCCGGCCGGGCGGCCCTCCTCGCGGACCGCGACGGGGCCGTCTTCGGCATCTGGGAGGGCCGGCTCGTGACGGACTGGGAGCGGTGGCACGAGGCCGCCCCCACCTTCATACGGCTGCACACGCGCAACGCCTTCGACGCCGCCATCTTCTACGGGGAGGTCCTCGACTGGGCCACCGCGCGCCAGGGTTGCTGCGAGGTGCAGTACGACGGTGACGAGGTCGTGCTGCGCAGCGGGGGAGTGGTGGTGGCGCGGATCCACTCGGGGGCCGTGGAGTCGGCGCCGGACCCCACGATCCGCCCGCACTGGCAGGTGAACTTCGCGGTCGCCGACGTCGCCGCCTGTGTACGGACCGCCCGCACGCATGGCGGCGAGGTACTGCAGTGGGAGGCGGGCGCGGAGGAGGCGGTCCTGGCGGACCCGGACGGCGCCCGCTTCACGGTGACCTCCAAGCTCGAACGGTGAAGGGCTCAACTCGGAGCGGGAGCGCTCAAGCAGTCGGAGCGGGAGCGCTCGAGTGGTCGTCTCCGAGCGCATGCGCGGCGGTCGGGCCTGGCTCCCCGGGACCCCGACGGTGTGAACCGGCGGGGCCCCGTGGGGGGGGCTCAGGACGCGGCCGAGTCGGCGGTGGGGGACGCCGACCGATGGCGGCGCAGCAGGCGTCGGCGTGGCTCCTGGTCCGGCAGCCAGCCGAACGCCAGACAGCTGCCCGCCGCGCCCAGCAGCAGCCCGATCAGGAACCCGCCGAGGTTGGACGTGAGCCAGGTGCCGAGGGACACCAGGACGCCGATGAGCGAGTAGAAGAGCCGCTGCGCGGGGTTGAGGAGGAGCAGCAGTCCGCACAGCAGCATCACCGTCGGCAGCAGATAGCCCGCCAGACCCTGGATGCCGATGTGCATGACCACCTTCAACGGCGCCTTCTCGGTGAGAAGGATCTCCGCCCCGCCCAGCGCGAGCAGCACTCCGCCCCAGAAGGGGCGGTTCCCCCGCCAGCGCTGGAAGGCGGACCTCGCCCGGCCGGACATCAGCACCCCGAGTCGTGGAAGCTGAGGTGGAGGTTGGGCAGCGTGAACACACCGGCCGTGGTGGCGTAGTTGGTCTGCCGCAGGTTGTCGATGTGCACGGTGTCGGCCTGCTGACTGAAGACGCCCTTGGCGCCCTGCACCCCACCCTTGTCGAGGGTGCTCGCGTCGTTGCCGATCTCGATGCCGTGGAACTCGGCGTTGCCGGACATCGCGGTGGAATCGGTGGTCAGATCGGTGGCGATCACCTTGTCCTTGCCGTCGCCCGCGGTGATGTAGAGGTTGGTCCCGCCCAGGTCGACGCTCTGGCACAGCTTCGTGAGCTTCGCGTTCTTCACCACGGAGGTGACGACCAGCACCTGGCCGCCGGTGTCGCCGGCGTTCGGGCTGTCGTCCGCCATGTAGCGGAGGTTGCCGAACTGCTCGAAGCCGGTGCCGTCCAGGTCGGTGGCGGTGACCGTGAAGGGCATACCGGAGATCGCGAACTGCACACCCAGCGCGCCCTGGGCCGTCATGATCGCGAGCCCCGCGGCGAGCACGGTCGCAGGCACCGCCATCACCGCGGCGCGGCGCAGGCGGACCCGCCCGTGTCTTGCGGGCGACCCGGCGGCGGAACCGCTTTCCGGGTGGTCGGGAGTGGAATCGGGGGACGCCGTGGCATCCGAGGACGAGGCCATGTCTGCTCCTGGGCATAGGCAGTGCGGGGAAGGCTTCACCGGCGCGATGTCCTGGCGCGGACAGCGGCTGCCGCGCGACGCCTCCTCACACGTCCCGTCGCGTGCAAGGGCTTTCTCGTGGCGCGGCAGTTACCGACGAGGAAGTTACCCGGGGTTACATGAAGGGTCAAGGGAGTTGTGGCAGAAGGGTGCCGGTTGTGTGGCACCTGTGGGGGAGGGGTGTCGAGGGCCCGCTCCGGCCTACCTGTTCCCACCTGGCCTGTAGCCGCACCAGGCGTCAACTTCCGTACGTCCTCTTGACGTTGACGCTCCATCAGGTTTACAAATTCGACTGTTTCCCACGGGTCCGTGGCGCCGGATCCGTGGCACCGCGCATGTCGCTCTCCCGGCCCCGTCCGCCCGGAACGCCCGCGACACCCCCCTTCCGCGCGGTGCGACGCACGGATCCCTTCGCCTTCCGACGGCGATCCGCTCTTTCTTCCCCGTGACTCCGGCACGGCCGCTCACCCCTGCTGCGGTCCGTGCCGGTGGCCGACGGTCGCCGCCGGCCCGGCGCGTACGGAGAAGGCGTACCGGGCCGGCAGCGGCACCCATCACCCGCACAGCTCCCCGTTTCGGAGAAGAGGCACCCCCCATGCGTACGACTCGATCCCTCCTCGCCCTCACCGGCGCCGCCGCGGCGCTCGCCGTGGCCGCGGCCGCCCCCGCCTCCGCGGACAGCGCGGTGCTCACCGCCGGGGGCACCGCCGTCGCCGTCGGCGACGTGCTCAACGCCTCGCTGGCCGGCGGCACCACCGCCACGCTCTACTCCAGCGCCACCGGCACCAGCGGCGTCTCCTGCACCTCGTCCGCGTTCACCGCCACCGTCACCGACAACCCCGCCGCGCCCGGCACCGCCACGGAGTCGCTGAGCGGCCACACCTTCACCAGCAGCAGCTGCACCAGCAATGTCACCGGTGTCCTGGGTGTCACCAGCATCACGGTCGACAACCTGCCGTACACCACGGCGGTTGCCTCCGACGGTACGGTCGACGTCACCCCGGCCGCCGGCTCCACCATCCAGACCACGGTCAAGCTGCGCACCCTGCTCGGCTCGATCACCTGCGTCTACCAGGCCGCCGGCCTGACCGGCAAGACGGACAACGCCGACAACAGCCTCGCCTTCACCAACCAGCAGTTCACGAAGTCCTCGGGCTCGTCCCTGTGCTTCGCGAACGGCTACTTCACGGCGAAGTACGCCCCGGTCACCGACACCAGCCAGTCGGGGAGCCCGGCGGTCACCGTCAACTGACCGCTCGGAACTCCCGGACCGCCTCCGGTCCGTGCGGGACCGGAGGCGGTCCGTGCGGTCGTCTCACCCGCGTCGGCGGCGCAGCATCAGCGTGGCGCCCCCGGCGAGCGCCGCGAGCACCACGGCGCCACCGCCCGCGAGCAGCGGCATCGAGGGGCCGCCGCCTCCGTCACGGGGCACGGTGGCCGCCGCCGGAGCCCCGGACACGGTGGCCGCCGGTTCGTCGGGGGACGGCGCGGGCGCCCGGGACGTGCCGGGCGTGCCCGGCGTCCGGGACGGACTGGGTGTGCCGGGCGTGGCGGATGTGTGGGATGTGCCGGACGGGCCCTTCTTCTCTTCGGCCTTCGAGGCGCCCGCGGCGCCCGATGCCGGGAAGACCACGTCCGAGCACGAGTAGTAGGTGTCGGTCGTGCTCGTGTTCCGCCAGATCGTGTAGAGGACGTGGTGTCCCGAACGGTCCCCCGGGAGCGTCGCCTTGATCCGGTACCCGCCCTTCCGCAGCGGCGGGTCCTTGACCTCGGCGAACGGCTTGGCGGGGAGATCGGACCAGGCCATCGGCTTGGTGGGGTCGTACCCCTGCTTCGTCAGATACATCTCGAACGTGCCCGTGTGCGGGATCGTCGAGCTGTACGTCATCGTCAGTGCGGCTCCGGGCGTGAGCCGGGTCGAGGGCCAGTCGGCGCGTGCCAGGTCGAGGCCCCGGTAGGCGGGCAGTCCGCCGCTGCACAGCCGGCCGTCCGGGATCACCTGCCGGTCTCTGCCGTTCACATCCGCCACCCGCAGGTTGTCCCAGGCCGTGAACGGCGCGCCGTTCGCCGTGATCGCCGCCCGGCACGCGGCAGTGCTCTGCCGTCCGCCGCCCTCGGGCGAGCACGCGAAGACCCGGCTGACCGGGTCCGTGGGTGCGCCGTGGGCGAAGGCCGGGGTCGCCGGCAGCAGCGTGACCGCCACGGCGACGGCGGCCGCGGCGGCGGTGCGGGGTGCGGTCATCCGGTCTCTCCAGCGCATCGGGTCCGGCAGGTGCGTACGAAGAGGTACGGGGAAACGGCGACGCGCGTTCACCCCCGTTGCCGGCGCCCCGCCCGTGACGAGCGCCGGCCGGAGCGCCCGCACCGCGACCGGTCGGAGCCGGCCGACGGAGGCCGTAGCGTAGGGCCATGGGAACGGAGAGCGCCCCAGGGGCGGTCGAGGTGATATGTCCGGGCTGCGACTCGGCCGGGGCGCGGGCGGTACCGGAGGTCTGCGCCGACCAGGAGGCCCGGCGCGAGGGCCTGGCCGACCGGCTGGCGCGGTCGCCGGACGTGCCCTCGCGGTCCGACAGCCTGCTGCACTTCGCGGAGGGCATGCTGATGGCCGGAGTCGGCGTCGCCCTCGCCTACGAGGGCTTCCACGGCCACAAACCGCTCTACACCGCGGGCGGCACCCTGCTCGCCGTGCTGGTGTTCATCGGCACGGTCTTCGTGGTCCGGAGCGAGGCCCGCGAGCGGGCCCTCGTGGCGGCGGCCGCGCCCCACGCCGACATGTTGTGGCGATCGGCGTACTACTGCGCCGGATGCGCGTCGGTGTTCTGCCCCGGCGGCACTCCATGGCAGGGTCGGCTGACGCCGGAGCAGTTCAAGAAGCTGGTGTGGACCGAGGCCGGCTACGGACAGCAGCTCGAGGAACAGTTCGCGGACGTGAAGCTGCCGCCCGGCGTCCCGGCCGGCCCTGGAGGAAGCCCCGACCATGCCTGACGCTCCCGTCATCCTCGCCGACGATCCGGCCTCCTTCGCGCACGGTGTGCTCGCCGCGCGCCACCCCGCCCTCATCCGCGCGGTACGGGACGCCTTCCCCTACGGCCCCGGTCAGCGGCGGGCGCTCGACGCGCTGCTCACCAGCGCCACCGAGGGCGTCATCGAACCGCTCGGCACGGACGACGACGAGCACTGGATGGCCTGGGGCGCCCGCCGGTACCTCGGCCGCTCCTGGTTCGAGGTCCCCTTCCTGTGGTCCGAGAGCTACTTCTACCGCCAACTCCTCCAGGCCGTCGGCTACTTCGGCCCCGGCCCCTGGCAGGGCATCGACCCCTTCCGCCCCTTCAAGCTCGCCGAACTCGACGCACCGGAGACGGACGAGGAACTGGCGGCGCTCGACCGGCTGACGGGACGGCCCGAACAGGAGCAGGCCAGGGCCCTGCTCCACGGCTCGCTCTGGGGCAACCGCGCGGACCTCGGCTTCCGGCTCTCCGCACCCGGCGCCACCGCGGCGGTCTCGCAGCTCGTCGCCGACGACAGCGAGGCGCTCTGGTCGCTGCTGCCCGCCGACACCGTCTGCCTGGTCGCCGACAACGCGGGCCGGGAACTGATCCCGGACCTGCTGCTCCTCGATCATCTGCTGCGCCACGGGCAGGCCCGGCGGGCGCTGCTGCAGGTGAAGCCGTACCCCTACTACATCTCCGACGCCACGACGGCCGATGTCGTGGACGCGGTACGCCGGCTGACCGCCGCCCAGGGCGCGGCCGCCGACGCCGGGGAGCGGCTGTGGGCCGCGCTCGCCGACGGTCGTATCGAGGTCAGGGCGCACCCCTTCTCCTGCGCCCCGCTGCCGTACGCGGACATGCCGGAGGATCTGCGCATCCAGTTCGCCGCGGCGGACCTGACCGTCTTCAAGGGCGACCTCAACTACCGCCGCCTGGTGGGCGACCGGCTCTATCCTCCGACGACCTCGTTCGCGGACGTCACCGCCTACTTCCCCGGCCCCGTGGCGGCCCTGCGCACCCTGAAGTCCGACGTGATCGTCGGCCTGGACGCGGCCACGGAGGCCGCCCTGGTCGCCGCCGAAGGGCAGCGGTGGCGCACCAACGGCACACACGCCCTGGTCCAGGTCCGACCGTGACCGTCAAGTGAGCTGCAAAACAAGCGACTTGATGCCGTTGATGAAATTGGAGACGAGCCGCTCCGGCGGCGCGGCCAGGCGCGGCGCGGGCAGGGCGCGCAGCGCCTCCCCGTAGAGCACCCGCAACTGGAGCCGGGCGAAGTGCGCGCCCAGGCACACATGCGGACCGTCCCCGAAGGAGACGTGCGGGTTCGGCGTCCGGAACGGGTCGAGCCGGTCCGGCGCGGCGAAGACACGCTCGTCCCGGTTGGCGGAGGCGTGGAAGACGACCACCTTGTCGCCCGCGCGGATGCGCCGCCCGCCCAGTTCGGTGTCGCGGGCGGCGGTCCGCCGGAAACTGAGCACGGGCGGATGCCAGCGCAGCAGTTCCTCGACGGCGAGCGGCAGCCGGCCGGGGTGCTCCCGCACCGCGCCGTACGCCCCCGGATGCTCGGCCAGCGCCAGCAGTCCGCCGGGGGCCGCGGAGCGGACCGTGTCGTTGCCGGCGATGGTCAGCAGGAAGAAGAACATCTCCAGCTCGGGGCCGGTGAGTTCGGGGTCCGTGGCGAGCGTGGTCATGATGTCGTCGGCCGGGTGCTCCCGCTTGTGGGCGGCCAGCTCCTGCGCATACCCGAACATGTCCCGCAGGGCGGCCGGCGAGCGCGGATCCACGGGCCGGCCGCCGGCGTCGAGCCGTGCCTCGCCCGCCTCGTCCGGGTCCTGGTAGCCGATCACCCGCTGGGTCCAGCGCAGCAGCAGTCCCCGGTCGGACTCCGGCACCCCGAGCAGGTCGCCGAGGTTGCGGACGGCGTAGTCGTCGGTGACGGCGGCGACGACGTCACAGGTGCCGTCACCGGCCCGCGCCGCCTCCACCGCCCCGACGAACAGGGCCCGCGCCCGGGCCTGCGCGACCGTCGCGAAACGGTCGATGCGGCGCGGTGTGAACGCACGGCTCACCAGACGCCTCAACCGCCCCTGTGCGGGCGGATCCTGATTGAGCATCATCCGCCGGATGAACGGCAGATCCGCCGGATCGGGGTCACGGATCTGGGTGGCACCGAGATACGAGGAGTACGTCGCCGAGTCCTTCAGTACGCGCACCACATCCGCATGCCGGGTCACCGCCCAGAAGCCGGGCCCCGCCGGCCAGCCGAGCACCTCGGATTCCTCCTGCCAGGCGACGGGATGGTGGTCGCGCAGGATCCGGTACGCCGCGTGGGGCACCCCGTCGGTGTACCGCCGCGGGTCGAAGACATCGGGGACGGGCGGCGCCTGTCGTACGTTCACGCCGAGGTGTCCTCGGCCCGCAGGAAGTCCTCCACCGTGCGGATCAGATCGAGGGGCGCCTCGTCCATCGCGTAGTGGCCGGCCGACGGCAGTTCCACCAGTGAGCCGCCGGGATACCAGCGCAGCCAGGTCTCGCGCAGCAGCCCCGTCGTCAGCGCCGGGTCGAGCGCGCCCGTGACAGCCAGCGCGGGCACCGTCGCCCCCTTGACCTCGGAGTGGAAGTCCTCCCGGGCCCAGGAGTCCAGCCAGGCCCGGAACGCGGTCGCGTCGCTGTGCGCCAGCGACCGCGCGACCATACGGTCCAGCCAGGCGGCCGGGGCCCGGCCGCCGGTGGTGACATCGAGGATGACGCGCCGGTTCGCCGGCCGGTGGGCGGCCCCCGCGAACAGCCTCCACTGGTCAGCGGGCAGCGCCATCCCCGACGCCGGGACGGGCGAGACACCGACGATCCTGCGCAGACGGTCGGGGGCGAGCGCGAGCAGCCGCTGTGCGACCGCGCCGCCCATCGAGTGCCCGATCACCGAGAACCGGTTCCAGCCCAGCCGGTCCGCCAGCGCCAGGAGGTCGGCGGCGGCCTCGGCGGTGCCGAACGCGCCGGAGGCGTCCCGCGCCGCCCCGTACCCGCGCAGATCCACCAGGGCGTAGGTGAAGGCGGCGCGGTCGAGATCCGGCAGCACCGTCGCGTACGCGGACCGGTCGGCGAACCAGCCGTGCACCGCGAACACCTTGTGGGCGCCGTCGCCGTGCACTTCATGAGGCAGCACGAAGGAGGTCATGCGCTTACCGTGGCCCCGGGGAGAAGAGGCGGCAAGGGGGCGTGACGTCCCCGTGCGCCGGAATGCCCGCGGGGCCCGGGCCCTCGAAGGCGCCCGTGCTCCCGATTCACGCGATGGTGTGATCACATCCCGCCACACGGATGGCCCGCTGGGCCCCCGGGTAGTGCCGGGCCATGACGCAGCCGTTCCAACTCCCGCACTTCTACATGCCGTATCCCGCGCGGCTCAATCCGCATCTCGACGAGGCGAGGGCCCACTCCACGGAATGGGCCCGCGCCATGGGCATGCTGGAGGGCTCCGGCATCTGGGAGCAGACCGACCTCGAAGCGCACGACTACGGGCTGCTGTGCGCGTACACCCACCCCGACTGCGACGGCCCGGCCCTCTCCCTCATCACCGACTGGTACGTCTGGGTGTTCTTCTTCGACGACCACTTCCTGGAGGCCTACAAACGCACCCAGGACCGCGACGCCGGCAAGGCCCACCTGGACCGGCTGCCGCTGTTCATGCCCACGGACCCGGCGACCCCCGTACCCGAGCCGGAGAACCCCGTCGAGGCGGGACTCGCCGACCTGTGGGCGCGTACCGTGCCGTCCATGTCCCCGGACTGGCGGCGCCGGTTCGCGGTCGCGACCGAGCACCTGCTCAACGAGTCGCTGTGGGAGCTGTCCAACATCAACGAAGGACGGATCGCCAACCCCGTCGAGTACATCGAGATGCGCCGCAAGGTCGGCGGCGCGCCCTGGTCCGCGGGCCTGGTCGAGTTCGCTACCGCCGAAGTGCCCGCCGCCGTGGCCGAGTCACGCCCGCTGCGCGTGCTCATGGAGACCTTCTCCGACGGCGTCCATCTGCGCAACGACCTGTTCTCCTACCAGCGCGAGGTCGAGGAGGAGGGCGAACTCAGCAACGGCGTCCTCGTCCTGGAGACCTTCTTCGGCTGCACCACGCAGGAGGCGGCGGAGACCGTCAACGACATCCTCACCTCACGGCTGCACCAGTTCGAGCACACCGCGCTCACCGAGGTGCCCGCCCTCGCCCTGGACCAGGGACTCACCCCGGACGAGGTCGCCGCGATCGGCGCGTACGCGAAGGGACTTCAGGACTGGCAGTCCGGCGGCCACGAATGGCACATGAGGTCCAGCCGCTACATGAACAAGGAGGTCCGCACCGGGCAGCGCCCCGGACCGACCGGCCCCGGCATGTCCGCCGCCGACGTACGCGCCCTGCTCGCCGACGTGGGGGCGGCGAGGATGCGCGCCTACACCCATGTTCCCTTCCAGCGGGTGGGGCCCTCCCTGCTCCCCGACTTCCACATGCCCTACGAGCTGGAACTCAGCCCCCATCTGGACGGGGCCCGCAGCAGACTCACCCCCTGGGCGCACCGGACCGGCATCCTCCGGGAGGGCGTCTGGGACGAGGACAAACTCCTCGCCTACGACCTTCCGCTGTGCGCGGCCGGCCTGGACCCGGACGCGACCCCCGAGGCGTTGGACCTCAGCTCCCGGTGGCTCGCCTGGGGCACCTACGGCGACGACTACTACCCGCTGGTCTTCGGTCTCCGGCGCGACCTCGCGGCGGCGCGGGCGTGCACCGCGCGGCTGTCGTCGTGCATGCCGCTCGACGGGGAGGATCCCCCGGTGGCGGCGAGCGGCCTGGAGCGCGGTCTGATCGACCTGTGGGCGTGCACCACCGCCGGTATGACCCTCGACCAGCGAAGCACCCTGCGCGCCGCCGTGGACACGATGACCGAGAGCTGGCTGTGGGAGCTGTCCAACCAGCTTCAGAACCGCATCCCGGACCCCGTGGACTATCTGGAGATGCGCCGGGCGACCTTCGGCGCCGACCTCACCAAGAACCTGTGCCGTATGGGCCACGGCCCCGAGGTGCCGCCCGAGGTGTACCGCAGCGGCACGGTCCGCGCCCTGGAGAACGCGGCCATCGACTACGCGATGCTGATCAACGACGTCTTCTCGTACCAGAAGGAGATCCAGTACGAGGGCGAGATCCACAACGCCGTGCTCGTCGTGCAGAACTTCTTCGGCTGCGACTACCCGACGGCCGTGCGGATCGTGGGCGACCTGATGACCCAGCGCATGCGGCAGTTCCAGCATGTCGCCGAGCGCGAACTCACCGTCCTCTACGACGACTTCGACCTCTCGAAGAAGGCCAGGGCCGTCATGGACGGCTATGTCGTGGAACTGCAGAACTACATGTCAGGCATCCTGAACTGGCACCGCGGCTGCCGCCGTTACGGCGCCGCCGACCTGGCCCGGCGCATCCACGGCTTCGTCCCGGACCTGGCCTCGGCCGTCGGCCTGCGGCCCGAGCGGGTGCCCCGCTGACCACGTGCGTGCCGGGCAGAACCGAGGCGGTAGGAACGGGAGGCGATCCATGGACCAGGCCGCGTCGCGCCCCGACCCGGCGGCGGGCCGGAACACCGGCGAGGGGAGCCCGTCCGGCCCCGCAGGGCGTCCGCCCCCTGCCCGCCGGGGCGGAAGTCTGGTGCCCCTGCTGTGCGCCCTGGTCGTCGGGACGCTCATGGTGCTGTCCGGGGTGGGGCTCGGCACGGTGGGCGCCACGGTGACCGGCATGAGCCGGTTCGCACAGATGAAGCGGCATGCGGCGGCGTCCGGGCGGTTCACACCCTCGGCCGCCGGCGGCCGGTCGCGGGGCACTGGGCACGCCCCGGCGCACACCGCCTCCGCCGCGGCCCGCGGCGGAGGCCCCGCACCGGCGCCCTCCAGGGCCACGCTCGGCGTCGAGGCCGTCGACGCCGCGTCCGGCGGTGCCCTGCTGGTCGGCGTGCAGGTCCCGAGTGCCGGCCACTCGGCAGGGCTCGCGCGCGGCGATGTCCTGCTCGCCCTCGACGGGACGCGGCTGGGCTCGGCCGCCGACCTCGCGAGGGCGATCGCCGCCGTCCGCCCCGGCACCGCCGTCACCCTCACCGTCCGCCGTCCCGACGGCAGTCGTGCCCACCTGACCGCGACACCCGGCGTCCTCACCTGAGCCGTACCGCCGCCGCACGGCCGCCATGGTCGCAATGGGCTCGCATCCGCCCCGGGGGAAGGGCAGGATGCTGCCCGTAGACCCTGGGAGATCCGGACCCGCGGAGGACAAGGATGACCGGCACGCCCGCGCACCCCGACACAGACGGACCCGCGCCCTTCACCGCCGGCGACTACGCGGCCCGGATGCGGCGCGCCGCGCAGGCCGCCGACGCGGCCGGGCTCGCCGGGCTGCTGATCGCGCCCGGACCCGACCTGGTGTGGCTGACCGGGTACCGGCCGGTGGAGACCGAGCGCCTCACCCTGCTGGTGCTGCGGGCCGGACACGACCCCGTTCTCGTCGTGCCCACCCTGGAGGCGCCCGACGCGGCGGAGGCGGCCGGCGCGCCCGCGCTCACGTTGCGCGACTGGACCGACGGTCACGACCCGTACGAGGCCGCCGCGGGCCTGCTGCGACCCGACGGCCGCTACGGCATCAGCGACAACGCCTGGGCCCTGCATCTGCTCGGCCTGCGCGAGCGCCTCCCCGACGCCGGACACATCGCCCTCACCCGCGCCCTGCCGATGCTGCGGGCCGTCAAGGACGCCGCGGAACTCGACCGGCTGGCCGCCGCCGGGGCCGCCGCGGACGCGGCCTACGAGGAGATCCGGAAGGTCCCCTTCGCGGGACGCCGGGAGCGGGAGGTCGCCGCGGATCTCGCCGATCTGCTGCGGCAGTTCGGGCACACACAGGTCGACTTCACCATCGTCGCCTCCGGCCCCAACGGCGCCAACCCGCACCACGAGGCCGGCGAGCGCGTCATCGAGCGTAGCGACATGGTCGTCCTCGACTTCGGCGGCCTCAAGCACGGCTACGGCTCGGACACCTCCCGCACCGTCCACGTGGGCGAGCCGACCGACGAGGAGCGCACGGTGCACGACCTGGTGCGCGCGGCTCAGGAGGCGGGCTTCCGCGCGGTCCGGCCGGGTGCCGCCTGCCAGGACGTGGACCGTGCGGCCCGCGCGGTCATCGCCGACGCCGGGTACGGCGAGCACTTCATCCACCGCACCGGGCACGGCATCGGCGTCACCACCCACGAGCCGCCGTACATGATCGAGGGCGAGGAACAGCCCCTCGTCCCCGGCATGTGCTTCTCCGTGGAGCCCGGCATCTATCTGCCCGGCCGCTTCGGCGTCCGGATCGAGGACATCGTGACGGTGACCGAGAACGGCGGACGCCGCCTCAACGACACTCCCCGGGAGATGGCGTTGGTCGACTAACGGAAAGGGGCCGGCCGCCCCGGCACCAGGAGTCCCCAGCAAGCACGCCCCCGAGACGACAACGGCGCGATCATGACCCAGGCACCGACACCGACGGCGGAGACGGTCCGCCGACTGGTCCGCACCCTGCTCCCCGACCAGGGCGGACCGGAGGTGACACCCGCCGCGGAGGGCCCGGGACACTCCGCCTGGTGGGTCGGCACCCGCCATGTGCTGCGGCTGGCCACCGACCGCGACGCCTCCGCGCGCCAGCGGCGCGAACTGCGGGTGCGCGCCCTGGTGCGCCCGCACACCGGGGTCGCCGTGCCGACGAGTGTCGCGCACGGAGAGTGGGCCGCCGGCCTCGGCTACACCCTCGACACCCGGCTGCCCGGCACCACCGGCGAGGCACCGGACGTCTCCGCGCTCGGCGAGGCGGACCTCGCGACGCTGCTCACCGGGTTGCGCGAGGTACCCGTACGGCAGGCCGAGTCCCTCGGCGTGCCCCGGGTCGCGCCCCGCTCCCTGGAGGCGCTCCGGGCCGCCGCCGCGACCGCCGCCGACCGCCTCGCCGAGGACGACGAGTTCGACCCCGCGCGCCTCGCCCAGCTCACCGCGCCCGCCGGCCGCCAGCTGGTGCCCCAGCCCGGCGCCGCCGTCCTGGTCCACCACAACCTCAGCGGCGACCACCTCGTGGTGAGCGGCGAGGGGCGGGTGCGCGGTGTCCTCGGCTGGGCCGAGGCAGTCGTCGGCGACCCGGCCGAGGACATCGCCTCCCTGGCGGTCGCCGTCGGAGCGCCCGCGGCGGTGCGCGCCGCGACCCTCGCGGGCTACGGCGCCCGCCCCTGTCTGCGCGGTCTGTGGCTCGCCCGCTGCGACACGCTCACCCGTCTCGCCGACGGACTCCAGGGCCGCGACCGCACCTCGCCGCCGGTTCTGCGCGCACGGCTGCGACGCGCCTGGGAGGCGATCCTGCTGGAGCGGATCACCGAACTGCCGGACGACGACGCCCCGTAGGGACCCCGGGCGCCCGGCCGCCCGGCGCGCCCCCGGGGCCCCGACGCCTCGTCACCCCTGCGTCAGCACCACGCACGACTCGGCGGGCAGATGCAGCACCCCCTCCTCGTCCGGCGGCTGCACGGGCTCCCACGCGGCCAGTACGCGCGCGTGCGGCAGACCGAGATGGATCCGCGCGGGTTCCTCGGCGAGGTTCACGGCGACCCGTACATCGCCGCGACGGAAGGCGAACCAGCGGGCGTCCTCGTCGTAGGCGACCTTCACACCCTCCAGGTCGGGATCCATCAGATCGGACTGGGTGCGGCGCAGGGCGATCAGCTCGCGGTACCAGGCGAGCACGCGCGCGTGGGGCTCGCTCGCCGGCTCGGACCAGTCGAGGCAGGAGCGGTCGCGGGTCGCCGGGTCCTGGGGGTCCGGCACATCCTCCTCCGCCCAGCCATGGGCCGCGAACTCCCGGCGTCTGCCCTGCCGTACGGCCTTGGCCAGTCCGGGATCGGTGTGGTCGGTGAAGAACTGCCAGGGCGTCCCCGCGGCCCACTCCTCGCCCATGAACAGCATCGGGGTGAACGGGGCGGTGAGCACCAGCGCCGCCGCGCACGCCAGCAGCCCGGGGGAGAGGGACGCGGGGAGCCGGTCCCCGAGGGCGCGGTTGCCGATCTGGTCGTGGGTCTGGGCGTAGCCGAGCAGACGGTGGGCGGACAGCCGCGTACGGTCCAGCGGGCGTCCGTGCCGCCGGCCGCGGAACGTCGAGTAGGTGCCGTCGTGGAAGAAGCCGCTCGTCAGGGTCTTGGCGAGGGCCGCGAGGGGCGCCCGGGCGAAGTCCTCGTAGTAGCCCTGGGACTCACCGGTCAGCGCGGTGTGCAGCGCGTGATGGAAGTCGTCGTTCCACTGGGCGTGCAGCCCGAGCCCGTGCTCCCTGCGCGGGGTGATGACCCGGGGGTCGCCGAGGTCCGACTCGGCGACCAGGAACAGCGGCCGGCCGGTCTCGGCGGCCAGCGTGTCCACCTCCGACGACAGCTCCTCCAGGAAGTGCAGCGCGCGGGTGTCGTGGAGCGCGTGCACCGCGTCCAGGCGCAGCCCGTCGAGCCGGTAGTCGCGCAGCCAGGCCAGCGCGCTGCCGATCAGATACGCGCGCACCTCGTCCGAGCCCGGCGCGTCCAGGTTCACCGCGGCGCCCCAGGGCGTGTGATACGTCTCCGTGAAGTACGGCCCGAACGCGGGCAGGTGGTTGCCGGAGGGGCCGAGATGGTTGTGGACCACGTCCAGCACCACCCCGAGGCCGAGTTCATGGGCCCGGTCGACGAACCGTTTCAGCGCCTCGGGCCCGCCGTACGGCTCGTGCACCGCCCAGAGACTGACGCCCTCGTACCCCCAGCCGTGCCGGCCTGGGAACGGGCACAGCGGCAGCAACTCGACATGAGTGACGCCCAGTTCCACCAGGTGTTCCAGCCGCTGCGCCGCCGCGTCCAGCGTGCCCTCGCGGGTGTACGTCCCCACGTGCAGCTCGTACAGCACCGCTCCGGGCAGTCCGCGCCCCGCCCATCGGGTGCGCCAGTCGTACCGCCCCTGGTCGACCACCGCGCTCAGCCCGTCCGGGCCGTCCGGCTGGCGGCGCGACCGCGGATCGGGCAGCACCGGGCCGTCGTCCACCGCGAACCCGTACCGGGTGCCGTCCCCGGCCTCCGCCTCACCGGTCCACCACCCCGACCGCTCCGGATCGCGCGCCAACGCGCGCGTGACGTCACCGCAACGGAGCGTCACCCGGGCTGCCTGTGGTGCCCACACCTCGAACCGCACGGACGGTTCCCCCTCGTCTGCTCATCGTGATGTAGCGCGTCCATCGTGCTTCATACGAGATCAATCGGCCGCCGGATCCGCCCTTTTGACACGCCCGAAGGACCCCCACGGCGTCGGCGGTCGTTTTGTCGTCTCCTGGACAGTGCGGACCGACTGACCGACAATCACCTCCGTGACGTCGTCCTTCGAGTTCCACACGTACCCGGCGCGGCTGTCGGACGCCGAACGCGACAGGGCGCTGAAGGTGCTCAGCGACGGCGTCGCCCTGGGACGTCTGTCGCACGACACGTTCATGCGGCGGATGGAGCTGGCGCTGGTCGCCCGGGAGCCGCGGGAACTGGCCGCGCTCACGGCCGACCTGACCTCCGAGAAGCACTGGTCGCGACATGTCTTCGGGGCCGTCGAGGCGGTCTCCGGCTTCACCGTGCGGCTGCGCCGGGCCTGGCAGGCCGAGCGGCTGCCGAAGCTGCTGCTGCCCCAGCCGGGCAACCCCTATCCGCTGCGGATCGGCCGTGACCCCGCGAGCGGCCTCCGGCTCAGCCATGAGACGGTCTCCCGAGTGCACGCCGAACTCCGGCACCAGGGCGGGCTGTGGGTGCTGCGCGACCTCGGCTCGACCAATGGCACCTCCGTCAACGGCCGCCGGGTGATCGGCGCCGCGGTCGTCCGGGACGGCGACCAGGTGAGCTTCGGATCGATGACCTTCCGCCTGGCCGCGCAGTAGCCGGCCACCGTGCCGCACCGGAGCGCGCCCCGCCGGGCCCCGTTCCGCCGTCGGAGTGCCCTCCCCGCGCCCCGCCCCGCGCGCGTACCCGCCGCGGTGTTGACGTAGCTCCCGGGCCGTGACTGACTGTGCGTACGCCGTGTACATCAGGTGAACCGACGGCACCACACAGTGGAGGTGTGCCCTGTCGCCCCTCCTCCGCTATCCGAGCGTGGACGAACTCGGGGCCCACGCGGCCGCGCTCGTCGCCCGCCGCCCCCGCGACGCCAGGCTGCGCCGCGTGGGCACCTCCCGGGGCGGCACGCCCCTGTGGCTGCTCTCCGTCGGCCACGGAGACCGCCACACCCTCGTCGTCGCCGGCCCCCACGCCAACGAACCCGTCGGTGGGGCCACCGTCCTGCGCCTGGCCGAGCGGGTGCTCGCCGACCCCCGCCTGGGCGCCGACACCACCTGGAACCTGCTGCTCTGCCTCGACCCCGACGGCGCCCGCCGCAACGAGGGCTGGCTGTCGGGCCCGTACACCCTGGGCCGCTACTTCCGGAACTTCTTCCGGCCCGGCTTCCTGGAGCAGCCCGAGTGGCTGCCCGACGGCGCGGAGCGCGCCGCCCTGCCCGAGACCCGTGCCCTGCTCGACCTCCAGGACCAGTTGCGGCCCTTCTTCCAGTGCTCCCTGCACGGCGTCGACGTCGGCGGCGGGTTCGTCGAGCTGACCCACGATCTGCCGGGCATGGCCCAGCGCGTCGCCCAGTGCGCGGCCCGGCTCGGCATCCCGCGCGAACTCGGCCCCTACGACACCCTGTACTGGCCGACCCTCGGGCCCGCCGTGTACCGCATCCCGCCGCCCCGGCGCGGCGACCTGGCCGCGGCGATCACGGAGGCCGCGGTCGAGTCGACCTGGTTCCACCCGCACCGCTACGGCACCGTCACGGCGGTCGTGGAGGCTCCCATGTGGGGGGTGAGGGCCGTGGAGGACGCCTCGCCGCCCCCGGACCCCGAGGCGGTGCTCCGCGCCGTCAGCGCCACCCTGCGCCACGACACCCGGCTGCTGGCGGGACTCCTGGACCGGATCCGCCCCCGGCTGGCCGACGTCCCGGACGCCGCCCGGCTGCTCGCCCCCGTGGACGACTATTTACTGGTCGGCCCCGGACTCGCGGACTCCTGGGACCCCGACGTCCACGCCGCCGGCCGGCGGCCCCTGCCGGCGCTCGACACCGCCCGGCTGACCGCCCTCGGCATCTCCGGGCGCCGTGTCGCGCTGCGCACCGCCGGACTGCTCCACCAGCTCGCCAGGGCCGCCGGGCGCGAGGCGGCCGGGGTGCTGCCACAACTCGACGGGCTGATCGACGACTGGTGCGCCGACTATCGCGACGGCTACGGGACGCGCTGGATCCCGGTCGCCCGCCAGGCCGAGTACCAGACGCGCGTGGTGCTCGCCGCCGTCGAGCTGGCCGGGCGGGAGGCGCCCGTGCGCTCCCGTTCGGGTGAGTCCGGCTGGGGCCCGCAGGCCGCGGTGCCGATGCATAGGGAATGACGACGAAGACCACCCTGGCCCTGCGCGGCGCCCTGCTCGCGGCGGCCGCCCTGCTCGCGGCGGCCGCCCTGCTCCCCATGACGCCGGCCCAGGCCGCGCCCCGACCGGTGGCCGGCGGCAACTGGCTCTATCTGACCGTCACCGACGGCGACGACCGGTCCCGGGAGATCAACGGCACGCTGCTACTGTGCGACCCGCCCCGGGGCCACTCCCGCGCCGCCGAGGCCTGCGCGGAACTCCAGGCGGCGCAGGGGGACATCGGCCGTATCCCGCGCGGCCACTCGTTCTGCCCGATGCTCTACGCCCCCGTCACCGTGACCGCGCGCGGTGAGTGGGACGAGCGCCCGGTGGAGTACAGCCACACCTTCGCCAACGTGTGCGAGCTCCAGGCGAGGACCGGAGCGGTGTTCACGATCGCGCAACGGTCCGCTCCGGGCGGCGTACCGCACCGGTCGGCCCCTGGCGTCCCGCACCACGCAGCTTCGGGCGTACGGCACTGAGCCGCACCCCGCGCGCGTGCCCGGCGTCCACCACGGCACGCGCGCGGGGCACCGGACGGGGTGCGCCGTACGCCGGGCCTCACTCCCCGGTGACCCGCTCCAGCAACGCCACCGGCAGCCGCGCGAAAAGTTCCGCCACGCGCGTGTGCCCCTCGAACCGCCGCTCGGGGGCGAGCACGTCCGCCCACCGGCCGGGCGGCAGGGTGAGGGACGTGTCGCGCCAGCCGCCGGTCTCCGCGAGCCGCAGCGACAGCCGGGTGACCGCCGTGAGCACCTCCCCGGACCGTACGAAGGCCACGCAGTGCGCGGCGGCCGGCCCCTCGGCTTCGAGCGGTGCGTACGTGCCCGACGCGCCGAAGACCTCCGGGCGCCGCCCGCGCAGCCGCAGCGCGGCCCCGGTCAGGTCCGCCTTCTCCGAAGACGCCGTGCGCGGCGCGAACGGCCGCCGGTTGTCCGGGTCGACCAGCGCCCGGTACTCGCCCTCCGTGCCCTGGTAGACGTCCGGTACGCCCGGCATCGTCAGCTGGACCAGCGCGGCCCCGAGGACGTTCGCCCGGATGTGCGGCGCCAGCGCGTCCCGCGCCTGCGTCACGAGCCGCCCCGGGGCGCCGCAGGGTCCCTGGGCGACGAACGCCGCCACGGCCTCCTCGTAGGCCGGGTCCTGCTCGGTCCAGGTGGTGTGCAGCCCCGCCTCCCGTACGTGCTTCAGCAGCGCCCCGCCCAGGCGCTCCGGGTCGGCCCGTCCGAGTCCGAAGAGCGTCTGCCAGGCGACCCAGGCCAGATGCGGGTCGGGCCCGGGATCGCCCGCGCGGGTCACCTCGGCCAGCACGTCGGCCCAGCGCTCCGGGCACTGGGTGAGCACGGAGACGGCGGCCCGAACGTCCGCGCTGCGCTTGGTGTCGTGCGTCGACAGCGCGGTCCCGGTGGCGGGCCACTCGCGCTGCACGCGCGCGCAGTACGCGTGGAAGTCCTCCGGGGCGACGGCCGGGGCGCCGGGGTCGCCGCCCACCTCGTCGGCGGACAGCAGCGGCACATAGCGGTAGAACGCCGTGTCCTCCACGGACTTGGCGCGCAGTGCCGACGCCGTCTGGGCGAACCGGGCCCGCAACTCGGCGTGGAGGGACCCGTCCCCGGCGCGTCCCAGCACCAGGTCCCGTACGACGGTCACCGCGTGGGCCTCCTCGGGCACGATGAAGGCCGCGCGGGCCTCGGCGGCGGCCTCCTCGGTGAGGACCGCGGCGGCGTCCCCGGGGGTGTACGGCCGGTACACCTCCAGGCGGACGAGGAGTTCGCACAGCGCGGTGCGCAGCGCCCAGGGGGCGTGGTCGTGCAGCGCAGGGTCCGGGGAGGCCTCGCACAGCCGGCTCGCCAGGCGGGTGAGACGGTCCACCTCGGCCGCCAGCTCATGGGTGACCACCCGGTGGGCGGCGTGGCGCACGGTGGACGCCCAGTGCCCGCCGCGGTCGCCCAGAGGGGCCGCGAACCGCCGGTAGTGGCCGAGCAGATCCGCGGCGCCTGCCGGGTCCGTGAACAGCCCGTCCACCCGGTGCAGGGCGTCGTATCCGGTGGTGCCCGCGACCGGCCAGGCGGCGGGCAGGCACTCGTGGGCGGCGAGGATCTTCTCCACCACGGTCCACCGCCCGCCGGTGGCCTCGTGCAGACGGCGCAGATACCCCTCCGGGTCGGCCAGGCCGTCCGGGTGGTCCACGCGCAGACCGTCGACCACCCCCTCGTCGAGCAGTCGTAGCAGCGTCGCATGGGTCGCGATGAAGACCTCCGGGTCCTCCACACGCACCCCGATGAGCTCGGAGATGGTGAAGAACCGCCGGTAGTTCAGCTCGGTCCGGGCCAGCCGCCACCACACCGGGCGGTACCACTGCGCGTCGAGCAGCTGCGGCAGCGGCAGCGTCCCGGTGCCCTCGCGCAGCGGGAACACCTGGTCCTGGTAGCGCAGCACGTCCCCGTCGACCTTCAGCTGCCCCATCTCCTCGCCGAGCCGGCGCCCGAGCACGGGCAGCAGGAGTTGCCCGCGCCCCGCCTCCCAGTCGATGTCGAACCAGCGCGCGTACGGCGACCCGGGCCCCTCGCGCAGCACCTCCCAGAGGGCACGGTTGTGGCGCGGGGCGGCGGCCATGTGGTTGGGCACGATGTCCACGACCAGACCCAGCCCGTGCTCCCGGGCGGTGCGGGCCAGGGCGCGCAGCCCCGCCTCGCCGCCGAGTTCCTCCCGTACGCGCGCGTGGTCGACGACGTCGTAGCCGTGCGTCGACCCGGGGACGGCCTCCAGGACGGGAGACAGATGCAGATGCGAGACGCCGAGTGCGGCCAGATAGGGCACGGCCGCCTCGGCCGCGCCGAACGGGAACTCCGGCTGCAGTTGGAGTCGGTAGGTGGCGGTGGGCACCGGCGGGGCGGGACGCTCAGGTGTCATGCAGACCTACGTACCCGCCCCGCCGGCTTTCGTGCCGGAAACGCGCCGTCGGGTGCCGCCCCGGCTCGCTCAGGCGGGCCGCTGAAGCACCACCAGGCTCCGGTCCACCAGGGTCAGCCGGCCCCCCGCCGCGACCTTGTCGCCGGTGCCCCGCGTCACCCCCTCCGGGACGGAGGTGTCGACGACCACCTGCCACTGACGCCCGTGGTCGACGGGCACCACGAACTCCAGCGGCTTCGGCGAGGCGTTGAACAGCAGCAGGAAGGAGTCGTCCGTGATCCGCTCGCCGCGCGCGCCGGGTTCGGAGATCGCGTTGCCGTTCAGGAACACGGTCAGCGCGCTCACCTGCGCCGACGTCCAGTCCCGCTGGGTCATCTCCTCGCCCCGCGGGGTGAACCAGACGATGTCGGACAGCTCGTCGTGGGTGCCCTGCACCGGGCGGCCGTGGAAGAACCGGCGCCGGCGGAAGACCGGGTGGTCCCGGCGCAGCCACACCATCGCGCGCGTGAACTCCAGCAGTTCCCCGCCGCCGTCCTCGGGCCACTCCACCCAGGACAGCTCGTTGTCCTGGCAGTAGGCGTTGTTGTTGCCCTGCTGGGTCCGCGCGTACTCGTCGCCGTGGCTGAGCATCGGCACGCCCTGGGAGAGCATCAGCGTGGCGATGAAGTTCCGCATCTGCCGGTCCCGCAGCACAAGCACCGCCGGGTCGTCGCTCGCGCCCTCGGCCCCGCAGTTCCAGGACCGGTTGTAGCTCTCCCCGTCGCGGTTGTCCTCGCCGTTGGCCTCGTTGTGCTTGTCGTTGTACGCGACGAGGTCGTGCAGCGTGAAGCCGTCGTGACAGGTCACGAAGTTGATCGAGGCGAGCGGCCGGCGGCCGTCGTCCTGGTAGAGGTCCGAGGAGCCGGTCAGCCGGGAGGCGAACTCCGCGAGCGTGCGGGGCTCGCCGCGCCACAGGTCCCGTACGGTGTCGCGGTACTTGCCGTTCCACTCGGTCCACAGGGCGGGGAAGTTGCCCACCTGGTAGCCGCCCTCGCCCACGTCCCAGGGCTCGGCGATCAGCTTCACCTGGGAGACCACCGGGTCCTGCTGGACCAGGTCGAAGAACGACGACAGCCGGTCGACCTCGTGGAACTGCCGGGCGAGCGTCGCCGCCAGGTCGAAGCGGAAGCCGTCTACATGCATCTCGGTGACCCAGTAGCGCAGCGAGTCCATGATCAGCTGGAGCACGTGCGGGGAGCGCATCAGCAGGGAGTTGCCGGTCCCGGTCGTGTCCATGTAGTAGCGCGGATCGTCCGTCAGCCGGTAGTACGAGGGGTTGTCGATGCCCCGGAAGGAGAGCGTCGGGCCGAGGTGGTTGCCCTCGGCGGTGTGGTTGTAGACGACGTCGAGGATGACCTCGATGCCGGCCTCGTGCAGCGCGCGGACGGCCGACTTGAACTCCAGGACCTGCTGGCCGCGGTCGCCCCAGGACGCGTAGGCGTTGTGCGGGGCGAAGAAGCCGATGGTGTTGTAGCCCCAATAGTTGGCGAGGCCCATGTCCACCAGACGGTGATCGTTGACGAACTGGTGTACGGGCATCAGCTCCAGTGCGGTGACGCCCAGCTCGGTCAGGTGTTCGATGATGGCCGGATGGGCGAGCGCCGCGTAGGTGCCGCGCAGTTCGTCGGGCAGCGCCGGATGGCGCATCGTCAGACCCTTCACATGGGCCTCGTAGATCACCGTGCGGTGGTACTCGGTGTGCGGCCGGCGGTCGTCGCCCCAGTCGAAGTAGGGGTTGATCACCACGGACGCCATGGTGTGGGGCGCCGAGTCGAGGTCGTTGCGCTTGTCGGGGGAGCCGAAGGGGTAGCCGTACACCTCCTCGCCCCAGGTCACCGAGCCGCTGACGGCTCGCGCGTACGGGTCGAGCAGCAGCTTCGCCGAGTTGCAGCGCAGCCCGCGCTCGGGGGCGTACGGGCCGTGCACCCGGAACCCGTACCGCTGCCCCGGCATCACCCCGGGCAGATACGCGTGCCGTACGAACGCGTCGGTCTCCCGCAGTTCCACCGCCGTCTCCGAACCGTCGTCGTGCAGCAGACACAGCTCGATTCGGTCGGCGGTCTCCGAGAAGACCGCGAAGTTGGTCCCTGCGCCGTCATACGTGGCGCCGAGCGGATATGCCTCTCCAGGCCAGACCTGCATGGATACGACTCTCCCAGTTGTCCTGGCCCCGAGGGGCGCCCTGTGGCCGAGTCTTCCCCGAAAGTCCGGGAACCCCCTACGACTTACGCCCCTCTTATCAGCCGACCAGTGCATACGTGTCAGGGCGCAGCCACCCGTGCGACCGCGTATGCCGAACCAGTGGGGCTCGAACCACTCCCGTGACACAGGGGGAGCAGGGGGAAATGTGCGCAGAATAGTGCGCCGCCATCTGGGCAAGGTGGTGGCGGGTACGGCCATCGCGGTGACGGGGACCGCAGTGATGGTCGGGATCACGCTTCCGGGCTCGGTGTCGGCCGAGGAATCCGGAGGCCGGGGCGGCGCGGTGGCCGCCCGTCAGAGCGGGGGACAGGGCGGGCAGGCGGCGGCGCCCGGCGTCGTCGAGCAGGCCCCGGCCGAGGGGACGAAGGGCACGGGCGACGACCCGCTGACCGACGACGAGATCAAGCGCGTCGAGGACATCGCGCTGACCCGTCAGCAGTTCGCGGCCGGCGAGGACGTCGAGGGGAAGAAGGGCCTCCAGCGGCTGAGCGTGGACGTGGCCGAGCCGGACCCGGACCACCTGGACGACCCCCACGCGCCCCGCCGCGCGGACGTGTCGTTCTACGACTACAAGGACGACAGCGTCATCTCCAAGACCGTCAACCTGGACACCGGGAAGGTCGAGCGGACCGGTACCCAGCACGGAGTACAGCCGCCTCTCGGCCCCGAGGAGAACGCCGAGGCGGCCGAACTGCTGATCGCGGACCCGCTCGGCGCGGGCCTGAGGGCCGACTACAAGGACGCCACCGGCAAGGACCTCACCTCCCCGGGTCAGCTGACGCTCACCAGCATCGTCTACCGGGCGGTCCCGGGAGCCCAGCCGGCCGTCCTCGACCAGTGCGGCCGGCACCGCTGTGTGCGGCTCTTCCCGAAGATCCCGAACGGTGCCTGGATCGACAGCCGTTCCTTCGTGGTCGACCTGAGCGCCCGAAAGGTCGGCAAGCTCGCCTGAGCCACGTGTCCCCCGCGCACCGGACAGCACGCCCTCCGGGACCGCGGGCGCGCCGTCTCGCCGTCCTCATCTCTCATCTTTCCGGCTTTGTCCTTCTCGCTTTGTGCGATGTGTGCAAGAGGAGTCTCTTCGTCATGCGCGTGAACAGAAACAGCCGCGCCCGCAGGCGGGTCCTGACCGGCCTCGTGGCGGCCGGGCTGGCCTTCGGGGGCACGGCGGCCGCACCGGCCGTCGCCCAGCCCCGGGCCGCGGCCCAGCCGGCCGCCGAGTGCGGTGCGGCGTACCGGATCGAGCAGAAGCTCTCCACCGGCACCACCTGGCGGATGTGCTGGCGCTACGACACCTACGCCGGCCTCGTCCTGGAGCACGTCTCCTACCAGCCGCCCGGGGAGGCCCGCCCGATCAAGGTCCTCAACAGCGCCCGGCTCGCCCAGATCGACGTGCCCTACGACGACGGCTCGGTCGAGTACAGCGACCTGACGGGTGCCGGCTTCGCGCAGGGCCTGTCCGCCATGACGCCCGGCGAGTGTCCCGGCGGCACCATCAAGTCGGTCAAGGTGCCAGGCGCCGTGGACCCGCGGCACCCCAGCGTCAACGGCCTGTGCACGACGACCCGTTCACGCGGCCACGCCTACCGCATGCAGAGCGACACCGGGACCAAGGTCTACCAGGCCCAGGGCAAGGACCTGCTGGTCTACACCGTCAACAAGGTCGGCTGGTACGAGTACATCACCGAGTGGCGCTTCCAGGACGACGGCACGATCAACATGAACATCGGCGCGACCGGCAGCCTCTCGCCGTTCGACTACGACGCGGGCGACGGCCGCGGCTGGCCGATCGGCAAGGGCGCCAGGGCGTACGCCACCAGCCACAGCCACAACGTCTTCTGGCGGCTCGACTTCGGCCTCGACGGCTCGTCGAAGAACCATGTCGAGCAGTACGACTCCCAGGTCAGCCCGCCGGCCCACGGTGCCCAGGCGCCGACCGACAAGACCACACGCACGAAGATCACCAAGGAACTCGCCGGCGACGCCCAGAACATGCGCTGGTGGCGGGTCGTCAGCGACACCGGCAAGAACAAGGACGGCCACGCACGGTCGTACGAACTCGTCCCCGGCCCCAGCACCAAGTACCTCGGGCACGACTTCACCCGCCACGACGTCTACTTCACCGAATACAACAGGTGCGAGCAGTTCGCCAGTGACAACCTCGGCAACTGCGGCGCCCGAGCGGGCAAGTCGGTGGACACGTGGGTCAACGGACAGACGCTCACTCACCCGGTGGTGTGGGTGAATGTCGGCTTCCATCACATCGCGCGTGACGAGGACCAGCAGCCGATGCCGGTCCACTGGCAGGGCTTCTCGATCGCTCCGCGCGACGTCACGGCTATGAATCCCCTCACGCCACCGGCCCTGGCGGGCCAGAACGGGCATACACAACCCGGTAGTTGAGAAACGACCCTGTGCATCCGGCTGCATCCCGCCGCTCTCCCGGAGTACTCTTCCTTGATCGTTGGCTGGGGCCTGGCCCCTGAGGAGGCTCGGGGGAGCGGAAGGCGGTGCGCGGGTGGGCTCGGGAGGGCTGGAGCTGCCCCCTGGTGACGAGGGTCACGAGGGAAACTCCACTGAGGTCCCGCCCGGGGCGGTGTCCCTGGCACGGCCGATGGAGATGGGATCCATCGGACCGGAACTGGACTGGAACGCCGAGGCATGGCGCGAGGTACGGACCCGCGCTCAGCGGGCGGGACGCGCCTACATCTGGCTGAATCTGGTCGAACAGCGGCTGCGCGCGGTCGTGGCCGCTGTTCTCCGTCCCATCTACGAACCCGTCCACGGCGACGAGTGGGTGGTCGCCGCGGCCGGGCCGGCCGGACAGGAGTGGGTGCAGCGCGCGGTCGCCGTCCGCGAGGTCAGCCGCCGCAAGGGGTATCTGCTCGACCCCGCGGACGACAATGTGCTCAGCTTTCTGACGCTGCCGCAGCTGCGCGAGCTGATGGTGCAGCACTGGCCGTGCTTCGAGCCGTACATAGACGAGCGCCGGGACGTCGAACTCGCCCTGGACGAGCTGGAAGTGACCCGGAACGTGGTCTCGCGCAACCGGGCCCTGTCGGAGACGGTGCTCGCCCAGGCCGAGCGCGCCTCCGCCCGGCTGCTGGAGATCCTGGGTGCGGGCGGCGATGTGCCCTCCGCGCGCCGGCTGCCCGTGGACGCGGTCGAGGATCTCGTGGGCGACCGGTACGCGGACGTGGTCGCCGTCCACCCCGACCGGGTACGGCTGCTGCGGCAGTTCCCCGCCGAGGACATCTTCGGCGGTGCCCGCCGCCTCGACGCCATCGGCATCGGCCTCAATCTGCTCGTGCAGAACTTCTCCGGGCGCCGGCTGGTGCGCCTCGCGGAGTCGGGAGCCCGGACGCGTCTGCTGTTCCTCAACCCGGCCTCCAGTGCCGTCAAACGGCGCGAGCGGGAACTCGGCATCAAGAAGGGCGAGCTGAGCCGGGCCGTCGAGATGAACATCCTGCACATGCGCCGGGTGCGCGCCCGGCTCCGCGACCCGGGCGCCTTCGAGATCCAGGTCTTCGACGAGACGCCCCGCTTCACCGCGTACCTGGTGGACGGGGACGGCTCCGACGGGATCGCGGTGGTGCAGTCCTATCTGCGGCGCAGCCGCGGCATGGAGGCACCGGTACTGGTGCTGCGCAACGGCAGCCGGGTGGTCAAGTCGGACGAAGCCGTCGAGGGCGGTCTCTTCCCGACGTATCGCGAGGAGTTCGAACAGGCCTGGGCCGATTCACGACCCGTGTCCTGAGCCGTTCCGCAGCATCCGGAACCGTCCGGAATCATCCAGAATCGTCCGAAACCGTACTGGACTGTCCTGAACGGTCCTGGACTGTCCAGAAGCGGACGCCGGCCGGGGACCGAGCGGAGCACGCTCCCCGGATTGTCAGTGGCGCATGCGAAGGTGGAGGCCACTGGGGGAAAGCACCACCGAGAAGGGGGGGCCGCCATGGCCTGGCACCGAGAGCTGCTCATCGGATTCGACCTGGAGACGACCGGGACGGATCCGTATGAGGCGCGCATCGTCACGGGGGCGGTGATCGAGGTCGAGGACGGGGAGCCGCTGGGCCGCCGCGAATGGCTGGCCGACCCCGGCGTGGAGATCCCGGCGGACGCGGTCGCGGTGCACGGGATCAGCAATGAGCGGGCGACCGCCGACGGCAGCCCGGCCGACCGGGTCGCGGACGCGATCGCCGACGTGCTCACGGGATACTGGAAGACAGGCGTCCCGGTCGTCGCGTACAACGCGTCCTTCGACCTGACCCTGCTCACGGCCGAGCTGCACCGGTACGGACTCCCCTCGCTGAGCGAGCGGCTCGGCGGACCGGAGCCCGCGCCCGTCGTCGATCCGTACACCATCGACCGCCGGGCCGACCGCTACCGCCGCGGCAAGCGCACCCTCCAGGCGGTCTGCGAGGAGTACGGCGTCCCGCTGGACTCGGCGCACAACGCCGCCGCGGACGCCCTGGCCGCGGCCCGGCTCGCCCGCGCGATAGCCGGCCGCCACCCGAAGATCGCGGCGCTCGGCCCGGCGGAGCTGCACCGCCGTCAGATCGAGTGGCACGCGGACTGGGCGGCGGACTTCCAGGCGTTTCTGCGCCGCAAGGGCGACACGGAGGCCGTGGTGGACGGGGCCTGGCCGCTGCGGGAGGCGGCGCGGCACACGGTCTGACGGCCTCGCGGGCTCAGGGCTCAGGGGCTCAGAAGGGATACCAGCGCACGGTCTCGTCCCCGTCCCGCAAGGACGCCACCCGCCGCTCGAACTCGGCGAGTGCCTTGGGGTTGCTCGGCGCGTGCTGCGCGACCCAGGCACAGCTGGCGGTCTCGCGCGCGCCGCGCAGCACGGAGCAGCCCTCCCAGTCGCGCACGTCCCAGCCATAGGTGCGGGTGAAGGAGTCGTAGGCCTCGGCGGGCAGCCCGTAGCGGTCGCGGGACAGGGCCATGACCACCAGGTCGTGCTCGCGCAGATCCACCGCGAAGGTCTCCAGGTCCACCAGGACCGGTCCGTCCGGGCCGATGTGCACATTGCGGGGCAGCGCGTCGCCGTGGATCGGGCCCGGCGGCAGATGCGGCGTCAGGGCCGCCGCCGCGGCGGCGAACCCGTCCCGGCGCTCGCGCAGATATGCCGCGTCCGCGGGGTCGATCGCCTCGCCCGCCAGCCGTAGCCAGCGCTCCACACCGCCCAGCAGATCGCGGGGCGGCAGATCGAAGGAGGGGGAGGGGAGTGTGTGCACGATCCGCAGCAGTTCGGCCAGGTCCCGCGGCTCCGCGGGGCGTACGGGATCGGGCAGCCGGTGCCACACCGTCACCGGGTGGCCGTCCACGAGGAGCGGTCGGGGTTCGGCGGCCCGTACGGCGGGGACGCCCTCCTCGGCGAGCCAGACGGCGGTGTCCAGCTCCCGCCGTGCGCGGTCCAGGAGTTCGGCGTCGCGGCCCACCTTGACCACCAGGTCACCGGCGGCGAACACGGCGTTCTCGCCCAGGGCGAGGAGTCGTGCGTCCCCGGCCGGCCCGGGCAGCACGCCCGCCGCCGCCAGCAGGTCGCGCGCCTTCGCCTCGTCCATGTTCGCCTCCGTGCCTCGACGCGGTCCTTGATGTGCTCGTGAACGGCCGCCGAGCGCACCCCCGAGCACATGCCTCGGGGAGCTTCCCCGGCCGTCCGCCCGCCAGTGTCGCATTCCCCCAGGTCGCACCGTGTGCGCGGGGCATCGGCCACAAGTCGCCGCCTGGGCCGGTGCAACGGCAGCGTGGCCGGGACGTTCATCCCGGCCACGCAAGCCCTCGGTGCCCTCACCGGCAGGGGTTCAGACGCCGGCCTTCTCCCCCTCCAGCGCCGGAGGCTCGGGCGGCGGGGAAGCCGGGGCCGACTCGTCGTGCGTCAGGTCGGGCAGCCGGTGCAGCCACTTCGGCAGGTACCAGTTCCGCTCGCCGAGCAGGGCCATCACCGCCGGGAGCAGCACACCCCGGATGACGGTCGCGTCGATGAGCACCGCGGCGGCGAGGCCCACGCCCATCTGCTTCATGGACTGCATCGACAGCGTGCCGAAGATCGCGAAGACGGCCACCATGATGACCGCGGCACTGGTGACGACCCCCGCCGTGGTCACCACGCCGTGCGTGATGGCCTCCTTCGTCGAACGGCCGCGCAGCCGCGCCTCACGGATCCGGGAGACCACGAACACGTGGTAGTCCATCGAGAGCCCGAACAGGATGACGAAGAGGAACAGCGGCAGCCAGGTGACGATGGCGCCCACGCCATGGGCGCCCACCAGCGACGCGCCCCAGCCGTGCTGGAAGACGGCGACCAGGATGCCGTAGGCCGCCCCGACCGACAGCAGATTGAGCACGATCGAGGTGATCGCGACCGTCAGCGAACGGAAGGACACGAGCATCAGCAGAAAGGCGAAGACCACGACGAACGCGAAGACCGGGACCACCGAGCCGACGAGCTGGTCGTTGAAGTCGTGCGAGCCCGCGACCTGCCCGGTGATCGGTGCCTGTACGCCGTCGACCTTGCCGAGGGTGTCCGGACGTACCTTGTCGCGCAGCAGTTCCAGGCTCTTGCCCGCCCGGTCCAGGTCCGAGCCGCCGACCAGCGGGACGGAGACCACGGCCACGTTCTGCGCGTCGTGCAGCCTGATGTCCACGGGGCCCCGCGAGGCGCCCGAACTGATCGCCTGCGCCCGGAAGTCGGCGAGCGCGGCCTTCACGTCAGGGGCGTTGATGTCCTTGGCCCGGACGACCACCTGGGCTGGCTCGGAGCCGCCGGGGAACGCGTCGTTGACCCGGTTGTACGTGGCCACGATCGGCAGCTTGTCGCCGAACTCCTGGTCCATGGTCAGGTTCTGGGTCTTCATGCCGAGCGCGGGCGCCGCGACCGCCAGCAGGGCACCCGCCGCGACCACCAGCGAGACGGCGGGCCTGGCGAGCACGACCTTGAGCACGGCGGCCCACAGCCGGCTGCCCTCGGCGGAGGAGCGGGCGCCGGCACCGCGCCGGCGGTTCGGGTGCAGGAACGGAAGACGCCCCTTCTCCACCCGCTTGCCGAGCAGGGACAGCAGCGCGGGCAGCACGGTCACCGAACCGACCATGGCCACCGCCACTACCATCAGTGAGGCCAGACCCATCGCCTCGAAGGTGGCGATCCCGGTGAAGAGCATGCCCGCCATGGCGACACACACGGTGACACCGGAGACGATGACGGCACGCCCGCTGGTCGCGGCGGCGATCCGCAGCGCGGTGCCCGCATCCCGGCCGGCCGCGCGCTCCTCACGCTCGCGCCGCAGATAGAACAGGCAGTAGTCGACGCCGACGGCCATGCCCACCAGCAGCATCACGGAGTTGGCGGTGTCGCTCATCGGCTGCAGATGGCTGACAATGCCCATGAGACCCATCGTCGCCATGATCGCGGTGATGGCGAGCGCGACCGGGAGCAGCGCGGCGACCAGCGCGCCGAACGCGATGAGCAGGATGCCGAGCGCCACCGGCACCGCGGAGTACTCGGCCTGCTGGAAGTCGTCGCCGAACGCGTCGGAGAACGTCTTCTGCATGCTGGCGCCGCCGATCTCCTCGATCCGCAGCCCGCCGTGCTCCTTCTGGACCCCGGCGACGGCCTTCAGTACCGGCTCGACCCGGTCGCCCGCGGTGTCCGCGTCCCCGCGCATGTCGAACTGCACCAGCGCGCTGCGGCCGTCCCGCGAGATGGTCTTGGTGTCGTACGGAGACGTCACGTCCGTCACCCGCCCGGTGCCCTCGACGGCCCGTACGACCGCGGTGACGGCGGAGCGGAACTCCGGGTCCGTGGCGGTGGTCCGGCCGTCCTCGGCCTGGATCAGGACGGTCTCACCGGCCGGCTGCTCGATCCCCGCGTCCTGGATGATCCGTGCGGCGGTGTGTGTCTCGCCCCCCATCTGGTCGCTGTCCTTGACGTCGACGCGGCCGGCCGCCGAGCCGACGGCCATCGCCAGGACGACGAACAGTACCCAGATGCCGACGGCCGCCCATCGGTGCCGGGCGCTCCAGCCGCCGGCCCGCGCGGCGATGCCCCGCACCCGTGTGTCTCCGTTCCCCATGACGGGCGTGCCCCCCTCGTGTGCACGTGACGGCCCGTGCCGTCACCGTTCGCTTCGACGGTAGGTGCGGGCGGGGGAGCCTCACCTCGTGCTGGCCGGTGAACCGCGCACGGCCCGAATCCTCCCCTCGTACCCCGTCGTCTCACCATCGGGGAGGAGCGGGGCCCTTACACCTGTTCGGGGTTCTCGGGGGACCGGCATCAGGGTCCGCGCGGTCGTAGTGTGTGCGGATGACGACGACGTACGCGGCGCTGCTGCGCGGGATCAACGTGGGCGGCAGCAAGAAGATTCCGATGGCCGAACTGCGTACCCTGATGGAGGGACTCGGCTACGACGGCGCCCGCACCTATCTCCAGAGCGGCCAGGCCGTCTTCCGCTGCGACCACGGTGACGAGGAGTCCCTGGCCGCGGAGCTCACCGGGGCGATCGAGAAGCGGTTCGGTTTCTCCGTCGATGTGATCGTGCGCGACCACGGGTATCTGACGTCCGTGCGCGACGCCTGTCCGTTCCCCGCGGACCGGCTGGAGGGCAGGCAGTTGCATCTCACGTACTTCTCGCGGCCGATCGACGCCGAACGCTTCGCCGAGATCGACCGGGCCGGGTATCTGCCGGAGGAGTTCCGGCTGGGCGACCGTGCCCTCTATCTCTACGCCCCCGACGGACTCGGCCGCTCCAAGCTCGCCGAGCATCTCGCCAAGCGCCGGCTGACCAAGGGCGTGATCGCCACCACCCGGAACTGGAACACCGTCGTCAAGCTGGCCGAGATGACCGCTCCGGGAGCATGACCTCCGGCGGGTGCGGGCACGCACCAACGGCCCCCGGACGGAGCCCGACTGACGGCTGTGCGAGGCTCGTCGGCATGCGCTACATCATCATCGGAGCGGGGGCGGTCGGCGGCACGATCGGCGCCCGGCTCGACGGGGCGGGCCACGAGGTGGTCCTGGTCGCGCGCGGCGCGCAGCTCACCGCGCTGAGGAAGCACGGGCTGCGCTTCCACGGCCCGGAGGGCGAGCGGATCCACCGGCTGCCGGTCGTCGACGGTCCGGACGCACTGGGCGAGTTGCGTCCGGACGACGTGCTCATGCTGACCGTCAAGACACAGGACAGCGAGGCCGCGCTGGACGCTTGGGGCCCGGCACCCGTGGCGGGCGGCGGCACGGCCGCCGAGGACCTGCCCGTGGTCTGCCTGCAGAACGGGGTGGAGAGCCCCCGGATCGCCCTGCGCCGCTTTCGCCGGGTGTACGGGGTCTGCGTCTGGCTGCCGTGCACCTATGTGGAGCCGGGCGTGGTCTCCGCGGCGGGCACCCCGCTCACCGGCATCCTGCACCTCGGCCGCCACCCCCACGGCACCGATGACACCGTTCGCCGGATTGCCGCCGATCTGGAGAGCGCCCGCTTCGAGGCACCTGTCGTACCGGATGTGGCGCGCTGGCAGTACGCCAAGCTGCTGGGCAACCTCGCCAACGCCGTCGAGGCGGTGAGCGGGCCGCTGGCCGACGAGGAGGCGCTGCGGCTGCTGGAGCGGGTGCGCGCCGAGGGCGAGTCGGTGCTCCGCGCCGCCGGGATCCCGTATGCGAGCACGACGGAACAGAAGGAGGCACGCGGCGACAAGATCCGTCTGGTGCCGCTCGACGGGGCCGCGCGGGGCGGTGGCTCCTCCTGGCAGTCGCTCACCCGCGGTACCGGCACGATCGAGGCCGACTATCTCAACGGCGAGATCGCACTCCTCGGCCGGCTGCACGGCCTGCCCACGCCCCTGAACGAGCTGCTGCAACAGCTCGCCACCGCGTTCGCACGTGAGCGGCGGCCGGCCGGGTCGCTGCCGGTGGCGGAGCTGGTGCGACGCGCCGAGGAGGCGGAGCGGGCGGTCCGGGCCCCCCGCCCGGACCGGACCGGCGCCGGGGATCAGCCGAGGTCGTAGTCGAAGGTGTAGGGGAAGGGCGACTCCCCCGGTGTGTAGGTGAAGGCGCCGGTGCCGGAGAGACCGGCCAGTTCGCCGGTGCCCGTCCCCGGCACCACCTCGAAGGTGCACTGCACGGTGCCGTCGGCCGCGAAGGTGCCGCGCTGCTCCACGACGAAGCTGCCCTCGCGTCCCGCCAGCCGCCCGGCCAGCAACTCCATGCCGGTGAAACCGCCGGTCTTCTCGGTGCCGTAGACGATGGTGTACTCGCAGACCGTGCGGTCCGCCTCGATGCCGCCGCTGAAGGTGTTGGTCACACAGGCGCGGGCGAGCCTCGGGGTCGTCTCGGCCGGTCCGGCCGGAACCTCCTTCCAGTCAGCGGAGGCGATATGGCCGGTGATGTGCGCGGGCATGGGGATCCTTTCGGTCGGCCGCCGAGGGGTCGGCGGTGCGGTGACCAGCCTGACCGTCGTACCTGACACCTTCTGTCAGGTACGACGGGACAATGACCCCCATGCGTGCCGACCGGCTTCTCTCGCTGCTCCTGCTGTTGCAGAACCGTGGGCGGATGACCGCGCCGGACCTCGCCGCCGAGCTGGAGGTGTCGGTCCGCACGGTCTACCGCGACATCGAGGCGCTCATCGCCTCGGGTGTACCCGTCCGCGCCGACCGCGGGCCCGCCGGTGGCTACCGGCTGATGGACGGATACCGCACACGGCTCACCGGGCTCACCGACGCCGAGGCCGGGGCCCTGTTTCTCGCCGGGGCGCCCGGCCCGGCGCGGGATCTCGGTCTGGGGCCGGTGCTGGCGACCGCACAGCTGAAACTCAGGGCAGCCCTGCCCGCCGAACCGGCCGCGCGCACCCGGCTCGTCGAGGAGAGGTTCCACCTCGATGCGCCGGCCTGGTTCCGGGACGCCGACCCGGTTCCGCATCTGGCGCCGGTCGCGCGGGCGGTGTGGGAGCAGCGCGTGCTGCGCGCCCACTACCGGCGGTGGCGCGGGGAGGTCCACCGGGAGCTGCGCCCACTCGGCGTCGTCCTCAAGGGCGGTATCTGGTACCTGGTGGCGCTCGTGGACGAGGCGCTGCGGACCTACCGGATATCAAGGTTCCTGGCGGTGGAGATCACCGACGAGGTCTTCGCCCGGCCGCCCGCGTTCGAGCTGGCGGCGTACTGGGCGGAGTCCTCCCGGCGGCTGGAGGACGCGCGCCACCAGGGAACCGCACAGGTGCGGCTCTCTCCCCGGGCGCAGCGGCTGCTGCCCATGCAGTTCGGCGCGGCCGGCACACAGGCCCTCGAAACCGCCGGAGCGCCGGATCACGAGGGCTGGGTCCAGGTGGAACTTCCGGTCGAGGCCCAGGCGGTGGCCGTGGGTGATCTGCTCCGACTCGGTACGGAGGCCGAAGTGCTCGGCCCGCCGGAGCTGCGCCGGGCCCTCGCTGAAACGGTGGCCGCCCTGGCCGACCGCTATGCGCAGGCCCTGCGCACCCCTGGGACTCAGTCAGAGATGTGACCACTGCTCGGATGAATCGAATCACGAGTGCCCCTAGGGGAGGCTCAATTCGACGGTTTCTGTCAATTCAATTGACTGTGACGCTCAAGTGCTCCTACCTTTCCGGGCGTTGGGTACAGGCTAAGCCCACGGGAGGGTTCCATGCCCACGCACCGAAGAGCCGTCCTCGTCACCCTCGTCTCCGCGATCCTGGCCGTCGGTGCGCCCGGCGCCGTCGCCCGGGCCCGGCCCGCGTCCCCGGACGTCTATGTGTCCCCGTCCGGGAACGACCACGCCGACGGCACCGCCCGCCACCCCGTCCGCACCCTGGAACGCGCCCGCGACCTGGCGCGGGCCCGCACCGCGGATCTCCAGGCCGATCTGACGGTCCATCTCGCGTCGGGCACCTACCGTCTGACGGACCCCCTCGTCCTCGACGCCCGTGACTCCGGCACCCACGGCCACCGCGTCATCTGGCAGGGCACGGGGGACACCGTCGTCAGCGGCGGCCGCCGGGTCACCGGCTGGCGGCCGGTGAAGGGGCGGCCGGGACTCTGGTCCGCACCGGCCCCCCGAGGGCTCACCGACACACGTCAGTTGTACGTCGACGGGGTGCGCGCCCAGCGGGCCCGGGGCGCCGTCCCGGTGACCCTGACCCAGACGGCGACCGGCTACACGGCGTCCTCCGACGCCATCGCCCACTGGAAGCGCCCCTCCGACGCCGAGTTCGTCTACACCAGCGGCGAGGCGCTGTGGAACATCGAGCGCAACGGCCTCGGCCAGTGGACCGAGCCCCGCTGTCGTCTCGCCTCCGCCGAGGGCACCACCATCACCATGACCCAGCCGTGCTGGGACAACTCCAACAAGCGGGTCGAGTTCCCGGACATCCCCGGCCGCACGGTCAGCATGGTCGGGCCGGGCCGGCTCACCAACAGCGGCAAGGCGACCTACGTCGAGAACGCCTACGAACTCCTCGACCAGCCCGGCGAGTGGTACCTCGACCGCGGCGCCCACCGCGTCTACTACCTGCCGCGCAAGGGTGAGAACCTCGGCCGGGCCGATGTCGAGGCGCCCGCCGCCGAGAAACTGGTCGACGGCCGGGGCACCGCCGCCGCCCCCGTGCACGACATCGCCTTCCGCGGCCTGCGGTTCAGCTACGCGACCTGGCTGACCCCCTCCAGCCCCGAGGGCTTCTCCGAGATCCAGGCCGGCTACACCATCACCGGCGACCGTGGCTGGGCCACCCAGGGCCTGTGCCACTACGTCGACGGCGGCACCTGCCCGTTCGCCTCGTGGACGAAGATGCCCGGCAACGTGTCCTTCAGCCACGGGCAGCGCATCGCCTTCGCCGACGACGTCTTCGCCCATCTCGGCGCCTCCGGGCTGGACCTGGGGACGGGCAGCGAGGACTCCTCCGTCAGCGGCAGCGTCTTCACCGACATCTCCGGCAACGGCCTGGAGATCGGCGGAGTGGACGGGCAGAGCCCCGCCTCAGGCGTCCAGGTGACGAACAATCACCTCTACGGCCTGCCCCGCGAGTACCACGGCGGCGTGGCGATCCTCAACGGCTACACCGAGCACGACACCATCGCCCACAACCAGATCGACCATGTCGGCTACAGCGCCGTCTCGATGGGCTGGGGCGGATGGCCCGACAAGATCGGCGATCCGGCAACCCCGAACGCCGGCCACGACAACGCGGTCCGCGACAACCTGATCTACGACTACATGCAGATGCTCGACGACGGCGGCGGCATCTACACCCAGGGTCTGACCGGCACGTCGATGGCCGATGGCGAGCAGGTCACCGGCAATGTCATCCACGACCAGTGGGGCCTGGGCAAGAGCGTCTACACCGACAACGGCTGCACCTACGAGACGGTCCAGGGCAACGTCCTGTACCACGCCTCGTACGCCAACGTCGCTTCCCGCCACACCGACTACCGCGACGGCCTGGGCAACAACGACCCGACCCTGGTCAAGGACAACTGGTGGGAGGAGGGCACGGCCGACAGCGACAACAAGGGCCTGGTGACGACCGGCAACAAGATCATGACGGCGCTGTCGGACGTCCCGTCCGAGATCGTCGCGAACGCGGGCCTCGAACCGGCCTACCGCGGACTGCTGCACCGGGGGACCGGCGGACCCTCCGCCCCCGAGGCGCCCTCCCGCGTCGGCACGAGCACCGCAGGCGCGGACGCCCTGTACGTCACCTTCAACCCGAGCTTCGTCGAAGGGAGTTCACCGGTGTCGGGCTACACGGCCCGCGCCTACGACACCACCGGCCGGCAGGTCGGCGAGCAGTCGGTCACCGCCGCGGACTTCCGGCGCACGGCGCTCGTCCGGATCGGCGGACTGCCCTCCACCGGCGGCCCGTTCGCGGTGACGGTCACCGCGGCGAACGCCCAGGGCACCAGCGCCCCGTCCCTGGCCTCGCTCCCGCTGACGCCCACCGCCGCCACCGCGCTGCCCGCGGCGCTCACGGGCCCGAAGCTGCGGACGCAGTCCACGGCGGCCACCCTCGCCTGGACCCCGCCGACCGCGACCGGCGACGCCAAGGTGATCGGCTACCGGGTGACGGTCTCCGACGGCCGCGACCCGATCGAGGTGACGGGACGGGACGTCCTGGTCTCCCAGCCGTCCGCCAAGGGCATGTTCCGGGTGATCGGCGGTCTGCGGCCGGGCACCTCGTACACGGTCACGGTCGCCGCGGTGACGGCAGCGGGCACCGGCCCGGCGGCGACGGTGACGGCGAAGACCGCGCCGTGACCGACCGCGCCTGCGCCGCAGGCATCGGCTGACGTCCCCAGGGGCGCCCACCGCCGGTGGGCGCCCCTGGCATGCGGAGCTCTCAGGCCCCGAGGGCCGTCAGCAGCGGCAGCCGGGCCTCGTCGTAGCGTTCCAGCACCGCCCTGGCCACCTCCGGCGCCGGCCCCAGGACAGCGGCCAGCACGTCCGCCTCGGCGGCGCCCCGGGCGATGCGGTCCGGCAGAAAACCGGGGGCCAGGACGTACGGCGCCACGGCCACCCGCGCGCAGCCCGCCGCCCGCAGCTCCCGCACCGCGTCCTCGGTGCGGGGCAGGGATGCGGAGGCGAACGCAGGCCGCACGGCGCACCAACCGGTGTGCCGCCACTCCCGCGCGATATCAGCGATCACTGCGATCGCCTCCGGGTCCGTCGACCCCGCCGAGGCCAGCACGACCCCGGTCGAGGACTTGTCGGCGGGGGTCAGCCCCGCCTCGTACAGCCGCCGCTCCAGTGCGTGCAGCAGCAGCGGCGAGGGGCCCAGCACCTCCGCCTGCCGGATCCGCAGCCGGGACGGAGCCTCCCGCAGGACCGCCGGGATGTCCGCCTTGGCGTGGAACGCCCGCGTCAGCAGCAGGGGGAGGGCCACGACCTCCCGTACTCCCTCGGCCGCCAGGGACTCCAGCACCCCCTGCACCGAGGGGACGTTGAAGTCCAGGAAGCCGGTCTCCACGCGCAGCCCGGGCCGCAGCGACCGCACCCGCCGTACGAGGGCGTGCACCGTCGCGGCGTGCCGCGGATCGCGGCTGCCGTGGGCGATGACCACCAGGACGGGGCGGACCGGCTTCGGATGCATGGGACGTCAGCCCTTGACGAGAAGACCGCGACTGCGCAGCACCCACCGCTCCAGCGGACTGAAGATCAGCAGGTCGATCGCGATACCGACGATCAGGATCAGGATGACGGCCTCGAACACCATGGACATGGAGCTCGCGTTGCGGCCGTTCTCCAGCAGCGCGCCCAGTCCGATGCCGAGGTCGGGCGAGGAGGCGATGATCTCCGCCGCCATCAGCGAGCGCCAGGAGAAGGCCCAGCCCTGCTTCAGACCCGCCAGATAGCCCGGCAGCGCGGCCGGCATGACGATGTGCCAGGTGCCCCTGAGCCCGGTGGCTCCCATCGTCCGGCCCGCCCGCAGGAACAGCGGCGGCACCTGGTCGACACCCGACACCAGGCCGTTGGCGATCGACGGCACGGCACCGAGCAGGATCACCGCGTACATCATCGAGTTGTTCAGGCCCAGCCAGATCACGGCCGGCGGCACCCAGGCCACCGACGGGAGCGACTGGAGCCCGGACAGGATCGGGCCGATGGCCGCGCGCACGAACTTCACGCGGGCCACCACCAGACCCAGCGGGGTGCCGATCGCGAGGGCGAGCAGGAAGCCCAGCAGACCGCGCGAGACGCTGGTCCAGATGTAGCCGAGCAGCTTGCCCTGCAGCCAGGCGTCCGCCACCTCGCCCCACACCTCGCCGGGGGACGGCAGCTTGGTCGGATCATCGACGATCTTGAAGGAGACCAGCGCCTGCCAGACCAGCAGGACGACCACGATCGCGAGGATCGGCGGCAGGATCTTGTGGACGAAGGTCTGCCGGAACGGCGTCCGGCCGGTGGCGGAGACCTCCAGGGCGTCGAGGCCCGCCTCCAGGCCGCCCAGCCCGGCGCTGTCCCTGACGGCGGAGTCCGCCGTCGGGTCGGTGGTCTCAGTGCTGGCCATGACGGCGGATCTCCCCACGCAGTACTTCGGTGATCTCGACGGACAGTTCCGCCACCGGGGCGTCCTCGATGCGGCGCGGCTGCGGGAGGTCGACCGTCCACTGCCGCGCCACCCGGCCCGGACGCGAGGACAGCAGCACGACGCGCTGCGCCAGCCGGACCGCCTCCCGCACGTTGTGCGTGACGAACAGCACGGACAAGCCCGTCTCCGCCCAGATCCGGGTCAGCTCGTCGTGCAGCACGTCCCGGGTGATTGCGTCGAGGGCCGCGAACGGCTCGTCCATCAGCAGCAGTTGGCTGTCCTGGGCCAGGGCGCGCGCCATGGCGACACGCTGGCGCATACCGCCGGACAGCTCGTGCACCCGCTTGCCGTACGAGCCCTGGAGACGGACGAGTTCGAGCAGCTCCTCGGCCTTGCCGCGCCGCTCGCTCTTCGGAACGCCCCGGAGCCTCAGGGCGAGTTCGATGTTCTTGCCCGCGGTCAGCCAGGGGAACAGGGCGTGTTCCTGGAACATCAGGGCCGGGCGCCCCTGGGTGGTGATGCTGCCCGCGGAGGGCTTGTCGAGCCCCGCGACCAGGTTGAGCAGGGTGGACTTGCCGCAGCCCGAGGCCCCCAGGAGGGTGACGAACTCACCCGGGGCGACATCCAGGGTGATGTCGTCGAGGACGAGCTGCTGTCCGGCGGGCCCGGCGAAGGACTTCGAGACATGCTCGATCCGGGCGGCGTGTTCCACCGACGCGGCTCCTTCGGCGGCCTTGGCGAGAGCGGTGGCCATGGTCGTCACCTCCTGGGAACTCTTCGGGACCGGGCTTACTTGGCGCCGAGACCGGCGTCGTCGACGGTGCTCTCGCCCTCGTCCTTGAGGACCTTGTTCAGCAGGGTCAGGTCGTAGATGCCGTCCAGCTTCGGGTCCTTCAGCAGACCGGACTTGACCGCGTGCTGCGCCTCGGTGTTCAGGGTCGAGGCCAGCGGGTCGTCGGTGACCTGGATCGACTTCCACGCCGGGTCCAGCACGTTCGCCGGCAGGGCCTTGCCGGAGTCGGCCTCCAGCTGCTTGTTCGCCGCGGTCTTCGCCTCGTCCGGGTTGGCGTTGATCCACTTGTTGGTGTCGACCGACGCCTTCAGGACCGCCTCCACGGCCTTCGGGTGCTCCGTGAGGAACTTCTGCGACACGATGATGTTCGTGATCACGAACTTCTTGTCGGGCCACAGCGACGACTCGTCCAGCAGGACCTTGCCGCCCTCCGCGACCAGCTTGGACGCGGTCGGCTCCGGCACCCAGGCGCCGTCGATCGAGCCGGACTTGAAGGCGTCAGGGGTGACCTTGTTGTCGGTGCGGACCACCGAGACATCGCCCTTGCCGCTCTCCGGGTCGACCTTCCAGCCCTGCTCCGCGACCCAGTTGAGGAAGGCCACGTCCTGCGTGTTGCCGAGTTGAGGCGTCGCGATCTTCTTGCCCTTGACGTCCTTCAGCGACTTGATCTTCTTCGGGTCGACCACGAGCTTCACCCCGCCGGACGCCGAACCGCCGATGATGCGCAGGCTCTTGCCGTCGGACTTGGTGTAGCCGTTGATCGCCGGGGAGGGGCCGATCCAGCCGATGTCGATGGCACCGGAGTTGAGGGCCTCGATCTCGGAGGGACCGGCGTTGAAGATCTGGTACTTGGCCTGCGTGCCGCCGAGCGACTTCTGGAAGAAGCCCTTCTGGACGCCGACGAGTGCGGTCGCGTGGGTGAGGTTGCCGAAGTAGCCGATCTTCACGGAGTCGAGACCGTCGATCTTCTTGGCTCCGGAGGCGATCTTCTGGCTGGAGGTGTCGTCCTTGGCCTCGGACCCGTAGCCACAGGCGGCGAGGGCGAGGAGGGGGAGAGCGGCGAGTGCGGCTATGCCGCCGCGAAGCAGGGAGCGGTTGGCAGGCACGGGAGGCTGTCCTCTCGTTGGCCCGGCGGTCACGCTCTCTCAGGGCGTGGCCGGGAGTTCGGCTGAGGGTCTTCGTCGCTTCTGGGACGTCAGGTGGGGGGACGGGGCGCGCAGGCAGTGCGCGTACGTCAGCACGCACATCGCGCCACTCCGCCCTGCCCGCTCCCGAGGGCACCGCTGCCGACGCGGCCGCCCTCCTTCGCGAACAGCGAGTAGAAGCAGGTGGTGATCATGATCAGAAGTCCCACCCGTCGCCGTCGGCGTCGTCGTTCACCGGCTCGGGCGCGGCGAACGACTCGCCGACCATGCCCGCGGTGAGCGTGGTGCCGTCGGCCGGGTCGATCAGGATGAACGATCCGGTGCGGCGGGAGTCCGCGTACGCGTCCACCGGCAGCGGCTCCGCGGTACGGATCTTCACCCGGCCGATGTCGTTGGCGACGAGCTGACCCGGGTGCGGGTGCAGGGACAGGTCGTCCAGGGTGAGACGGGACGGGATGTCCTTCACGATCGCCTTGACCGTGCGGGTGCCGTGCTTGAGCAGCACCCGGTGGCCGACGGTCAGCGCCTGGTCCGCGACATGGCAGACCGTCGCCTCGATGTCCTGGGTGGTCGCGGGCGCGTCCTCGCTCGGCACGATCAGGTCCCCGCGCGAGATGTCGATGTCGTCCTCCAGCAGGAGGGTCACCGACTGCGGGGTCCACGCCACGTCGACCGGCCTGCCGAGCAGGTCGATCCCGGAGACCTTCGTGGTCCGGCCGGAGGGCAGCACGGTGACCTGCTCGCCGACGCGGAAGGTGCCGGCCGCGATCTGGCCCGCGTAGCCCCGGTAGTCGGGATGCTCGGTGCTCTGCGGACGGATCACGTACTGCACGGGCAGCCGCGCGTGGCAGTGCGCCAGGTCGTGGCTGACCGGGACCGTCTCCAGATGCTCCAGGACGGTGGGGCCGCCGTACCAGTCCATGTTCGCGGACGGCTCCACCACGTTGTCACCGGCCAGCGCCGAGATCGGGATCGCGGTGACCTCGGGGACGCCCAGCTCGGTCGCGTACGCCGTGAACTCCTCGGCGATCGCCGCGAACACGGACTCCTGGTAGTCCACGAGGTCCATCTTGTTCACGGCGAGGACGACGTGCGGGACGCGCAGCAGGGCGGCGATCGCGGCATGGCGGCGGGTCTGCTCGACGACGCCGTTGCGGGCGTCGACCAGGACCACCGTCAGCTCGGCGGTGGAGGCACCGGTGACCATGTTCCGTGTGTACTGCACATGGCCGGGGGTGTCGGCGAGGATGAACCGCCGGCGGGGGGTGGCGAAGTATCGGTACGCCACATCGATGGTGATGCCCTGCTCGCGTTCGGCGCGCAGACCGTCGGTGAGCAACGCGAGGTCCGGGCCTTCCTTGCCGCGGCTCGCCGAGGCGCGCTCCACGGCCTCCAGCTGGTCGACGAGGACCGACTTGGAGTCGTGCAGCAGCCGTCCGACGAGCGTGGACTTGCCGTCGTCGACCGAACCGGCGGTGGCGAACCGCAGGAGAGTGGTGGCGGAGAGTTCCGTGGTCGTGGTCATGACTAGAAGTACCCCTCGCGCTTGCGGTCCTCCATGGCGGCCTCGGAGAGCTTGTCGTCGGCGCGGGTGGCGCCGCGCTCGGTGAGCCGGGAGGCGGCGATCTCGGCGATCACCTGCTCCAGGGTCACCGCGTCCGAGTCGACGGCACCGGTGCAGGACATGTCACCCACGGTCCGGTAGCGCACCAGACGCCGCTCGACCGTCTCGCTCTCCTTCGGTCCGCCCCAGTCGCCCGCGGTCAGCCACATGCCGCTGCGCTGGAAGACGTCGCGCTCGTGGGCGAAGTAGATCTCGGGCAGTTCGATGCCCTCGCGGGTGATGTACTGCCACACGTCCAGCTCGGTCCAGTTGGACAACGGGAACACCCGGACGTGTTCGCCGGCCGCGTGGCGGCCGTTGTAGAGCTGCCACAGCTCGGGGCGCTGGCGGCGCGGGTCCCACTGGGAGAACTCGTCGCGCAGCGAGAAGACGCGCTCCTTGGCGCGGGCCTTCTCCTCGTCCCGGCGCCCGCCGCCGAAGACGGCGTCGAACCGCTCGGCCTGGATCTTCTCCGTCAGGGGGAGGGTCTGCAGGGGGTTACGCGTGCCGTCGGGGCGCTCCTTGAGGACCCCCCGGTCGATGTAGTCCTGCACGGACGCCACATGCAGCCGCAGACCGTGCTTCTCGACGGCGCGGTCGCGGTACTCCAGCACCTCGGGGAAGTTGTGCCCGGTGTCCACGTGGAGCAGCGAGAACGGCACCGGCGCGGGCGTGAACGCCTTCAGCGCCAGATGCAGCATGACGATGGAGTCCTTGCCGCCGGAGAAGAGGATCACCGGCCGCTCGAACTCGCCCGCCACCTCACGGAAGATATGGACGGCCTCGGACTCCAGCGCGTCCAGATGGGACAGGGCGTACGGGCTGTCCGTGCCCTCGCTGGTCGAGGCGACGGTGGTCGTCATGCCAGTCCCCTTTCGCTGAGCAGCGCGTGCACCACGGCCGCCGACTCCTGCACGGTCTGGTTCTGGGACTCGATCCGCAGATCGGGGGACTCGGGCTCCTCATACGGGTCGTCGACCCCCGTCAGGCCCGTCAGTTCGCCCGCGGCCTGCTGGGCGTACAGGCCCTTCACATCGCGTACGGAGCACACCTCCAGCGGCGTCGCCACATGCACCTCCAGGTACGGCGTCCCGCTCTCCTGGTGGCGCTTGCGCACCGCCTCGCGGCTGTCCGCGTACGGCGCGATCACCGGGACCAGCGCCTTGACGCCGTTACGGGCGAGCAGATCCGCGAGAAAGCCGATGCGTTGCACATTCGTGTGCCGGTCCGCGCGGCTGAAGCCGAGGCCCGCAGAGATGAACTCGCGGATCTCGTCGCCGTCGAGCACCTCGACCCGGTGGCCTTCCTCGCGCAGCCGGCCGGCCAGCTCGTAGGCGATCGTGGTCTTGCCGGCGCTCGGCAGACCCGTGAGCCAGACGGTGGCTCCGGTTGTCACGGGGGACTCCCTGGTTGTCGGAAGGTCTCTGGAAAGCTGAGTCATGGTCAGCCGTGCAGCCCGCACTCGGTCTTGGCGCGGCCCGCCCAGCGGCCGGCGCGCGCGTCCTCGCCCGCCAGGACCCGACGGGTGCAGGGGGCGCAGCCGACGGAGGCATACCCGTCCATCAGCAACGGGTTGGTGAGGACGCCGTGTTCGGCGATGTACGCCTCCACGTCCTCCTGGGTCCAGCGGGCGATCGGCGAGATCTTCACCTTCTGCCGCTTCTCGTCCCAGCCGACGACCGGGGTGTTCGCCCGGGTCGGGGACTCGTCGCGGCGCAGGCCGGTCGCCCAGGCGGCATAGCCCGTGAGCCCTTCCTCCAGGGGCTGGACCTTGCGCAGCTTGCAGCACAGGTCGGGATCCCGGTCATGCAGCCGGGGCCCGTACTCGGCGTCCTGCTCGGCGACCGTCTGCCGCGGGGTGAGCGTGATGACGTTGACGTCCATCACGGCCTCGACCGCGTCGCGGGTGCCGATGGTCTCCGGGAAGTGGTAGCCGGTGTCGAGGAACACGACATCCACACCCGGCAGCGCGCGGGAGGCCAGGTGGGCCACCACCGCGTCCTCCATCGAGGAGGTCACACAGAAGCGCCGGCCGAAGGTGCCGGCCGCCCATGTGAGGATCTCCAGGGCGGAGGCGTCCTCCAGATCGCGACCCGCCTGCTCGGCGAGCGCCTTCAACTCGTCGGCGGTGCGCTCTTGCTGAGTCGTCGTCATATTTCGTCCCCTCCGCTGTCGGCTCGCTGGAGCCCCCGGGCCAGCAGGCCCAGGAACTTCAGCTGGAAGGCTCGATTGCACGCCGCGCATTCCCATGCCCCATGTCCCTGTTCGCTCGGACGAAGGTCCTCGTCGCCGCAGTAGGGGCAGTAGAAGGGGGCCGCTCGCTCGCTCACGACAGCGCCTCCTCGGAAGCCCGGGCTGCCCAGGCCGCGAACCGCTCGCCGTCCTCGCGCTCCGCCCGGAAGCGGTGGAGGATCCGCTCGATGTAGTCCGGCAGTTCCTCGGAGGTGACCTTCAGACCGCGGACCTTGCGGCCGAAGCCGGCCTCCAGGCCGAGCGCGCCGCCCAGGTGCACCTGGTAGCCCTCGACGTGCTCGCCCTTGTCGTTCAGGACCAGCTGGCCCTTGAGACCGATGTCCGCCACCTGGATACGCGCGCAGGCGTTCGGGCAGCCGTTGATGTTGATGGTGATCGGCTCGTCGAAGTCCGGGATGCGGCGCTCCAGTTCGTCGATCAGCGCGGAACCGCGCGCCTTGGTCTCGACGATGGCGAGCTTGCAGAACTCGATGCCGGTGCAGGCCATGGTGCCGCGCCGGAACGAGGACGGCTTCACCCGGAGGTCGAGCGCCTCCAGGCCCTCGACCAGCGAGTCGATCTGGTCCTGCTCGACGTCGAGCACGATCATCTTCTGCTCGGTGGTCGTCCGGACCCGCCCGGAGCCGTGGGCCTCGGCGAGGTCCGCGATCTTCGTCAGCGTCGTCCCGTCCACACGGCCCACCCGCGGCGCGAACCCGACGTAGTAGCGGCCGTCCTTCTGCCGGTGCACACCGACGTGGTCGCGCCAGCGCTGTACGGGCTGCGCGGGCGCCGGGCCGTCGGTCAGCTTGCGCTTGAGGTACTCGTCCTCCAGCACCTGGCGGAACTTCTCCACGCCCCAGTCGGCGACCAGGAACTTCAGCCGGGCGCGGTTGCGCAGCCGGCGGTAGCCGTAGTCACGGAAGATCGAGATGACGCCCTCGTGGACGTCCGGCACCTCGTCCAGCGGCACCCAGGCGCCGAGACGCTGCCCGATCTTCGGGTTGGTGGACAGACCGCCGCCGACCCACACGTCGAAGCCGGGGCCGTGCTCCGGGTGGACCACGCCGACGAAGGCGACATCGTTGATCTCGTGCGCCACGTCGAGCAGCGGCGATCCCGAGATCGCGGTCTTGAACTTGCGCGGCAGGTTCGAGTACGCCTTGTTGCCGATGACCCGGCGGTGGATCTCGTCGATGGCCGGGCTGCCGTCGATGATCTCGTCCTCGGCGATACCGGCGACGGGCGAGCCGAGGATGACACGGGGCGTGTCGCCGCAGGCCTCGGTGGTGGACAGCCCGACGGCCTCCAGACGGTTCCAGATCTCGGGGACGTCCTCGATCCGGATCCAGTGGTACTGGACGTTCTGCCGGTCGGTGATGTCGGCGGTGCCGCGGGCGAACTCCTGCGAGATCTCTCCGATGACGCGCAGCTGCCGGGTCGTCAGCCGGCCGCCGTCGATGCGGACGCGGAGCATGAAGTACCGGTCGTCCAGCTCCTCCGGCTCCAGGATCGCGGTCTTGCCGCCGTCGATCCCGGGCTTGCGCTGGGTGTACAGCCCCCACCAGCGCATCCGGCCGCGCAGATCGCTGGGGTCGATGGAGTCGAAGCCGCGCCGGGAGTAGATCGTCTCAATGCGTGTCCGCACATTGAGACCGTCGTCGTCCTTCTTGAACTGTTCGTTGCCGTTGAGCGGGGTGAAGTGACCCACGGCCCACTGACCCTCGCCACGGTGACGGCTCACCTTGCGGCGGGGCGTGGCGGAGTTCTGCGGGGTGGCGGCCATGGTGAATACGTCCTTCGGACAGACGGGGGCAGCGGCTCTTGCCTGCGCTTACAGGCGCATGTCACAAATGCGCGGCTCTGCGCGAGGGGGAGGAAGAGGAGAAATGCGGGAACTGGCTGCGGGTCTCAGCTCGCCGGACAGATGGCGCTGGACATGCGGCCGAGATCGACGTGTCGTCGACTCACCAAGGCGATTCCAGTTCCAGACATGACGGAAGCGTGTCACGGCGTATTGGACCCAGTCCAGATCCGTCCGTCATGTGGACACCCCTGTCCCGCGATGCGGGACAGGGGTGTCCTGGGTCACACGGCGGGGCGCGCCGTGCGGATGCAGGTCAGGCCGAGTAGGCCCCCGTCCAGGGTCCGGGCGTGGGCAGGTCGGGCTCGTCCTCGACCTTGGTGTCGAAGAGCCGGAAGCCCCGGCGCTGGTAGTTGTCCATCGCGTGTTCGCCGTCCTTGCTGCACGTGTGCAGCCACACCCGCTTCGTCGGCACGCGGGTCGGCCAGCGGTCCGCGAGGTCCCAGGCGCGCGCGGTGCCGTACGACAGCAGGTGTCCCCCGATCCGTCGCCCGCGGAACGCCGGGACGAGCCCGAAGTGGGCGATCTCCACGACTCCCTCCGCCACCGGGACCAGCTCGACATACCCGGCCGGGGTGCCCCGGTCGTAGGCGACCCAGGTCTCCACGCCCGGCCGCTCCAGGTACTCCTGCCACCGTGCGTAGGTCCAGCTCAGCCGGTCGATCCAGCGGATGTCCCCGCCGACCGACGCGTACAGGAAGCGGTTGAGCTCCGGCGAGGGAACCTCCGCGCGGACGATCCGGACATCTCCTTCGGGGGCCGTGGCGGGACGCAGATCGGCCGGGGAGGTCTGTTCTAGGGACCACGTGGTCACGGTGAGAGTGCTCATGCGGTCAGGGAATCACGGGGGCACGCGGCCTGACGAGGGGGGCCGCTGTCCGGACTCCGACCGGTCCGCGTCAGGCACGTCGGCGTGTCGTCACTCCGGCCGGTCCGTGTGCGCTGTCGCGGCGTGTCGTCGGTCCGGCCGGCCCTGCGTCCGTCAATCCAGCGCGTCGTCGACGGAGTCCAGCGGCACCGCGTACAGCACCCGCCCGTCGGCCGAGCCCGTCCCCGAGTCGTCGTCCTCGCCGACCGCTCCCTCCGTCAGCGTCCACAGCTCGCCCGTCTGCTGCCAGTACGACAGGGAAGTGGTGTGCCGGCCCCAGCAGGCATGGGTCTCGTCGGCCGCACAAGTGGCCGCTTTCGCGCCGGAGGCGGTCTGCCGCCAGAGCGTCCCGTGTCGGCCGCCGACGGCGGGTGCGCGGTCGACGTACCAGTCGGGCCGGGAAGCTCCCGGGCGCTTGTGCGACAGCACGCCCTGCACCCCGGCCGCGTCGGTCTCGTAGGTCTCCGTGGCCCGGACGTCTCCGTGCGCGTCCGTGGCCAGCAGTCCGGTGCGGCCGGGGACGGTGCTGTAGGCGTAGCGCCACAGACGGGCCGGCCGGTTGGTGCCGCCGGGCGGGAACCACTCGCTGGCCACCAGGCTGTCCGGGGTCGAGGTGCGGTCCAGGGAGAGGGCGGAGAAGCAGGGGACCGTGCGGTCGTCGGCCGTCGAACAGGGGCCGCCCGTCAGACGGTAGGAGCCGATCTCGGGCAGCACGAACTGGTAGCCGTGCGCGGAGTAGCCGCCCTTGACCCGGCCGATGGCGTCACTGTCGACGTCCGCCTTCAGGATGCGCTGGAGGTCGAAGACGAGCAGGGAGTCCCGGGCGGTGACGATCAGCTTGTCCTGGTACCACACCATCCCGGACAGACGGGTGCGTACGGCCTCGAAGCCCTTGCCGTCGGCGCGCGGGGCGACCAGCAGGACCCAGCGGTAGGCGAGGCGGGCCGGATCGTTCGCGTCGATGAAGGCGACCCGGGCGAGGCCCCGGTCGGCCGCGGAGGAGTGACGCCCGGCGTGGCGGTCGTCGTGCGTCCAGCCGGACAGGACGACCCGGTCGGGACCCCAGCGCCCGTCGTTGTCGGCGTCCCCGGAGGTGGTGACGGACCGGGGCAGCCACTGGGGGGTCGTCGCGTCGCCGTTGTCCCAGCAGTACGCGCGCGTGGCCGTCGGTTTCACCGGCAGCGCGGCGGTCTCGGCGGCGTCGCACGCGGACCGCTCGCGCATCGGGTGGTCGGCGGCCTGAAGGACGTCGTGGACGCCCACACGGCCGCCCATCGCATGGGTGAGCGAGTCGAGTGCCCGGTGGTCGGTGAGGTTCTCGTGGAGGCGGAGCCCGGCGGTCTCCGCCGCGGTGGTGACCCGGGTCAGGCCGCCGGGGTTGTCCCCGCCCGCGGCCTGGGAGGTGCTGATCAGCGTGGCAGCGGCGGTGAGCGCCAGTGCGGTTCCGGCGAGCGTGGCCCGTAGCGCACGGCCCCGCCGCCTACGGCGGTGTCTGCCACGGTGCTTCATACGACCTCCCGGCGTAGGCCAACTGCTCCTCATGATCCGGACGTTGACGGGGGGAGCGGGTGGGGTGGCCTGTGCAGGGGATGCTACGGCAGACGGCTGCGGCACCGGTCCAAGACCCGGGAAATAAAGGGATATCCCCACCGTGAGGGCTAGTCAGCCGTCGGTGTCGTTCCGTCTGCGTCGTCGCAGCGGTGCTGTCGCCCAGACCGTCAGTCCGACAAGGGACACGACCACCGACGCTCCGACGATGGTGGGGACCACCGCCATGAGGGAGAGGGCGAGCAGGCCCTCTGCCCAGGAAAGCAGATCGGCCCATATCGAGTGCCCGCCCGCTGTGCCCCCACCTTGCGTCATGAACGCGATGACGCCGACGGGCAGCGATCAGTTCCCGATGCACGCCCTGTCCTCGGCCGTTGCCCTCGGGCGCGCCTCAGGCCTCCTCGGTGTCATGGCGACGCGGTGGTGCTTCGGGCCCTCACCACCGCCGGCGCCACCGAGTGCGGCAGCAGATCCGCGGGGTCGGCGGGGAGCAGCACCTCCACCTCCGCCGCATCGCGGAATCGATAGGGCCGGTGCTCCAGAAAGGCCCCCAGGTACCGCCTGACCCGGGACATCTCCGCGCGCACCGTGACCGTGCGAGCGGGGTCGCCGAACAGGTCGGCGGAGAGATCGGCGGCCGAGCGGCCCGCGCGCCGGAGCGCGAGGAGGTACAGCAACTCGGCGTGCCGAGGGCTCAGTTCATGGGTCCAGGAACCCGTGTCGCCCGACACCGTCACCGACCAGCGGCGCGGGTGCGCCACATCCAGGACCACGCGGCTGGCACGCTCCGGCGCGGGCGCGTCGGCCGCGCGGATCAGCCAGCCGTCCGGCAGCGGCTCCACCGTGCAGGGCCCCACCACCGGCAGCAGAGAGCGACCGGGCGCGATCGCCACGGGCAGGGCCACCCGGCTCACATACGGCATCCCGGTCACCGCCGCCGTCCAGCCGTCCTTGTCCACCGCCAGCGCCCGGCCGCCGACCCCGGCCAGCAAGGGCGCCGCCACCGCGCGCAGCCGGTCCAGCGAGGTCAGATGCAGCTCGCGCAGCCGGGCCTCGGCGAGCTTGGCCACCGTGTCCACCCAGGCGACCGTCGCCGGATGCATCGTCCGCAGCGGGCCGCTGATGTCCACGACGCCGATCAGCCGGTCGTCGCGCGGATCCGTGATCGGGGCGCCGGTGCACGTCCAGGAGGCGTGGGAGCGTGCGAGGTGCTCGGACGCGAAGACCTGCACCGGGCGCCGGGTCACCGCCGGGGTGCCCACGCCGTTGGTGCCGACGACCCCCTCGCCCCAGTCCGCGCCGGGCTCGAAGCCCAGTCGGTCCGCCTTGCGCAGGACCGGGGGGCTGCCCTCGCGCCACAGCACCCGTCCGTCCGCGTCGGCGACCACCATGATGTGGTGCGCGACGTCCGCGACCGACAGCAGGCCCTCCCGCAGCACCGGCAGCACCTGCCGGAGCGGCGAGTCTCGGCGGCGCCGCTCGATCTCGTCGTGGCTGAGCGGTCGGGCCCGGACGTCGTGCTCGGGGTCTACGCCGCCGCGCAGCGCACGTCCCCAGGACGCCTCGATCACCGGGCGCGGCGGGACGGGGGCGCGCTGCCCCGAGAGCGTCGCGCTGCGCACCTCGCTCAGCACACGCGCCGCCTGCACGGGGCTCAGGACGGCGAGCCGCGTGACGTCTTTCGCCGAGTGCGCCACTGGAACCTCCCCCAAGGACCTGTCGCTGCCGTCCGGCCCGTCCACCGCGGGCCGCCCGGGCCGGTGGCGAGAACCTGCCGTGCGTGGTCTCTCCCGCGCCGGCGTCCGTGCGCCGCCGGCCACGGCCTCGGCGGCTCGCCCGCCGCGCCCGTCGGCCGTTTTCGGCCGGATACACCCGGACCCGTGTTGACGGTGGTTCTCATATTGCCGTCTGCCCAGGGCGGAGGGGCGTACTCCGGCCAACTGCGGGCAGAAAGTTGCAACCCTCTGCAACCCTGGCGGACGCCCTCAGGCTGATTGAAACTTGTGCAACGTCGCTCCGGCGACGTCCGCGCTCCTTCTGGGGGGCCAGACGAGCGGGGGTGGTGCCGTGTCGGCGCAGCACCACCCCCGCGCGCGCTCCTACGTCCTGTTGTGCGCCGAAGGTGTCAGAGGACCGGTCGCGCCCGCTCCACCACCGTGGCCAGATCCAGCGTGTGCGGCAGGGTGCCGAAGGCCCTGCCCCAGTCGCCGCCCAGCCGGGATGCGCAGAAGGCGTCGGCGACCTCGGTCGGGGCGTACCGGACGAGCAGCGACCCCTGGAGCACCAGCGCCATCCGCTCCACCAGCCGGCGCGCCCGCGCCTCGATGCCCTCCAGATCGGCGAGTTCGGTGAGCAGATCCTTGATCGCGCCGTCCAGCCGGTGGTCCGCGCCACGTGCCCGGCCGACCTCCTGGAGGAAGGCGTTCAGCGACCCCGGCTCGCGCTGCATGGCCCGCAGCACGTCAAGCGCCTGCACATTGCCCGCGCCCTCCCAGACCGAGTTCAGCGGCGACTCCCGCAGCAGCCGGGGCATCCCCGACTCCTCCACGTAGCCGTTGCCGCCCAGGCACTCGGAGGCCTCGGCCACCACCGGGGTGCAGCGCTTGGTCACCCAGTACTTCGCGGCGGGCACCGCGAGCCGCAGGAACGCCCGCTCCTGCTCGCTCCCGTCGTCGTAGGCCGCCGCCAGCCGCAGCGCCAGCGTCGTCGCCGCCTCCGACTCCAGGGCCAGGTCCGCCAGCACGTTGCGCATCAGCGGCTTGTCGAGCAGTTTGCCGCCGAACGCCTCCCGGTAGCCGCAGTGGTGGATCGCCTGCACCAGCGCCTGTCGCATCAGCGCCGTCGAGCCGAGGACGCAGTCGAGCCGCGTGGCCGCGACCATCTCGATGATGGTCCGCACCCCGCGCCCCTCCTCGCCGACCCGGCGCGCCCAGGTGCCGTCGAACTCCACCTCGCTGGAGGCGTTCGACCGGTTGCCCAGCTTGTCCTTGAGCCGCTGGATCATGAACACGTTCCGGGTGCCGTCCTCCAGCACACGCGGGACGAGGAAGCAGGTCAGTCCTCCCGGTGCCTGCGCCAGCACCAGGAACCCGTCGGACATGGGCGCCGAGCAGAACCACTTGTGGCCCCGCAGTTCGTACGTCCCGTCCTCCGCGAGCGGCCGGGCCTCGGTCGTGTTCGCGCGTACGTCGCTGCCGCCCTGCTTCTCGGTCATCCCCATGCCGAAGAGCACCCCGGCCTTCTGCGCGGCGGGGCGCAGACCCTGCTCGTAGACCAGCGAGGTCAGTCGGGGCTCCCACTCGGCGGCGAGCGCCGGGTCCGTGCGCAGGGCCGGAACCGCGGCGTGCGTCATCGACAACGGGCAGCCGTTGCCCGCCTCGACCTGCGACCAGACCGTGAACGCGGCCGCGCGCCGTACATGACCGCCCGGCCGTACCCAGGCCGCGGTCAGTCCCGCGGAGACCCCCTTGCCGAGCAGCCGGTGCCAGGCCGGGTGGAACTCGACCTCGTCGATACGGTTGCCGTAGCGGTCGTGGGTGCGCAGCTTCGGTGGGTTCTCGTTGGCCTGGACGCCCCACTCCTGCACCTGGGCGGAACCGGCACTGTGCCCGAGTCCGGACAACTCGGCGCGGGCCTCGTCGAGGAGCGCGGGGTCAAGATGCCGCTCGACGGCCTCCACGAGGGCGCGATCGGCGGTGAAGACGTCGTACTCGACCAGCGGCGGAGCCTGGTTGGTCACGGTGTGCGTGGTGGCTGCCATGGGGCGAACTTACCCCCGAGTACGCCCCCGGGTCACCCGTATCCCGGCGCATCCGGCCGCCCCCTCGGGGGGCGGCCCGGGCGGGGGATGAGGGCAGGCCCGGGCGGCGGATACCGTTAAGGCGTGCAGTCAGCAGCAAGTGAACCCCCCAAGCGGCCGTCGGGCCGTCTCCACCGGGCGCGCGCCCTGTACCGGAACGTCTCCAAGCGCAGGACCGCCTGGCTGCTGCTGAAGGACACGGTCAACTCGTGCATGGAGTACCGCATCCTCGGGCTCGCGGCCGAGGCGGCGTTCTTCACGCTGCTGTCCGTGCCGCCGCTGCTGCTCAGCCTCATCGGGCTGCTCGGCTACGTGGACGCCTGGACCGGCGCCGACACCATCCAGAGCCTGGAGCACAACATCCTGGAGGCGTCCCGCACGGTCCTGTCCGACAAGGGCGTCACGGAGATCGCCCAGCCGATCCTGCACGACGTGATGAAGGGGGGCAGGCCCGACGTCATCTCCATCGGGTTCCTGTTCGCCCTGTGGTCGGGCTCCCGGGCGGTGAACGTCTTCATCGACACGATCACGGTGATGTACGGGCTCGACGGCACCCGGGGGATCGTGAAGACCCGGCTGCTGGCGTTCGTCCTGTTCATCGTGGCGCTGCTGATCGGGTCGGTGGCGCTGCCGCTGATGGTCGCCGGTCCGGACGCCGTGGTGAACGTCGTGCCGTGGTCCACGACCGTGGTGCAGGTCCTGTACTGGCCGGTGGTCATCGTCCTGTCGATCGTCTTCCTGACGACCCTCTACCACGTGTCCGTGCCGGTGCGCTCCGCATGGGTGGAGGACGTGCCCGGCGCCCTGGTGGCCCTCGCGATGTGGGTGCTGGGCAGCTTCCTGCTGCGCATCTACCTGACCCAGACGGTCGAGGGGCCGACGATCTACGGCTCGCTCGCCGCGCCCGTGGCGGTGCTGCTGTGGATAGGGGTGTCCGCCTTCGCCGTGCTGGTCGGCGCCGCCGTCAACGCGGCCATCGACCGGGTGTGGCCCGCCGCGGCCACGGCTGCGGCCCGCGAGGCGAACGAACGGCTGCGGGAGGAGCAGGCCGCCGAGTACGTGGCCCGCGCCGCCGCGGCGCGCGCCGCCGATCCCGCCGATCCCGACGACCCCGACATGCCCTCCGAGTTCCCGGAGCGCTGGTCGCGCTTCCTGCCCCACGAGGACGTGACCTCACGCCTGCGGGCACATGTGCGCAACGCGGCCCCCCAGCCCGGGAAGAAGGACACCACGGGGGAGTGAGGACCAAGGTCGCCTAGGCTCGGGCCGTGTCCTTCCGCGTTCTCGTGTACACCCGCGCCACCGGCTACCGCCACGACTCCGTCCCGGACGCCGTCGCCGCCGTACGCGCCCTCGGCGCCGCGCACGGGTTCGACGTCGAAGAGGGCGCGGACCCCGCCCTCTTCGAGGCGTCCCTCGACGGGTACGCGGCGGTGGTGTTCCTGTCCACCAGCGGCGAGGTCCTCACGCCCGAAGGGCGCGCCCGGCTGGCGGCCTACGTGGAGGGCGGCGGCGGCTTCGCCGGTGTCCACGCGGCCGCCTGCACCGAGGAGGACTGGCCGTACTACGGCGAACTGCTGGGCGCCCGGTTCGCGCGGCACCCGCAGTACCAGCCGGGCCGGGCGCTGATCGAGGACCGTTGTCATCCGGCGACCGCGCACCTGCCCGCCGTCTGGGAGTTCACGGACGAGTGGTACGACTTCCGCTCCAGCCCCCGCGGTTCGGTGCGCGTCCTCGCCTCCGCGGACGAGTCCTCGTACGAAGGCGGCGGGATGGGCAAGGACCATCCGCTGGTGTGGTGCCGCGAACAGGGCGCGGGACGGGTCTTCTACACGGCGCTCGGCCACGCCACCGAGGCCTACGCGGATCCCGTCTTCCGGGCCCATCTGCTCGGCGGTATCCGCTGGGCGGCCCGCGCGGAGTAGCCCCGGGTGCCGTGCCCGGGGGCCGGACGGGGAAGAGATGAGATGCGATGAGGCGGGCCACTCGCTGGCGATCGGGCGATCGGACGGTCCGCGCAGGCGGGCACTTCCGGTCCGGTCGGGCGGCCGGGCGGTCCCCAGGCGATGAGGAGAGGCCGGATGGAGCGTGCGGACGAGGCGACGACGGACCCGGTGAACGCGGCGGACCCGGTGGTCCGCACCCCCTACGGCGCGGTGCGCGGACGGTACGAGCACGGGATCGCCGTCTTCCGGGGCATCCCCTTCGCCGCCCCGCCCTTCGGCCCGCGCCGCTTCCGCCCACCCGTACCGCCCGAGCCCTGGGATGGTGTCCGGGACGCGGGCGCGTTCGGGCCGACGCCCCCGAAGCCGCCGTACTCGCCGGCGTTCGCCCGTTATCTGTCCGACCCGGTGGTCGCGGGCGACGACTGCCTCAACCTCAATGTGTGGACACCGGCACCGGAGGCGGGCGCCCGGCTCCCGGTCATGGTGTGGATCCACGGCGGCGCCCTGACCCGCGGCTCCTCCGCCGTGCCCGTCTACGACGGCAGCTCCTTCGCCCGCGACGGGGTCGTCCTCGTCTCCTTCAACTACCGCCTCGGGGTGGAGGGGTACGGCCTCTTCCCGGACGCCCCGCCCAACCCGGGACTGCGCGACCAGCTCGCCGCACTGGAGTGGGTGCGCGACGCCGTCGCCGCGTTCGGCGGGGACCCGGACCGGGTGACCGTCTTCGGCGAGTCCGCGGGCGCCATCAGCATCGGCGCGCTGCTGGCGAGTCCGCACGCCCGGGGACTGTTCCACCGGGCTGTGCTGCAGAGCGGGCCGCCCGAGTCGACGGAACGGGACAAGGTGCGGCGCCTGGTGCGGCGCATGGCGGCGCGGCTGAAGGTACCGGCCACCGCGGCCGCGTTCGCCGAGGTGGACCGCGGGCTGCTGGCCGAGGCGCAGGCGGAGGCGGGCCGCCGGGCGAGCCCGATCCTCGGCGGGCCCGCCTTCGGCATCGTCGTCGACGGTGACCTGGTGCCCCGCGACCCCCTGGAGGCGCTGCTCGACGGCGCCGCCGGGGACGTACCGCTGCTCCTCGGCTGGACCAGTGAGGAGTACCGGCTGTGGCTCGTGCCCACCGGGCTGACCGAACGCATCGACCGGCTCGGCGCGGTGGCGCTGGCCGGGGCGATGGCCCGCTGCCACTGCGGCCCCGAGGTGCCGCGCGGCTACCGCACCGCCCATCCGGACGCCCCGGTCTCCGACCTGGTGGGCCAGATGGTCACCGACCATCTGCTCCGCCGTCCGCTGCACCGGCTGGCCGGCTCCCGCACGGGCGGCGACCGCGCGCCCTGCCATGTCTACGAGTTCGCCTGGCGCTCCCGGGTGCCCGGTCTCGGCGCCTGTCACGCCCTGGAGCTCGGCTTCGTGTTCGACAGCGCGGAGGTGCCGGAGTCGGCGAGACTGGCCGGCCCCGGCGCGCCTCGTGAACTCGCCCGCGAGATGCACACGGCGTGGGTGCGCTTCGCGACGGACGGCGACCCGGGCTGGCCGGTCTGGGACGCCACCCGTCCCGTACGCGTCTTCGGCGGCGACGGGGAGCCGGTGGCCCATGGCCTGCGGGACCCGGAGATGGCGCTGTGGGAGGCGGCGGCCACCCGCCCGGAACCCGTGCCCGCCGCACCGGGCGCCGCAAGCGTCTCGCTCCTCAAGGGAGCGACCCCGCTGTCGGCCGTACGGCGGCTGCGCCGGCCGGGAGCCGCCCCGCGCCGGTGAGAGGAGACCCTCGATCCGCGTATCCGCCAGCAGCGGGCGGATACGCGGATACGCGGATACGCGGATAGCGGATATGGGGATAGCGGATATGGGGATAGCGGATATGGGGATAGCGGATATGGGGATAGCGGATATGGGGGTACGCGGATACGCGGCGCGGCTCAGTCCGACGCCGTGTCCGCACCCGCCCTCAGGGCACCCTCCCTCAGCGTGCCCGCGATCGACGTGATCGCCTCCGGGCCCACCCGGCAGCATCCGCCGATCAGCCGGGCCCCGGCCGCACGCCAGCGCGTGACCTCCGTGGCGCTGAACGTGCTGCGTCCGTCCCAGGCGCGGGCCTCCGCGTCCCAGCTCTCCCCACTGTTCGGGTAGACCACCACCGGCTTGCCGGTCACCCGCGCGGCCGTCTCCACCGCGGCGTCCACGTCCTCGGGCGCGCAGCAGTTCACGCCCACCGCGATCACCTCGTCCGCGTCGGCGGCCGGCGCGAACGCCTCCTGGAGCGGCTGCCCGGCGCGCGTACGGTCGCCGGAGACGGTGTACGACAGCCAGGCGGGGACGCCCAGCCCGCGCACCGCTTGCAGCAGGGCCTCGGCCTCGTCCGCGTCGGGCACCGTCTCCAGGGCCAGTACGTCGGGCCCGGCCGCGGCCAGCACCTCCAGACGCGGACGGTGAAAGGCCGCCAGCTCGGCGACCGTGAGGCCGTAGCGGCCCCGGTACTCGGAGCCGTCCGCGAGCATCGCCCCGTAGGGACCGACGGACGCCGCCACCCACAGCGGGCGGGTGACGCCCTTCGCGCGCGCCCGCGTCGCCGCCTCGCGGGCGAGGCCGACACTCAGGGCGATCAGCCCGGCCGCGCGGTCGTGGTCGAGGCCGCGCCGGGCGAAGCCCTCGAAGGTCGCCTGGTAGCTCGCTGTGATCGCCACGTCCGCGCCCGCCTCGAAGTACGCGAGGTGCGCCTCGGTGATCGCCTCGGGCCGCTCCGCGAGCAGCCGCGCCGACCACAGCGCGTCGCTCAGGTCGTGCCCGGCCGACGCGAGCTGGTTCGACATGCCGCCGTCCAGGACGACCGTCCCGTCGGCGAGCGCCTCGGCGAGGGTGGGGGTGGTGTTGCCGGTCATGACAACGACGCTAGTCGAACACGTCCTCCCGGGACAGGCGCGGGCCTGCCTCAGCCGACCCGGATGCCCACGATGCAGGTGTCGTCGTCGGTGTCCGACCTGCTGTAGGTGAGCAGACGGTCCAGCTGCTGGTCCAGCGTCGGGGGCACGGTCCGCGCGGCGGTCAGCAACTGGGCGAGGGACTCCTCCACGGAACGGTCCCGGCGCTCGATCAGACCGTCCGTGAACATCAACAGCCGGTCACCGACGGCAAGTTGGACCTGGTGCTCCTCGTACACCGCCTCGGGTACGGCCCCGAGCAGCATGCCCTTGACCAGGGGCAGCGCCGCCGTCTCGCCGCCGCGCACCAGGACGGGCGGCAGATGGCCCGCCCTGGCCCAGCGCAGGGTGTGACGGTTCGGGTCGTACAGGCCGCAGACGGCCGTGGCGGTGACCGCGCCGGTCAGATGGTGGGCCACCATGTTGAGCCAGGCCAGCAACTGGCCCGGCCCGGCGCCCGTCACGGCGAGCCCGCGCAGCGCGTTGCGCAGGACGACCATGCTCGTGGCCGCCTCGATGCCGTGTCCGGCGACGTCGCCCACACACAGCAGGACCAGCCGGGACGGCAGGACGACCGCGTCGTACCAGTCGCCGCCCACCAGTTGTTCGGTCTCCGCGGGCCGGTAGCGCGCCGCGACCTGGAGGCCGTCCGCCTCCAGCGGGGCCTGCGCCGGAGGCATGATGGCATGCTGCAACTGCAGGGTGAGCCGGTTGCGTTCACTCGCCTGCTGTTCGGTGTGCGCGAGCTGGTCGCGGGTCGCGGCGAGCGCCATCTCCGTCCAGTGCTGGGCGGAGATGTCCTGATAGGCCCCCCGTACGACGAACAGCCGCCCGTCGGAGTCCAGGACCGGTTCGGCCACCACCCGGATGTGCCGCGTCACCCCGTCGGGGCGTTGCAGCCGGAAGGCCGTGGACGCCGGCCGCCGGCGGTGGAGCAGGGTGCGCAGAAACCTGCCGATGGCGACGGTGTCGTCGGGGTGGGCGTGCGCGGGCAAGTCCTCCAGGGGCACCGGCAGGCTTGAGGCGGGCTTGCCGTAGAGGGCGAAGAGCTGTCCGTTCCAGGTGATCTCGCCGGTGAGCAGGTTCTCCTCGAAGCCGCCGATGCGGCCGAGGCGCTGGGCGTGCTGGAGCAGGCTCGCCAGCCGGGCCGCCTCGTCCTCGATGCGCCAGATGAGCAGCACACTGCCCGCGTGCCGGCTGATGCTGATGTCGGCGACCGCCGCGAGCGGTACGTCGCCCACCAGCGCGGTGAGCCGCATGCGGTGGGCGCGGAAGGGCTCGCCGGTGGCGTAGACGCGCTCTATCCGGTCGAACAGCTCGCTCCGCCCGGCGGCCATCGGGTACGCCTCCAGCAGCAGAGCACCGCTCACGACGCCCCGCGGCCGGCCGACGGGGTCCAGGAAGCGGCTGTTGACGTGCTGGATGCGGAAGTCGACGAGGTCCCCGTCGGGACCGAGGTGCGGCACCAGCACCAGCGCGGGGTCGTGCAGCCCGTCCGCCAGGTCCATCAGCTCCGCGGCGTCCGGCAGCACGCGGGGCCCCGCGTCCCCGTCGGGGTGCCGCCGTGTACCGCTCTCCAGGGTGTGCGCGCACAGCTCCGCCAACGCCTCGATCTGGCGGACGATCTGCGGCGGCTGCGGTTCCAGCGGGGCGGGCCAGGCGATCTCCAGCACACCGTGGATGCGTCCGCCGGTACCGGCGGGCAGGGCCACCCTCCCGCCCTCCGGGTGGTGGTGCTGGCCGATGGAGGGCAGACCGGCCGCGGACAGGGAGACGATCCACTGTCCCGCACGCTCGGCGAGACCGCGACGCGCCACGGTCGCCACGCCCGGGGGCACATACCGCCAGCGGCCGGCCTCCGCCACCGAGAACCCGGAGCTGCCCGCCAGCGTGAGGGAGCCGTCCGCGCCCACGGCCCAGATGGCCACGGCCGTCGCGCCGAGCGGGGTCAGGGCGTGCTCCAGCAGGGAGTCGGCCACGGCCTGGGTGTCGTCGGCGGCCAGCGCCCCGCTCTCGGCGGCCCGCAGCCGTACGGCGGAGGACGCACCCGGGGCGGTGGCGCCCTCCGCCTTGGCGCCGGAGCCCGTTGTCGCGGCCAGGAAGGCCGAGGTGACCTCCGAGAGCCGGTCGCGGGAGGCCTGGTTGATGACCTCGACCGCGAACTCCAGGGAGGTCGCACCCGCCTGCTCGGTCAGCTCGGCGAGTTGCCGGGCCGCCTGTGCGGGGCCGCAGCCCAGCCGTTCGACGAGGATGCCCTTGGCGAGTTCGATCAGGGCCCGCCCGTCGGCCTGGGCCTGCGCCGCCAACACTTCGCGCCGCAACCGCTCGACGGTGGCCGCCAGCCGCCCGACTCGCGAGACGGAGGCCTGGGTGACGTCACTGGACAACCCGGCCTCGATACGACCGTCGCTGACCTGCGGGATCCCGGCCGGGCCGGCTACAGGGCTGTCCGGATCGACCACAGGAACCCCCGAGCCGCCCGGACCCGCGGCGGGCGGAATCACAGCGCCCGGACCGGCAGCGGGCGGGTGGGGGCCGGTGGCCTCCGCGGCCGCCGGAGGCCGGGGCGTCGGATCCGGCCGCTCCGACGACCCGGTGCCGGTCGGACTCGGGGCGGGCCGCTCGGGGGGCTGTGGGGGGTTGCTCACGGTTGGCCTGTTCCTCGGCTGGGACGTCCTAAGACGCACACGGAGGGCGCCGGCAGGCGCCCGGTCGGCTGGTGCGCACAGCGGGCGCCCCGGTCAGACGGGCAGCCAGCGCCGGACGCGGGCGATGAGGTCATGTGTGTCGACGGGCTTGGTGACGTAGTCGTTCGCCCCCGACGCGAGGCTCTTCTCCTGGTCGCCCGGCATCGCCTTCGCGGTGACGGCGATGATGGGCAGGTCCGCGTACCGCGGCATCGTACGGATCTCGGCCGTGGCGGCGTACCCGTCCATCTCCGGCATCATCACGTCCATCAGGACCAACGCGATGTCGGGATGGGCGAGCAGCGTCTCGATGCCCTTGCGGCCGTTCTCCGCGTGCAGCACCCGGAAGCCGTGCAGCTCCAGGATCCCGCTCAGCGCGAAGAGGTTGCGCGCGTCGTCGTCGACCACGAGCAGCGTACGACCGAGGAACGCGTCGTCCACGGGCTGCGCGGCGGTGTGCTGCGGCTCCTCGGCACGGACCAGGGACAGTACGTCCCCCGGTTCCTCGGCGGACAGGTGCAGGGTGATGTGCTCGCGCAGCTCGTCCAGACTGGACAGGAATTCCAGCGGCCGGCCCCCCGAACGGGACTGCAGGGCATGCTCCTGGGACAGGTCCACCCGGTGGCCGCTGTGCACGAGCACGGGGACGCTCGCCAGCGCGGTGTCGCCCCCCATGGCCTCCAGGAGGCGTGACGCCTCCTCGCCCGGCATACCGAGTTCGAGGACGACGCAGTGGCACGGCTCGGCGGCCAGCGCGCTCGCCGCCTCCTGCGCCCCGATGGCGGTGATGATGTCGATGGCGCCGTGTGTGTCGCCGCTGTCGTGATCGTGCGCGATGTCCGCCACCGCGCTCTCCGCGACCAGGGTGAGCAGACCGCGCGGACGCTCCTCCACGACCAGCAGCCGGCGCCTGCGCTGTCCCGGCACCGCCAGGGGGACGGAGAAGTCCGGACCCGGCGCGGGCAGCACCTCGGCGGGCATCATGAGGCCGGTCTGCTCCGCCGCCCGGCCGGCGCCGTCCATCAGTTCCTCGAAGTCGGCGCGTGCCACGGGCAGATAGAGCGTGAAGGTGCTGCCCTGCCCCGGCGTGCTGTCGACCGTGACGGCACCGCCGAGCAGGTGGGCGATCTCCCGGGTGATCGACAGACCGAGGCCGGTGCCGCCGTACTTGCGGCTCGTCGTCCCGTCCGCCTGCTGGAACGCCCCGAAGATCGTCTCCAGTTGCTGCTGGGGGATGCCGATGCCGGTGTCCTTCACCCGGAAGGCCACGACGGTCCCGCCGCGGACGACCCCCTCGGGAACCTCCTTGCCGGCGGCCGGCTCGATCCGCAGCCCGACGCTTCCCTGCTCGGTGAACTTGACCGCGTTCGACAGCAGGTTGCGCAGGATCTGACGCAGCCGGGAGTCGTCGGTGAGCAGGTCGGCGGGGGCGCCCGGAGCCGTGGTGACCGTGAACTCCAGGCTCTTCTGCGTCGTCATCGGACGGAACGTCGCCTCGACGTACTCCAGCAGCTGCCGCAGCGAGACCCGCTCCGGGCTGACGTCCATCTTGCCCGCCTCGACCTTCGACAGATCGAGGATGTCGTTGATCAGCTGGAGCAGATCGGAGCCCGCGGAGTGGATGATGCCCGCGTACTCGACCTGCTTCGGGGTGAGGTTGCGCGAGGGGTTCTGCGCGAGCAGCTGGGCCAGGATGAGCAGGCTGTTCAGCGGGGTGCGCAGCTCATGGCTCATGTTCGCCAGGAACTCCGACTTGTACTTGGAGGCCAGCGCCAGCTCCTGGGCACGGGTCTCCAGTTCCTGCCGGGCCTGTTCGATCTGGAGGTTCTTGGCCTCGATGTCGCGGTTCTGCGAGGCCAGCAGGGACGCCTTCTCCTCCAGCTCGGCGTTGGAGCGCTGCAACTCGTCCTGCTGGACCTGCAACTCCTCGGAGCGGGCCTGGAGTTCGGCGGTCAGCCGCTGGGACTCCTCCAGCAGTTCGTCGGTGCGGGCGTTGGCGACGATGGTGTTGAGGTTGACGCCGATGCTCGGCATCAACTGGCCCAGGAAGTCCTGGTGGATCTGGGTGAAGCGGGTGACCGAGGCCAGCTCGATCACACCGAGCACCTGGTCCTCGACCACGATGGGCAGGACCATCAGGGCGCTCGGCACCGCCTGGCCGAGCCCCGAGGAGATGGTCACGTATCCGGGGGGAAGCTCCTCCACGCTGATGGCGCGGTGGTTACGGGCGGCCTGGCCGACCAGTGAGCGGCCGACGGGGATACGGGCGGGGCGGTCCTTGTCGTCGGGGTAGCCGTAGGAGCCCACCAGCCACAGTTCGGGCCCGCGTTCGGTGTCCTCCGCGAGGTAGAAGGCGCCGTACTGGGCGGACACCAGGGGCGACAGCTCGTCCATGATCAGCTCGGCGACGACCGGCAGCTCCCGGTGGCCCTGCATCAGCCCGGAGATCCGGGCCAGGTTGGTCTTGAGCCAGTCCTGCTCCTGGTTGGCCCGCGTGGTCTCGCGCAGGGACTCGACCATGGAGTTGATGTTGTCCTTCAGCTCGGCGACCTCGCCGGAGGCCTCCACGGTGATCGACCGGGTCAGATCGCCCTCCGCGACCGCGCTCGCGACCTCGGCGATCGCGCGTACCTGCCGGGTCAGGTTCCCGGCCAGCTCGTTGACGTTCTCGGTCAGCCGCTTCCAGGTGCCCTCGACGCCCTCGACCTCGGCCTGTCCGCCGAGCCGCCCCTCGCTGCCGACCTCCCGCGCCACCCGGGTGACCTCGGCGGCGAACGACGACAGCTGGTCCACCATCGTGTTGATGGTGGTCTTGAGCTCCAGGATCTCGCCCCGGGCGTCGACGTCGATCTTCTTCGACAGGTCGCCGCCCGCCACCGCGGTCGTCACCAGCGCGATGTTGCGCACCTGGCCGGTGAGGTTGTTGGCCATCGAGTTGACGTTGTCGGTGAGGTCCTTCCAGGTGCCCGCCACATTGGGCACGTGCGCCTGCCCGCCGAGCCGCCCCTCGGTGCCCACCTCACGGGCCACGCGGGTGACCTCGTCGGCGAACGCGGACAGCGTGTCGACCATCGTGTTGATGACGTCCGCGAGAGCCGCGACCTCGCCCTTCGCCTCGACCGTGATCTTCTGCGACAGATCGCCGCGCGCCACGGCGGTGGCGACCTGGGCGATGGAGCGGACCTGACCGGTCAGATTGGACGCCATCACATTGACGTTGTCCGTCAGGTCCTTCCAGGTCCCCGACACACCCCGGACGATGGCCTGTCCGCCGAGGTTGCCCTCGGTGCCGACCTCGCGGGCGACACGGGTGACCTCGTCGGCGAAGGCGGAGAGCTGGTCGACCATCGTGTTGATGGTGTTCTTGAGTTCGAGGATCTCGCCGCGGGCGTCGACCGTGATCGTCTGGGACAGGTCGCCCTGGGCGACCGCGGTGGCCACCTGGGCGACGTTGCGGACCTGGGCGGTGAGGTTGCCCGCCATGAAGTTGACGGAGTCGGTCAGATCGCGCCAGGTGCCTTTGACACCCTTGACGTCGGCCTGTCCGCCGAGCCGCCCCTCGGTGCCGACCTCGCGGGCGACGCGGGTGACTTCGTCGGCGAAGGCGGAGAGCTGGTCGACCATCGTGTTGATGGTGTTCTTGAGTTCGAGGATCTCGCCGCGGGCGTCGACGGTGATCTTCTGGGAGAGGTCGCCTTCGGCGACGGCGGTCGTCACCTGGGCGACGTTGCGGACCTGGGCGGTGAGGTTGCCCGCCATGAAGTTGACGGAGTCGGTCAGATCGCGCCAGACACCACCGACGCCGGGCACCTGGGCCTGCCCGCCGAGCCGCCCCTCGCTGCCCACCTCGCGGGCGACGCGGGTGACTTCGTCGGCGAAGGCGGAGAGCTGGTCGACCATCGTGTTGACGGTCTCCTTCAGCTGGAGGATCTCGCCGCGCGCGGGCACGTCGATCTTCTGCGACAGATCTCCCTTGGCCACCGCCGTCGCCACCTGCGCGATGTCCCGCACCTGGGTGGTCAGATTGCCGGCCATGGCGTTGACGGAATCGGTCAGATCGGCCCAGGTGCCGGAGACCCCGGGCACCTCCGCCTGACCGCCCAGCGTCCCTTCGGTGCCCACCTCGCGCGCCACCCGCGTCACCTCGGAGGTGAACACGGACAACTGGTCCACCATCCCGTTGAAGACGGTGGCGATGTCGCCGAGCAGGCCCTCTCCGTCGGTCGGCAGCCGTGTGCCGAAGTCGCCGTCGCGTACGGCGGTCAGCCCGGCCAGCAGCTGCCGCAGCTCCTGGTCACCCGGAGTCCGCTGGGCGGTCCCGGTTGTCCTGCTGGTCATGCGCACCCTCGTTCCGCTCCCCAGGAGTCCTCGCGCCGAGGACTCGGAACCGCGCCCGGGCCCGCGAACGGTCCCATTTGCCGCCCCCGCGCTTCGGTAGTTCACAGAATCTGCCAGATGAGAAAATCCGTCGCAGGTTAACTCAGTTGTCGTGTGACAACCAAAGTCTCTCGCAAAGATCCCGCTCGCCGCATCGGACCCCCCTGAAGGGGGTATACCGGTGCGGGGCCGGGCGCGCGACAGGGCGGTCCTCACGCTCTGACGATCCGGCGTCCAGCTGTTTCTGCAAGCGGTTTCCGTCCGGTCTCTGACGCCCCGTTGACCTCCTGGTGACGCGCACCTACCGTTTCGATGTTCGGAACCGGAGATGCGGTACGGGATCTCGAACGCCGCATTCTCGTTCCCCACGGGAGAGGCGCCAGGGTGACGGGGTACGCGGGTCTGGTGCGGGACGCGCCGGTGGCGCAGGATTTGATACCGGAGGGTCGTTCACCTTGGCCGTGAGACCCTGACGCGCGGGGTGGGCGCGCCGGCCGCGCGCCCCCGCCCGTAAGCCCCTGGGGCGTCCCGACCGGAACCGGGGCGCTCCAGGTCCCACCCGGTCAGCCACGCAGCGCGGCCAGCACGTTCGCCGCGAACTCCCGGGGATGCTCGGCCGCCCCCAGATGCCCGCCGGGGAACTCGGCGAAACGGCTCCCGGTCAGCTCGGCCGCCACGGAGGCGGTCCGGTGCAGCGGCCCGCCGCGGGAATCCGCCCCCGCCGCCAGAGTCAGCGGCGCCGGCCTCAAGGCGTCCAGGTCCGGCAGGTACGCGGTGAACCGGGTCAGGACGCGGGTCAGGAAGAGGGCCATGGGGCTGCTCAACTCCCCCTCGGCGGACAGCGGCTGCCCGCTCTCGGGCGGAGTGGCGGGCGTGCCCGCCAGGCCGGCGGCGAGACGGGCTCCGGCCGCCGCGAGACCGGCGGTGCGATAGGTGTCGTACACCTCCGCGAACATCGCCGACTGTCGCTCGGCGTCCGACAGGACCCGCACCACCGGCGGCTCGTGCGCGATGACGTGCCGCAGCCGTTCCGGATGGCGGGCGAGCAGATCGAGTACGGCGATACCGCCCGAGCTGAAGCCGAGGACGTACGCCGACTCGCCGTCCGGCAGCACCTCGTCGAGCACACGGCGTGCGCCGTCGCTCCATGCCTCCACCCGCTGCTCCGCGACAGGCAGGCCGAGGCGACCGTGGGCGAGCCCGAGAGGGTCGTACGTCACCACGGTGAAGTGCCCGGCCAGATCGGCCGTCAGCGCGTCGAGCCCCATGGGGTGCCCCGCGCCGCCGGGAACGACCAGCAGCACGGGTCCGTTGCCCCGGATGTCGTGGCAGAGGTCAGCCATCGGTCTTCTCCTTCTGGCGGGGCCAGTGCTCCAATGCCGCGTGCAGGGCCTCGACGGCCTTGTCCCAGGACGCCTGTACGTCCCTCGGGTCGTTGAAGCCGCCGGAGGCCTCCAAAGCGCAGTAGCCGTGGAAGGTGCTGCGCAACAGGCGGACGGCGTCGGTGAGATCGGGTTCGTCGAGGCCGTAGGCGCGGAGCATGCCGTAGGTGATCTCGGCGGTGCGGCGCAGGGCGCCGGACTCGGCGACGAGTGCGCGCAGTGAGTCGTCGATCCGGATCTGGGTGGCCGCGTAGCGCCCCGGGTGTGCGAGGACGTACTTCCGATAGGCGCCCGCGAAGGCGGCCAGCGCGTCCTTGCCGGCCCGCCCCGCGACGGCCGCCGTGATGCCGTCGATCATCTCCTCGCCCGCCCGCAGCGCGAGGCGGGCCCGCAGCTCGCCCAGGCTCCGGACATGCGAGTACAGGCTCGCGTCCTTCACCCCGAAGTGCCGCGCCACGGCCGACAGGGTGAGCTTGTCGAAGCCGGCCTCGTCCGCGAGGTCGGCGGCCGCCGCGACGATCCGCTCGACGGTGAGCCCGGCACGGGCCATGGACGGGCTCCTTACCTAGGGGTCCTAGGTAAGAGCCTAGCGCACCTAGGAGACGAGGTCGTGGCCGTGCACGACGAACCCCACGAACTCCGACCAGGCGGCCGGGGAGAGGGCGAGCATGGGGCCGGTGGTCTTCTTGGAGTCGCGGACGTGGATGGTGGTGGGGCGGAGGGCTACTTCTACGCAGTCGCCGTCACCGCTACTGCTGTAGCTGCTCTTGAACCAGGCCAGTTCGGTCGTGCTCATAGCGCTCCTCGCATCCGTTCGAGCAGGCTCCGGGACTCGCCCGGGGAGAGAGCCTGTGAGCGCAGTTTCGCATAGCGCATGTGGAGCACACTGATCGCTTTCGGGTCCGCGACGAACTGGCCGCTTCGCTGCCCTTCGCAGTATCCGAACCACTCGTTCTCCGGGGTCTCCAGCAGTTGGATGGGACCGGCCAGCCCCGCATGGGCGCCGAGTGCCATGGGAAGCAACTGGAGTTCCACGTTGCGGGCCTTGGTCACCTCCAGCATGTGGCCGATCAGCTCACACGTGATGTCCCGCCCGCCGGTGGCCCGTCGGACGGCGTACTCCTCCACGATGAAGCTGAACGCCGCGTCGGTCCGGTCGGTCAACAGGCGCTGTCGTTCCTCGCGCGCGGCAAGATGGGCCTCGATCTGAGAGTCCGTGAGGACCGGCACCTGCTCGTCGAAGAGCACCCGCGCATACGCCTCGGTCTGCAACAAGCCCGGCACCAACCGATTCTCGAACGTGTACAGACTGATCGCCTGCTCCTCCAGCTCCGTCCACTGCCGGAACCAGGACGCCAGCCCCTTCTCCCGCCCGACATGCTTGTACGCGCCCTTCAGCGCCCCGAACGCGTCCAGCACCTCTTCCGCGCGCTCCACGAACACGCGCGGCGGGAAGCGCCGCCCCTGCTCGATCGAGGCGACCGTCGACGGCTGATACCGCACGAGCGGTGCGTACTCCTCCTGGGTGAGTCCCGCGCGTTTGCGGAAGGCCTTGTGGACCGCTCCGAAGCCTTTCAGACTGTCGGACGACTCCGGCTCGTTCGTGGTGTCGATGGTGCTGTCGGTCATGCCGGGACCCCCCGAGTGCACTGCTGCCAACCCCGCCAAGACCCCCATGGTCACGGACCGTTACCCGCACTGTCCACTCGGTGAACCCGTACGGTGCGCGGCGTACGAGTGGCGTACCTGGTGCGACGGCCGTGAGCCCGGCGACGGTTGGGCCATGCACGCAGACCCGCAGCTCCATGACCCCGTCACCGTACGTACGTTCACCCAGTTGTTCAGCAGTACCCCGCGAGGCGCACGGCTGGCGCGGCGGCTCGTGGCGAACCGGATGGACGTCTGGGGATTCCCGTACGACAGCGAGCCGAGCGAGAACGTGACGCTCGTCGTCGCCGAACTGGCCGCCAACGCCGTGCGCCATGGCCGGGTGCCGGGTCGTGACTTCCGTGTACGGCTGGTGCTGCGCGACGGCGTCGTACGCGTCGAAGTGTCCGACGCGCGCACCGAGCGGCTGCCCGTGGTGCGGGAGCCCGGCGGCGAGGACGGGCACGGGCTGCTGATCGTCGCCGCGATCGCGGAGCGCTGGGGCGCGGACCCGCGGCCGGGGCGCCCGTACAAGGTGGTGTGGGCCCAGGTGCGGGTGCGCAGGCCGTAATCCTGTTGGCCGGGCCGCCCTCCGGTGATACCCATGGACCGTCCATCCGCCCGGCGGTACCGGGCGGCAGGCACGGCGACACAGAGGGCGGGGGACCTGGCCGGTGGGGCGGACGCGAGCGCGGCGGGGCAGCAGGGACTTCGGGATCTTCTGGGCCGCGCAGACCCTCTCGGTGCTCGGTGACTCCTTCGCCCTGATCGCGCTGCCGCTGCTGGTGCTGGAGGCCACCGGGTCCGTCGCCCGGATGGGGCTGCTGACCGCGGCCGGCGGGGCGGCCGCGGTGCTGACCGGGGTCTTCGCCGGAGTGGTCGTGGACCGGATGGACCGCAGAAAGCTGCTGGTCGCCTGCGACCTCGTCCGCATGGTGCTGTACGCGCTGATCCCGCTCGTATGGCTCGCCGGGCCCCGGATCTGGCTGCTGTACGCCGTGCTGCCGTCGGCCGAGGCCGTTGGCATGGTGTTCGCCGTGGCGTACGTCACCGTCGTACGCCAACTGGTCGGCGGTGAGCGGATCACCGCGGCCAACGGGCGGCTGAACGCGACCGCCGCGGCGGCCGGCGTCGTCGGCCCGGTGGGCGCGGGGGTCGTGGCGGCCTGGGCGGGCCCGGTCGCCGCGGTGGCGGTGGACGCGGCGAGCTTCGGCGTGTCGGCGCTGTGCCTGGTCTTCGTGCGTTTCGGGCAGGCCGCCCCGCCCGAGCCGGCGGCGTCCCGGCAGCGGTTGCGACGGGACCTGCTCACCGGGGCGTCCTTTCTGTGGCACCACCCCGTACTGCGCACCCTGACCGTGCTGCTGTCCCTGTTCAGCTTCCTTCAACTGGGCCTGAACGACCTGATCATCTATCACCTCAAGCACGACCTCGGCCAGAACGACGGCGCGGTCGGCACCGTGCTCGCGGTCGGTGCGCTCGGGACGATCGCCGGGTCCCTGTCGGTGGCCCGGGTGCGCCGCGGGCTCGGTTTCGGGCCGACCTGGATCGGCGCGGTCGCCGTCTGCGGCCTGGCGCTCGGCGCTGTCGGCTGGGCGCGCGCCGTACCGGCCGTGGCGCTGCTGACCGCGGCCTTCTTCGGGGCCGCCGCCACCGCGGGAACCTGCTCCATGTCCCTGCGCCAGGAGGTGACCCCCCAGCATCTGCTGGGCAGGGTCACCTCCACGTTCTGGACGATCCACTACGCGGCGGCCCCCGTCGGTGCCGCCGTGCTCACCTGGGCCGCACAGCGCCAGGGCACCGCGGCGGTGGGAGCGGTGGCCGGTGCGTGCTGTGTGTGCATCGCCGCCCTCGCCGTGTTCACACCGGTACGGGTACGCCGCCCGGAGGCCGCCGGGGAGGCCGCCTGACGGGGCCGGGCGGAGCGCCGGACGGCGTACCCATACCGTCAGCCGGCCGGTGAGAACACGAAGGAGAACTCCGCGGGCTCGACCCGCAGGAAGTACTGCGGCAGCGGTCCCGGGCCGCACGACTGGGAACCGATGCCGTGCTGGCCGTGGTCGAGGTTCACCCACACCCTGTCGCCGGGGGTGAGGTCGGTGAGGTGCCCGGCCGCGTCCAGCGCCTCGTTCGTCCAGCGCCGTGCGCTGAACCAGAACTCCGGGTCGCCCTCGATCCTGAGACCGCCGATCTCGGCCCAGCGGACATCGGGCCGGGCGCCGTTCTCCTGCGGTTTGACGTACGGCGTCCCGAGCTCGTCGACCGTGGACTCCCAGCGGCCGATCCGGGAGGCCGACCTCGTGTCCGGGTACGCCTCGCCGGGCCCGCCGCCGTACCACCGCACGCGGTCCGCCGAGTCCGGCAGTCCGAACCGGATGCCGAGCCGGGGCAGCGGCACCGTCCAGTCGCCCTCGGGCGCGACGGACACGGTCAGCCTCAGCCGGTCCCCGTCGGAGGTCCAGCGGTAGACCGTGGAGAGGCCGATCTCCCGGGCGGCGGGCGCGACCCGCGTCCCCACGGTCAGCGCGTCGTCGCCCGGCTCCACGGCGTCCAGCCGGTGCCGCATCCGGTGCAGGCCGAGTTTCCGCCACAGCAGACCGTAGCGGGGGTCGCCCTGCCAGGAGGCGCCGTCGTCGTTGTCGGTGGGGGCCCGCCACACATCCAGACGCAGACCGGTCAGGTCCACCGCGCCGATGGTCCTCGGCGCGCCCGTGCGGGCGTCGAAGGTGGCCGGGCCGAGGGTGATCCGGCCGTCGGCGACGACGGGAGCCCGGTCCGGGGCGACCCGTACCGACGGCCGCCGGGCCACAGGGAACTGACCCCACGCCACCTCGTGTCCCGTCGGCGCCCACGCGGTGTCGGAGGCCAGCACCGCCCGCACTGTCCAGTGGGTCTCGGCACCCCGCACATCGGGCGGCTCCGGCAGCTTCACATCCGCTGACTGGCCCGGCGCGAGCACCGGCACCGACAGCGCACCCGACGCGACGGTCTCGCCGTCCGCCTGGAAGGACCACTCGAAGGCGAGTGCCGAGAGGTCGACGACGTCATGCCCGTTGTGGATCCGCACCGTGCCGCTGCGGCCCTCGCCCTCGATCCGGACCGGCTCGATGACCTTCTTGAACTCGATCAGGCCCGGCGAGGGCCTGCGGTCCGGGAACAGCAGCCCGTCGCAGACGAAGTTCCCGTCGTGCAGCTCCTCGCCGAAGTCGCCGCCGTAGGCGAAGCCGTACCGGCCGTCCTTGATGCCGTGGTCGATCCACTCCCAGATGAAGCCGCCCTGGAGCCGGTCGTACGTCTCGAAGAGCCGCTGGTAGTCGGCGATCCCGCCGGGCCCGTTGCCCATGGCGTGCCCGTACTCGCAGAGGACGAAGGGGAGTTCGCGCCGCTTGAGACCGCCGCCGTCCAGCCTCCGGCCGATCCGCTCCACCTCGTCGTGGAAGGCGTACATCCGCGAGTACATGTCCGTGTCGCGGCAGGTCGGATCGCCCTCGTAGTGCAGGAGCCGGGAGTTGTCCCGGTCGTGGATCCACTCGGCCATCGCCGTCAGTCCGCGCCCGGTGCCGGCCTCGTTGCCCAGGGACCAGATGACGACCGACGGGTGGTTCTTGTCGCGTTCGACCATGCGGGCGGCCCGGTCGAGCAGCGCCGGGGTCCAGCGGTCGTCGTCGACCGGGTTGTCACGCCAGGCCTGCTCGGTGAAGCCGTGGGTCTCCAGGTCGCATTCGTCGATCACCCAGAGGCCGAACTCGTCGCACAGGTCCAGGAAGGCGGGATGCGGCGGGTAGTGCGAGGTGCGGACGGCGTTGATGTTGTGCCGCTTCATCAGCAGCACATCCTCGCGCATGGTCTCCAGGTCGAGCGCGCGGCCCTTCTCGGGGTGCCACTCGTGCCGGTTGACGCCCTTGAAGAGCACCGGCCTGCCGTTGACCTTGATCAGACCGTCCTGGAGGGCGACCGTGCGGAAGCCGATCCGCAGGGGCACCTGCTCGCCCTCGGTGGCCAGCACACCGTCGTAGAGCCTGGGGTTCTCCGCGGACCACGGCTCCACGGGGACGGTCACCGACTCGCCGGTGGCGACATCGATACCGAGGGCGGGTACGGTGACCTGGCCGTCCACGTCCGAGTCGACCTTCAGCGTGCCCTCGCCGGACAGATGGTCGTACGAGGAGTGCACGAAGAAGTCGAGGACGGCGCCCGCCGGGCGGTGCAGCAGCGTGACGTCCCGGAAGATGCCCGGCAGCCACCACTGGTCCTGGTCCTCCAGGTAGGAGCCCGCGGACCACTGGTGGACCCGGACCGCGAGCACATTGCCGCGCGGCCGGAGCAGATGTCCGACAGCGAACTCGTGCGGCAGCCGGGAGCCCTTGAACTCGCCGATGTCGGTGCCGTTCAGCCACACCCGGGCGCAGGACTCCACGCCGTCGAAGCGCAGTACCGTCCCGCCGTCCGACGGCCAGTCGTCCGGCAGGTCGAACAGGCGCAGATGGTCGCCAGTGGGGTTCTCGGTCGGGACGCGGGGCGGGTCGACCGGGAAGGGGTAGAGGTGGTTGGTGTAGATGGGAGACCCGAAGGAGCCGTCGCCCTGGAGCACCCAGTGGCCGGGTACGGCAAGCTGCGCCCAGTCCCCGGCGTCGTATCCGGGCTCGGCGAACGAGTCGTCGTGGGCGTCCGCCGTCGGCGCCGGACGGAAGCGCCAACTGCCGTTCAGGGAGAGGGAGGACGCGTCCGAGGACGCGTACCACGCGCGCGGCGGCAGGCTGCCGCTGCCCGGTGAGACGTCCTCGACGTAACCGACGGCAGAAGAAGCAGAGGAGGCAGAGGAGGTCGAGGAGGGAGAGGACGAGAGCTCGGGGGAGGGGCGGAAGGTCATCGTTCTCCTAGCTCAGCGGTGCGGGATCGAGACGGTGACGGCCATGAGGATCAGGTGCGGCTTCTCGCGGGGGCGGTGCGCGGGCCGGGTCCCCGGCCGGTTCTCCGGCCGGGGCCGGCCGGCTGGAGCGCGCCTTCGAGGGCGAAGGTCGCGGCGCCGAGGCACACCGGGTCGGTGGGGATCGGGGACAGGACGATCTCGGTGGCGGTGAACGGGCGTCGGAGCGCGTGCTGTTCGACGACCGCACGCACCTCGGCCAGCAGCGGTTCGCCGAGCGTCGCCGCGACCCAGCTGCTGAGCACCACCACCTCGGGGTTGAGCAGATTGACCAGATCGGCGATCGCGGCACCCAGGTGACGGGCGGTGGCGCGGACGACGTCGAGGGCGACGGGATCCCCGCCGGCGGCCCCGCGGGCGAGGGCGTCGATCGTGGCGGTCTGGTCCCCTGGGTGCAACAGCGGGCTGTCCGGGCTCAGTTCCCGCAGGTTCCGCATGATGCCGGGTGCCCCGACGTAGGCCTCCACACAGCCCCGGTCACCGCAGTGGCACGGCCGCCCGTCCAGCACCAGCGTCGTATGGCCCCACTCGCCCGCACTGTTGCTGACACCCCGGTGAAGTCGGCCGCCCAGCGCCAGCCCGGCACCGACGCCCGTGCCCAGGTTGACGATCACGGCGTCCTCGCGCCCACGGGCTGCGCCGAACCACAGCTCGGCCACCACGCTGGCACGCAGCGGGTTGTCCAGATACAAGGGATGGGCGATGTGCTCCGCGAGCAGGTCGAGCAGCGGCACATCGTGCCAGCCCCAGTTCGCGGCGTACTCGGCCACGCCCCGGTCGCGGTCGACCTGACCGGGCACGCTGATGCCGGTCCCCAGGACCCGGGAGCCCTCCACACCGGCCCGCGCGACCACGGAGTCCACGGCCGCCGCCACTTGGGCGACGACCTGGCCGGGGCGGGTCCGGCCGGGCGCCATGTCCTCGTCGGCGCGGGCCAGTACGTTCAGCGCCAGGTCGAACAGCTCGACGCGGACGTATGTCTCCGCCAGGTCGACGCCGATCAGGGCGCCCCCCGACGCGTTGACCGCGACCAGACCGCGCGGCCGGCCGCCCGCCGACTCCTCGAATCCGACCTCGGTCAGCATCCCGAGGTCGAGCAGTTCACCGACGAGCGTGGCGACCGTGGGCAGACTCAGCCCGGTCACGGCCGCCAGCTCCGGCCGGGACGTCGGCGACCGGGCGATGATCTGACGCAGCACCTCGTACCGGTTGGCGGTACGAATGTCGCGCGACGTGCCCGGCTTCATCCGGCCTTCCCCCGACTTCCCCTGGCTTGATGCGACTCCGCTCCGACCTCGGCGCGGCCCGGCGCGAGCCTATGACCGCCGATGGGTTTCTACAAGGGGTTAGGAAAGGGGTTTTACGAAGCCGGGACAGGGGAAGCCAGGAGCGGTGGGGCCGCGGTCAGGGCGTTGTCCCGGTCGCTCCCAGCACGTCCGCCACGAACCGGTTGCGGAACTTCCCCGTCGGGTCCAGCTCGGCCGCGAGCACCGCGAAGTCGTCCAGCCGCGGGTAGCGCGCGTGGAGCGTCCGCGCGGGCACGGTGAACACCTTGCCCCAGTGCGGGCGGGCCTCGAACGCGTCGAGTGCCTCCTCCACCCGCCGCACCACCGGCAGCACGGCCGCCGTGTCCTCGACCCAGGTGAAGTGCAGCGCCACCGAGTCCCTCCCGTACGCGGGGCTCAGCCACTGGGCGTCGGCGGCGATCGTGCGCACCTCGCAGGTCTGCAGCACGGGCGCCACCGTCGTACGGATCGCGTCCAGGGCGTGCAGCGCCTCAAGCGCGTGCGGGCGCGGCAGCAGATACTCCGACTGCAACTCGGCGCCGCTGCTCGGTATGAAGTCCGCCCGGAAGTGCGGAAGCCGCTCGTGCCAGGGCCCGGGGACGCCGAACTGCCGGGTGCAGTTGACCGCGGGCATGCCGGGCACCGGGTGCATCGCCTCGGTGGCCGGCCGCGCCCAGGAGAGGTCCGGCAGCGGCTGGTCGGTGCGCCGCTTCAGCCACACCTGCCGGAATCCCGGCGCGCGCCAGTCGGTGAACAGACTCACGCTGTACGCCGACGCCGCCACGCTCTCGAAGTCCAGCCCCGCCAGCGGGAGTTCGGTGAACACATGCTGCTCGACACGGAAGTCCGGCTCCAGGTCCAGGGTGAGCGCGCTGACCACGCCGAGCGCCCCGAGCGCGGTCACCGCGCCGTCGAAGCGGCGCTCCCCGCGCCCGATCCGCAGCGTCGACCCGTTCGCCGTGATCAGCTCCACCTCGCGCACGGCCGACGCGAGCGAGCCGTTGGCGACCCCGGAGCCGTGCGTGCCGGTGGCGACCGAGCCCGCCACCGAGATGTGCGGCAGGGACGCCATGTTGTGCAGGGCGAGCCCGTGCTCGTGCACCACCCGGGCCAGTTCGGCGTACCGGACACCTCCGCCCACCCGTACCGTACAGGCCGCGGTGTCCACGTCCACCTCGGCCGGCAGCGCGGACAGCGAGACCAGCACACCGTCGGCGCCCGGTTCGGCGATGTCGTTGAAGGAGTGCCCACTGCCCAGGACGCGCACCTTCGCGTGCGCGGCGACCAGCGCTCTCAGCACGTCGAGCGAGCCCGGCCGGTGCAGCTCCTTGGCGGCGTAGGTGATGTTGCCCGCCCAGTTGGTCACGCTCTCGGTCATCTCGTTGTCCCTCCCCGTGGCACGAGCCACCTCCGCCGTCACATCCGCGCATCCACCGGCGAACCTATATCGGTAGCCTCGCTGGTCATGACGCAGCCTCCGCCGCTATCCGCCACCCTCCCGCAGACCGAGCTGACGACGCACCGCCGCCTGCGCGACCAGGGCAGCCTTCGGCGGGCCGATCTCCACGCGATCCTCGACGCGGGGTTCGTCTGCCACCTCGGCGTGGTCGTCGACGGCCGGCCACTGGTCGTGCCCACCGTGTACGGGCGCGACGACCAGCAGCTCTACCTCCACGGCTCGGTCGCCAGCCGCAGCCTCACCGGCGGCACTCCCGTCTGCGTGACCGTCACGCACGTCGACGGGCTGGTCCTCGCGCGGTCCGTCTTCGAGCACGGGGTGAACTACCGCAGCGCCGTGATCCACGGCGTCCCCCGCCGCGTCACCGACCCCGAGGAGAAGCTGGCGGGACTGCGCCGGCTCACCGAGCACGCGACCCCGGGGCAGTGGTCGTACGCCCGCCGGCCGAACCGCAAGGAGCTGGCCGCCACCACCCTGCTCGCCCTGTCCCTCGAAGAGGCCTCGGTCAAGATCCGCACAGGCGCCCCCGACGACGGCGACGGGCCCGACGCGGAGCTGGGCCTGTGGGCCGGTGAGCTGCCGCTCACCTCGGTGTGGGGCGCGCCCGTGCCGGACCCCCGGCTGCCGCCGGACATCGCCGTACCAGGACACATCGCGCGGCGCGAGGGGACCCGGCACGGCTGACGCGCAGGCGGGGGCATACCGTGAGGAGCCGAACGCCTGAGCCGGGAGGAGATACGGGATGGGCAGCCGCACCGCATTGGTCGAGGATCTGATGGAGCGCTTCCCGCACGTGCCGCGGGAAGCCGTCTTCAAAGAGGACCTGCTCCGCGGAGGCGTGGCCTTCGACGCGTCCGCCCTCTCGGACAACGAGAACGGCGAGGTCAAGCCGAAGTCGTACTTCATCTTCTCCTTCGACCACGGCACCCTGCCGGAGCTGGGCGAGGCGGCCCTGCGCCGCCCGCCCGAGGAGATCATCCTCACCGGCGGCCCCTACGACCTGCGCCGGACCGTCGTCTCCGTACGGGTCAACCCGTCCTCGCCCTACCGGGTGGCCGCCGACGAGGACGGCCTGCTCGGCCTCTACCTCGACGGGCGGCGGATCGCGGACGTCGGCGTGCCGCCCATGCCCGAGTACTACCGGCACACCCTCTCCAACGGGAAGTCCGTGATGGAGGTGGCCCCCACCATCCAGTGGGGCTATCTCATCTACCTCACCGTCTTTCGCGTCTGCCAGTACTTCGGCGCCAAGGAGGAGTGCCAGTACTGCGACATCAACCACAACTGGCGCCAGCACAAGGCGGCCGGCCGCCCGTACACCGGTGTGAAGGACGTCGAGGAGGTCCTGGAGGCGCTGGAGATCATCGACCGGTACGACACCCAGCAGGCGTCCACCGCCTACACCCTCACCGGCGGCGCGATCACGTCCAAGGTCGCGGGCCGGGACGAGGCCGACTTCTACGGGCACTACGCCAAGGCCATCGAGGAGCGCTTCCCGGGCCGCTGGATCGGCAAGGTCGTCGCCCAGGCGCTGCCGAAGGCCGACGTACAGCGCTTCAAGGACTACGGCGTGCAGATCTACCACCCCAACTTCGAGGTGTGGGACCGGCGTCTGTTCGAGCTGTACTGCCCGGGCAAGGAGCGATACGTCGGCCGGGACGAGTGGCACCGGCGGATCCTCGACTCCGCGGACGTCTTCGGCGCGCGCAACGTGATCCCCAACTTCGTGGCGGGCGTGGAGATGGCCGAACCCTTCGGCTTCACCACCGTCGACGAGGCGATCGCCTCCACCACGGAGGGCCTGCGCTTCTTCATGTCGCACGGCATCACGCCCCGCTTCACCACCTGGTGCCCGGAGCCGACGACCCCGCTCGGCAAGGCCAACCCGCAGGGCGCGCCGCTGGAGTACCACATCCGTCTGCTGGAGGCCTACCGCGCCACGATGGACGACTTCGGACTGTCCTCCCCGCCCGGCTACGGCCCGCCCGGCCCGGGCCGCGCGGTGTTCTCCGTCAGCTCGTTCATGGACAGCCTCCCGGCCCAGGAGACGACCGAGGAACCAGCCCGCGCGTAACACGCATCACAAACGCATCACAGGCCCCGGCGCGATGAGTCGTGCCGGGGCCTGTGTGCGTACCACTCGGCGGAAGGCAAGCCCTTCCATGGCATTTGAAAACGCCGCTTGTCAGTTGTGCGGGAGGCGTGAAAGGCTCTGGCCCTGCCGTCAGACGGCCCCCAACTCCCCTGTATCACAGGTGTGTTGGCCTTGCTCGTGGAAGCAGTTGATGCAGGAGCCCGCCATGCCTGACCTGCCGACCCCTCAGGACGCCGCCGAGGCGGCGCTGTTCTCCGAGTGCTGGGACGCGGTCCTGTCGTACGCCGACCTGTGCACCTCCGGGTCGTCGGCCGGCCGGCACCTGGCCACCGAGGCGTTCAGCCGCGGCATCCATGAGGCACGTGAGGCCGAGGCCCAGGAGCGGACCAGCGGGCGCCGCACCCCGCGGCTGCCCCGGATCCCGCTGCTGCTCACCGCGGTCCGCAGTACCGCCGCGGCTTGGGAGGACGAGGGCAAGGGACATCTGCTCGATCCGGATCTGCGCCTGTGGCTGAACTCCGGGAAGGCCGCCCGGTACACCGGCCCGCCCCTGACGCGCCCGCTGGCCCTGCGCGGACTGAAGGACCTTCAGGAGCCGGACGCGGCGCTGCTGTGGCTGGTGGAGGTGGAGGCGCTGCCCCTGCCGGACGTGGGCCGTCGGCTGGGCCTGGACCCGGCGACCGCCGCGCAGGAACTCATCCAGGTGCGGGCGCTGTTCCGGGACCGCTGCCGGCGCAACCATCTCGACACCCCGATGGGCGCGGACTGCCGCACCTATGCCCGGCTCCTCGACGCGGTCACCCGCTCCCCGGGCGCCGACACGCCCGGAGACCTCTCGCGGCACCTCGCCACCTGCGTGGAGTGCGCGGAGGCCGCGGCCTGCCTGCGGCTGCACGGCGGTGGCACGCCCGCCGCGCTGGCGAGCGGAGTCATCGGCTGGGGCGGGCTCGCCTATCTGGAACGGCGCCGCAGGGCCGCGGAAGCGGGGCTGATCGGAGGACGCACGGACGCGGGCAGCGACCGGGGCATCTCGGTGGGCGCCGTGACGCGGCCCCGGATCGGCCGGTCCGGGATCCTGGCCACGGCCGTGATCGTGTCCGCGCTCGCACTGACGGTCTCGCTCATGCAACTCGGCGACTCGGGCGGGCGGGCGAGCGCGAGCAACGACCCGACCGAGGGCGCGATCGCGGCCTCTACGCCGTCCTTGCCGCCCCTCGGTACGACCCCGGGCCACACCCCGACCGGCACGTCTCACGTCACGCGCCCGGCCCGCTCGGGCAGCACCCCCAAGAGCGGTGACTCCGACACCGAACCCCAGGGGAAGTCGACGAGCCCGGTGGCCGACCCGACCACGGCGTCGGCGGCTCCCGCCCCGCCCGCGCCTTCGACCTGCCGGGTGAAGTACGACATCGTCGACGAGTGGCCGGAGGGCTTCCAGGCCACGGTCACGGTCACCTCGGCCAAGGCGCTCGACGACTGGCACATCGACTGGACCTTCGGGGACGGCCAGCACATCACCCAGATGTGGGACGGCGCCTACACCCAGGACGGCTCCGAGGTCACCGCGCGCGCTGCCGACTACAACAAGCAGGTCGCCGCGAACGGCACCTTCGCCGTGGGGTTCAACGCGACCTGGCACGGCACCAACGGCGAACCCCGCGCTTTCACGGTGAACGGCGCCGCCTGCTCGACAACCGGCTGAGCCTCACGACAACTCCGGTTGCACGCGCCGGGCGGCCGGTGTCTCCTGGATCTACCTGTCATCAGGTTCCTGCACAGGGGGTTCGAACCTGCTCGGCGATCGCACGGGCGGGGAGCAATCCCTATGGGAGGTACTGCCATGGCGAGGACACGGCACCGTGCACTGCCGATCGCCGCACTGCTGGTGACGGCAACGGCGGCGGTCACCACCACAGCGGTCCCTGCCTCAGCACAGACCGCACCAAGCGCGAGTCCGACATGTCACGGCCCCACGTGTGAGGGGCAGGATCCCCGCACGACTCGCTGCAGTGCGGACGCGCGCTCCGTCTTCGACGAGGTGTTCCAGGGCCGGGTGATCCGACTGCGGTACAGCGAGACCTGCCGAGCGGCTTGGGCCCAACTCTGGAACGGGCAGCCGGGCGATGTCGCGACGGTGCGAGGGGACGGCGGGCGCTTCCAACTCCGCGTGATCACCACATCGGACAACGTGTATACGCCGATGGTGAATGACATGGGAGTGACGGCCAAGGCGTGCGTCAGGGTCCTTCTCGACGAGAAGTGCACCGACTCCTGGTAAGACGAGAGGCGCATCAACTCCTGCTGAGCAGGTTCGACAAGGAAACATCAGGGGCGCCCGCTCGCGGGCGCCCCTGAGTGCGCTCCCTGTGCCGATCGGGCCCCGACGCCTAAGCGAGGTGATCAACAGGGGGAAGTGGTGCCTGATGCCGCACTAGTCGGCCGACGTGCGGCGGCCGCCTCGGCGGTCGGCGCCGCGGCCGCCGGTGCCGGCAGCGCCGCCCGTGGCTCCGCCGGCCGCCGCTCGCGGGCGGGACCTGCGGGCATCCTTGCCGGATGCGGTGCCGGTCGCCGCACCGGGCGCGGCTCGGCGGTCGGAACCCCGGCCGCCCGCACCCCCGGCACTCCCCGTGGCCCCGGCGGCTCCCGCACGGCGGGCGGAGCCGCGCCCGCCGGTTGCGGAGGTACCACCAGCCGCTGCCGTCCCGGCGGCGGCCCGGCGGTCCGAGCCACGGCCACCCGTACCGGTGGCAGCACCTGTCGCCGTTCCGGGCCCGCCGCCGTTTCGGACGCGGCGGCCGGACCGCCTGCTGCGCTCGCTGCCGGCCTTCCGGTCCGGGCGGGACGTCGTCGGCGTGGCCGGCTGGGGGACCTCGATGGTGACGGGCACGCCGGACGGCTCGCGGGCGCCGGTGATGGCGGCCAGTTCCGCGTCGCTCGACTTGATCTGGGCCGTGCGGGGGCGGATGCCCGCGTCCGACATGAGCCGGGTGACGTCCCGCTTCTGGTCGGGCAGGACCAGGGTGACCACGCTGCCCGTGCCGCCGGCGCGGGCCGTGCGTCCGCCTCGGTGGACGTAGTCCTTGTGGTCGGCGGGGGGATCGACGTTCACGACGAGGTCGAGGTCGTCGACGTGTATGCCCCGGGCCGCGACGTTCGTCGCCACCAGCGCGGTGACCTGACCGTTCTTGAACTGTTCCAGGGTGCGGTTGCGCTGGGGCTGGGAGCGGCCTCCGTGCAGTGCCGCGGCGCGGACACCGACGGCCAGGAGCCGCTTGGTGAGCCGGTCGGCGGACCTCTTGGTATCGAGGAACAGGATGACCCGGCCGTCACGGGCGGCGATGCGCGTGGTGACCGCCTTCTTGTCGGTCTCGTCCTGGACGTGGAGCACGTGGTGCTCCATGGTGGTCACCGCCCCCGCGGACGGGTCCACGGAGTGCACCACGGGGTCGGTCAGGAACCGCTGCACCAGGCGGTCGATGTTGCGGTCCAGGGTGGCCGAGAAGAGCATGCGCTGCCCGTCGGGCCGTACTTGCTGGATCAGCTTGGTGATCTGCGGCAGGAAGCCCATGTCGGTCATCTGGTCGGCTTCGTCCAGCACCGTGATGCGTACGCTGCCGAGCACGCAGTCACCCTGCGCCACCAGGTCGTTGAGCCGGCCGGGGGTCGCCACGAGCACCTCGGTGCCGCGCCGGAGCGCAGCGGCCTGCTTGGTGATGGACAGCCCGCCGACCACGGTGGCCAGCCTGAGGTTCACCGCCGTCGCATAGGGGGTCAGCGCGTCGGTCACCTGCTGGGCGAGTTCACGGGTGGGCACCAGCACAAGGGCGAGGGGGGCCTTGGGCTCCGCACGCAGTCCGGCCGTGCGGGCCAGGAGCGCAAGCCCGAACGCGAGGGTCTTGCCGGAGCCGGTGCGTCCCCGTCCCAGCAGATCACGGCCGGCCAGCGAGTTGGGCAGCGTGGCGGCCTGGATGGGGAAAGGGGTGGTGACGCCTTGCGCGGTGAGGGTCTTCAGCAGTCCCGCGGGCATGTCCAGACCGGCGAAGTCCTCGACGGGGGGAAGTGCGGGTGTCGTGCTTTCCGGCAGCCGGAATTCCCTCGGCGACGACGCGGACGGTGACGGTGACGAGGCGCGCCGGTTCGACTTCTGGGGCCTGCGGGACATTCGGTTATCTGCCTTCCTGGAAACAGCACAAACCGGGGTCCGCACCATGGTGGTGCGGACCCCGGTGAGCGGATACGCGCCCGGCAATCAGGCGGGGATGATGTTCTCCGCCTGCGGGCCCTTCTGGCCCTGCGTGACGTCGAAGGAGACCCGCTGGCCCTCCTGGAGCTCACGGAAGCCCTGGGTCGCGATGTTCGAGTAGTGGGCGAAGACGTCGGGGCCGCCGCCGTCCTGCTGGATGAAGCCGAAACCCTTTTCGGCGTTGAACCACTTCACGGTTCCCTGTGCCATGACTTTCTCCGATCTGTAGGCAGAGGCCCCATCCGGAGATGCCGGAAAACAAATAATGCGCCTGAAGGCGGAACATTCCCGTCAGGCGCACATAGGTTCATGGGTACCACAACTGCAACGCCGAGACCTTAGCACAGCTCGGCGGTCCGCGGTGGATCACGTGGCAATGTGACCGTGGTCACAGCCGCGGGCTCAGGGTCCGGCGGCGGCGCCACCGCGGGCCCGCCGGGCGGAGTTCCAGCCGGTCTCACTCGCTGCCGGCCGTGAGCGAGTCGATGAGGCGGTCCAGATCGACGTGGTGGTGCTCGGTGCCCGGCGGCACCAGCGCCTCGGACCGGCGCAGGAAGCCCATGACCATCGCGGCGCGGGCCGCGAGCAGCGCCGCCCCGGTGCGGGTCCGCAGGAGGAGGCGGACCGCCTCCGGATCGCACCGGTGACGCGGGATGACCGCCACGTCTCCGATCCCCGCGGGTCGACGGACTCCCTCCAGCAGGTGCGACCGGGCGAAAACCCAGTCGACGGAAGGGGTCGAGGGGGCGCCGATGGAGAGACGCACGGCGTAGGGATCGGCCACGTCGTAACAGAGTTCGACGGGGAGCGGCACCCAGGGTCCGCCGCCCACGCTGATCTTGACTTCCGCCGGGAGAACGGTCGAGGGTACATCCGCGGAATCGGAAAGAGGGATTCTCATTCAGCCCCTGTGTCTGAGAATTCGTACGGTTTCCGACGACCGTACGCCGGGGCGGTGGGGTGGCTTGTCGACGCGTGCACCGGGTGTTGTCCGAAAAAGTGAACCTGCTATTCCGCCGATCACATGGCAGAGCCCCGGGCAGTGGGGCGAGCAGTGCACCGCTGATGTTCTCAGAATGCACAATCCCGGCCGCAACTCGCCTTTCCGCTTTCGCCGTGGTTACTGTCTCGGCAGCTGAATCCGGTCGATGCCGAATTTCATTTTTCAGCCGATGAATGGCAAGGGAGAACCGCATGAACCTCACCACCCGGCCGTTGCGACGAAAGTCCGGGCTGCTCGCCCTGTCCTGCGTGATCGCCGCAGCGACCACCGTGTTCGTCGCGACTCAGGGAAGCGCGGCACCGGCGAAGGCCGCGACGGCGTCCTCGATCACGGCCTCCGTGACGGCGGACTTCGAGGCGAAGGGCGGCAAGCCGACGGTCGTGCTGGTGCACGGCGCCTGGGCCGACGCGTCGAGCTGGAACGGGGTCACCAGCCGCCTCCAGCACGCCGGTTACACCGTCTACGCCCCGCCGAACCCGCTGCGCGGCGTCGCCCAGGACGCCGAGACCCTGAGCGACTTCCTGGCGACCATCCCCGGGCCCGTGGTGCTCGTCGGCCACTCCTACGGCGGCTTCGTGATCACCAACGCGGCGGTGAACGCCCCGAACGTCAAGGCGCTCGTCTACGACGACGCCTACATCCCCGACCAGGGCGAGACCGTCTTCCAGATCAACGCGGCCGAGCCGGGCTCGTGCGTGACGGCCGAGCCGTCGACGTTCCTGAACCTGGTGCCCTACCCGGGCGCGCAGAACGGCGACGTCGACGCATACCTCAAGTTCGCCCCCAACGGCGACTACAAGGGCTTCCAGGGCTGCTTCGCCAACGGTGTGCCCCACCAGCAGGCCCGGCTCCTCGCCGCCGGCCAGCGGCCGTTCGCCGTGAGCGCGGGTTCGGAGCCCTCCGGCGTCCCCGCGTGGAAGACCATCCCGTCGTGGGCGGTCGTCGGCACGCAGGACCACGTCATTCCGCCGACCGAGCAGCGCTCCATGGCCGAACGGGCGAACGCCCGCATCACCGAGGTCAAGGCGGGTCACCTGTCCCTGGTCACGCGCCCCGACGTGGTCGCCGGCACCATCACCGCCGCGGCCCGGACGGTCGGCTGACCGTGCGACCGGCCCCGCCCGGCACGGCGGGGCCGCCTGTCACCGCGGCCTTCGGCCGTCGGCGCCCGGCAGTCGCGTCAGGCCCGCGACGGGTCTCGTCAGTGCACTCTGACATCCGCACCCGTGCAGAGGCCGCGACATCCGAGGGACCACCGCGCCTTAGCGTCGCACCGCCGGCAGCGGACGAGGCACGGCCGGGACCGCCCCCTCCCGGCCGACGGTCAAGTCCCCACCCCCTCGACCCGAGCGGACACCCATGACCGACCTGACAGATCTCACAGAAATGACGCACCACACCGCCGTACTCAACGGGATCAAGCAGCACTGGGTCAGCGCGGGGCAGGGCCCGCCGGTCTACCTGCTGCACGGCTTCCCCGAGACCTGGTACGGGTGGCGCAAGCAGATCCCCGTACTGGCCGAGCGGTTCACCGTGATCGCCCCGGACCTGCGGGGCTACGGCGACACCGAGAAGCCCGCCTCCGGATACGACAAGCGGACGATGGCCAACGACGTCATCGCGCTGATGGACCACCTCGGACACGAGCGGATCGCCCTGGTCGGCCACGACCGCGGCGCTCGCGTCGGCACCCGGTTCGCCAAGGACCACCCGCAGCGCCTCGACCGGTTCGTGGCGATGGACAACATCCCCACGCGAGTGATCGCCGAGACCTACGACGTGACCCTCGCCCGGCAGGGGTACTGGTTCTTCACCTTCCTCGGCGTGCCCGACCTTCCCGAGGCGCTGATCGCCGGTCGCGAGGAGATCTGGCTCACCCACTTCTTCCGCAGCTGGTCGTACAACCCCGACCTGTTCACCCCCGCCGAGGTCGCCGAGTACGTCCGGGCCTACCAGCAGCCCGGCGCCGTACGGGGCTCCTGCATGGACTACCGAGCGGCGCCCCAGGACGTCGCCCAGGACCAGGAGGACGTCGACCGGCTCATCGACTGCCCCGTACTGACCATGCGGGGCGAGGACTTCAGCGCCGTCGGGCAGGCCTACGACGTCCTGGAGGTGTGGAAGGGACTGGCCCGGGACGTCCGTGGGGCGCCCGTCGCCCAGTGCGGCCACCTCTGCCAGGAGGAACGCCCCGACATCGTCAACCGGGAACTCCTCGACTTCCTCACGGACTGGACCGGCTGACCCGCCCCGCCGAGGCGGACTTCCCCCCAACCGTCCCACGGATCGCCGCCGGCTCCGGCCCCCGCCCACCGGCGGCTCCGCATCCGAAAGCCACACCCGCTCACCCGAAAACCTCCGACCATCAAGGGAGTTCCACCATGTCCACCTCCGACAAGCCGACCGTCGTCCTCGTCCACGGTGCCTTCGCCGACGCCTCCAGCTATGCCCAGGTCATCCCGAAGCTGATCGCCCGTGGTGTCGACGTGGTCGCCCCGGCCGTCCCCAACCGCAGCCTCATCGGGGACGCCGCCTACATCGCCTCCGTCGTCCGGCAGATACCGGGCCCAGTCGTCCTGGTGGGCCACTCCTACGGCGGTGCCGTCATCACGGTCGCCGGCATCGAGGACAACGTGGAGGCGCTGGTCTACCTCGCCGGCTACGCGCTGGAGAAGGGCGAGAGCCTCGGCGAACTGCAGGGCCGTTTCCCGGACTCCGACCTCGCCGCCGCACTCGTCTACACCCCCTTCCCGATCGACGGCTCGACGGAGACCGGCACCGACGTGTCGGTCGAGACCGCCAAGTTCCCGGCCATCTTCGCGGCCGACGTCGACCCCGACCTCGCTGCCGTACTCGCTGTCTCCCAACGCCCGCTCGCCGCCCAGGCGTTCGCCGACGCCGCCCCGGCCGCCGCCTGGAAGACCAAGCCCTCCTGGGGCCTGATCGCCACGTCCGACCACACCATCAACCCCGATGTCGAGCGCTTCGGCTACGAGCGGGCCGCCATGACCACCGTCGAGGTCGACTCCTCGCACCTGGTGATGCTCGCCCACCCCGACCGCGTCGTCGAGCTGATCGAGGAAGCCCTCCGGGCCGTCACCGGCTGACCCGGACCACGCCCGCGCGCCCGGTCGGCACCGACGGCCACTCCAAATCCTTCGACACCGGAACGGAAAGCCGCATGCCCCTGCTCGATCCGGAACCAGGAAAGCTGCGCCCGCGGCGGACCGAGGGTCCGGCCGCCGACCGGGTCCCCGACGAGCGGGCGTCCGGGACCCCCGACACCCTGCGCGCGGACCTGGTCCGCCTGTTGGGTGCCGACAAGGTGCTCCACGCACTGTCCGACCTCGTGAAGTACGCCTCGGACGCCAGCCCCTACCGCTTCGTGCCCCAGGTGGTCGTGATCGCCGAGGACGTCGACGACGTCGCCGCGGTGCTGCGGTACGCCCGTGAGCACCGACGTGCCGTCGTCTTCCGGGCGGCCGGCACCTCGCTGAACGGCCAGGCCCAGGGCACGGACATCCTCGTCGACGTCCGCCGCCACTGGACGGGCCTCGATGTCCTAGACGGCGGCCGCCGGGCGCGGATCGGACCCGGCACGACCGTGGGCCGTGCCAACATCGCGCTGTCGCGGTACGGCAGGCTGATGGGCCCCGATCCGGCGAGCTCCAGCGCCTGCACCGTCGGAGGAGTCGTCGCCAACAACGCCTCCGGCATGACCGCCGGCGTCACCCGGAACTCGTACCGTCTGCTCTCCTCGCTCACCCTGGTCCTGCCGTCCGGCACGGTCGTCGACACCGCGGCCCCGGACGCCGACGAGCGGCTGCGGAAGGCCGAACCCGAGCTGGCCGCGGGGCTGCCGGCGCTCAAGGCCGAGATCGAGGCCGACCCCGCGCTCGTCGCCCGGATCCGCGCGAAGTACGAGCTGAAGAACACCAACGGCTACCGCCTCGACGCCTTCCTGGACGGCTCCACCCCCGTGGAGATCCTGCGCGGGCTGATGGTCGGTTCCCAGGGCACGCTGGTGTTCACCAAGTTCGTGACCGCGCTCACCGGACCGGTGACCGAGGTGACCCTGCCGCCGGGCGGCCACACCGACTGGGAGGTCGAACTCGTCGTGGTCCTCGGCAAGGAGGCCCGCCACGTGTCCGAGGCCGATGCCTGGAGCCATGTCGCCGGCCTGACCGTCGGGCAGGACATCTCCGAGCGCGTCCTGCAGATGGACGGCCCGGCACCGCAGTTCAGCCTCGGCAAGTCCTACCCGGGCTTCGCTCCGACGGGCCCCCGGCTGGTGACCCCGGACGAGTTCGACGACCCCGACGACCTCGAACTGACCTGTGCCGTCAACGGCGAGGAGATGCAGCGCGGCCGCAGCAGACAGCTCGTCTTCTCCGTGCCGGCCCTCATCGCCAGGCTGTCCGGCGTGCTCCCCCTGTTCCCGGGAGACCTGATCTTCACCGGCACGCCGGCCGGTGTCGGCCTCGGCCGCACGCCGCAGCGCTGGCTGACCGCCGGCGACGAACTCGTCAGCTCCATCGAGGGAATCGGCGAACTGCGGCAACGATTCTCCGGCTGACCTCACAGCCCTGCCTTTCCCCAGCGCACGGCAGCCGCCGTGCCCGGCGGCCGAGCGACGGCCGCCCCATCACCCCGAGAAGGAAAAGAGCGAGCCCTCATGTCCACGTTCCTGACCCGTACCCGCGCCGGCCTGCTCGCGTCTGCTGTGGCGGCGGCCCTCGCCGTCACCGCGGCCGGGCCCGCGACCATGGCGACCGCCGCCCCCACGACCATGGCGACCGCCGCCAAGAATCCGGACGTCCGCTTCGTCGCACACCTGGACATAGCCGACGGGCAGCGTCCGGAGAACATCACCCTGGAGCCCGGCGGCAGCGCAGTCGTCACCTTCGCCTACAGCCGCCAGGTGGCCCGTATCGGCCGCGACGGCACCGTGCGCGTTCTCGCCACCCTTCCCGAGCCCCCGGCCGGCTCCACCACACCCGCCCTGTCGTCACCGTTCCTCGGCGGCGTCGTCCGCACCCACGACGGAACCCTGTACTTCCTCTACGCCACGGGCAGCAGCGACCTGACCGGCCTGTGGCGCCTGCGTCCCGGCGGCACCCCGCAGCGGATCGCCGCGCTCCCGGCCGACGGTCTGCCCAACGGCCTGACGCTCGACCGCAGCCAACGCCATCTCTACGTCGCCGACTCGGTCCTCGGCACGGTCTGGCGGGCGCCGGCCGGCGGAGGCACGCCCACCCGATGGGCCGCCGCACCCGAACTGGCCGCTGCCGGATTCCTCGGAGCCAACGGAATCAAGGTCCACGACGATGCCGTGTGGGTCTCCAACCTGGACCAGGGCACCGTGCTGCGCATCCCGGTCACCCGGCGCGGCACCGCCGGTCCCGTCCAGACCCGGGCCACGGGCCTGGAGAACATCGACGACTTCGCGTTCACCGGCCGCGGCGACACCCTGCTGGCCGCGATCAACGCGGACAACGAGGTCGCCCTGGTCCGGCCGAACGGCAGCCACACCGTCGTACTGACCGGCGCCGACGGCCTGGAGAACCCGACCTCGCTCGCCGTACGCGGCACCACCGCCTACATCGCCAGCGGCGCCTACTTCACCGACAAGGACCCCAACCTCCTGGCCGCCCGGATCACGCCGGGCAAGTAGGACGGCCGTGCCGCCCGCCCCGGAGACAGCACCGCACATCCCGTTCGAGAGGACAGCCTGATGACCCAGCCCGACACCGAGCCGGCGGCGACCTCACCGGCCGCCTTCGACCCCGACGCGTTCCTGGTCGTTCCCGCGAAGACATTCGAGGACCTCCGCGTCGGCGATGTCTTCCGGGCCCCCAGCCGAACCCTGACGGACGCCCACGCGGCGGCCTTCCAGACGGTGTCCGCGGACAACCACCCCGTGCACTACGACGCCGAGTGGGCGCGCAAGCACGGACACTCCGCGCCGGTCGTGCACGGCCTCCAGGTGCTCGCCTTCACCGCGCCGGGAGCCACCCTGTTCCCGCACTTCATCGGCGAGGTCTTCATCAGCTTCGTCGAGCTGTCCTGCACCTTCCTGGCCGAGGTGCACTCCGGCGACACCCTGTACCCGCAGCTCACCATCACCGGTCTGGAGCCGCGGGGCGACAACGGGATGGTGGTCACCGAGGCCACCGTCCACAACCAACACGGCGAGCTCGTGCTGTCGGGACAGCACAAGTACCTGCTACGACGTCCGTAGCGAGTCTGTCGGCCACGCCAGGGGCAACCTGTCGTAGGCGCCGGCGTCCCCGGCACGCCGAAGAGGCAATCGCCGAGGATGTCTGAGTCCACTCGGCCGCACATCGGGGCCTCCGCCGAGTCGGCATTCGGCGGGGGCCCCGGATGCGTGCCGCTGTCTCTGTGATGGGCGCTGCCCGCAACCAGAAGATCATTCGCCCGCTACCTCAGGAAAACACTCCGGCGGGCTGGCGCCTGGTCCGCATTGCCTGCGCGACATCGAGCCGACGCGCAGTCCTGTCTGCCCGGAGGCGCAAGCGGAACCTGATGAGGCTCCTTGGTCGAGCACGGCCTGTGACCCTGCCGGAAAATCGGTGGCACCCGGATGCGTGCCGCTCTAGGGTGAGGACTGCTCGCGGTGGCCGAGTGGTTGCCGCTGTCGACCGAGTGAGGAACGGGAGGTGTGACTGATGGCTGTCTCTGTGATGGGTGCTGCCCGCAACCAGAAGATCATCCACTCCACCTCCGTGGCCTCCGGCTGACCTCTCTCACCGCGCACCTCCGCGCACGGCCGGGGCCGCCCTTGTGAAGGGTTTCCCTTGAACCTCTCTTCTTCTTCGGCTTCCTCGGTCTCGTCGCACCCTCTCGCCGTGTACGGCTGGGACGCGGACTGGGAGTCGGAGTTCGCTCCCTTTGCCGAGCAGGGGCTCCTGCCCGGCCGTGTCGTTCGTGTCGATCGTGGTCAGTGTGATGTGGTCACCGCCGAGGGGGTGCTGCGCGCCGACACCGCCTTCGTCACCCCGCACGACCCCCTCAGGGTCGTGTGCACCGGCGACTGGGCGGCCGTCGAACCCGCGGGCAACCCCCGCTATGTGCGCACGTATCTGCCGCGCCGCACCGCCTTCGTACGCTCCACCTCCTCCAAGCGGTCCGAGGGGCAGATCCTCGCGGCCAACGTCGACCACGCGATCATCGCCGTCTCCCTCGCCGTGGAACTGGACCTCGGCCGCGTCGAACGCTTCCTCGCGCTGGCCTGGGAGTCCGGGGCGCAGCCGGTCGTCGTGCTGACCAAGGCCGATCTGGTGCCGGACGCGGTGACGCTCTCGTATCTCGTCCAGGACGTGGAGGCGAGCGCTCCCGGAGTGCCGGTGCTGCCGGTCAGCGCGCGGCTGGGCGAGGGAGTCGACGTCCTCGCCGCCGTGGTCTCCGGCGGTACGTCCGTGCTGCTCGGGCAGTCCGGCGCCGGCAAGTCGACCCTCGCCAACGTGCTCCTCGGCGAGGACGTCATGACCGTCCAGGCCACCAGGGACATGGACGGCAAGGGCCGCCACACCACCACCACGCGCAATCTGCTCGTCCTGCCGGGCGGGGGAGTCGTCATCGACACCCCCGGGCTGCGCGGGGTAGGGCTCTGGGACGCCGAGACCGGGGTGGGCCAGGTGTTCTCCGAGATCGAGGAACTGGCCCAGGAGTGCCGTTTCCACGACTGCGCGCACGGCACGGAACCCGGATGCGCGGTGCGCGCCGCCCTGGAGGCCGGGCAACTGCCCGAGCGACGGCTGGACAGCTACCGGAAGCTGCTCCGCGAGAACCAGTGGATCGTCGCGAAGACGGATGCGCGGGCACGGGCGGAGCTGCGGCGCGAGTGGAAACGGAGGGGAGCCGAGGGGAAGGCGGCTATGGACGCCAAGCGGGGGCGGCGGGGCTGAGGGCACGGCACCGCGGCCGGTGTGCGCGACGCCGTGCGCGATGCAGGACGCTGCCCGCCTTGCACGGCATGGATCCGCACACCGGCGCGGGTGTCCGTACGCCGCCGCAGGTGTTTGCGTCCGCGCCCCCGGCGGTCACCCGTACGTGTGACGGTGTGTTAGCCCGGCCATGTGTCCTGGGAAGACATCGAGCGCTTCCCGGCCCCGTGCTCGGGGCCGCCGGTGCGGAAAGGGCGAGTCCGTATGATCCACCTTCCCCGGCTGACCGGAACCCGGCGCCGCTGCCTGGCCGTCGCGGTGCTCACCGTCCTGTCGACCGCGGCCACCCTCCCGGGCGCCGTCGGCCGGGCCGAGACGGCACCGCACTGGACCGGAACCTGGGAGGCCGCCGCCTCCGGAACCGCCCCCGCCCTGCCCGGCACCTCGATCCGCAACGTCGTGCACATCAGCGTCGGCGGCAGCGCCGCCCGGGTCCGCCTCTCCAACCGTCTCGGCACCGCTCCGCTGCACCTCGACACCGTCACCGTCGCGGTGCAGCGGGCCTCCGAGGCCGGCAGCCCCGCGGCGGTGCCGGGCTCCCTGCGCGTCGCCACCTTCGCCGGTGCCACCTCCGTGACCGTCCCGCCGGGGCAGGACCGGGTCACCGACGCCGTCCGCCTGGCCGTTCCGGCGGACGCCGACCTCCTCGTCACCGTGCACACCTCCGGCGACTGCGGCCCCGCGACCTTCCACCGCACCTCCCTTCAGCGGGTCTTCCTGGCCACGGACGGCAACCGGGCGGCCGACACCTCCGCCGCCGCGTACACGGGCAGGATGTCCCACTGGTACTACGTGACCGGCGTCGACGTACTGCGCACCGTCGCCCCCGACAGTGTCGTCGCCCTCGGCGACTCCCTCACCGACGGCGACGGATCCTCGTACGGCACCAACCACCGCTGGCCCGATCTGCTGTCCGGGCGGCTGCGCCGGCTGCTGCCCGCCGAGCGGCGGCCCGGTGTGCTGAACGCGGGGATCTCCGGCAACCGCCTGCTGCGCGACGGCGTGGGGCCGAGCGCGCTGAGCCGCCTCGACGCGGATGTGTTCTCCCGCACCGGGGTGCGCACACTGATCGTCCTGGAGGGCGTCAACGACCTCAAGGGCACCCCGCCCGAGACCGATCCGGGCGCCTTCGTCCGCGCCTACCGCCGGATCGTGGCCCGCGCCCACGCCCACGGCATCCGCGTCATCGGCGCCACCTTCACCCCCTTCGGCGGCCACAGCGCCTGGACGCCGGCGCGTGAGGGCCTGCGGCACGCGGTCAACGCCCTCATCCGCAGCGGGATGTTCGACGCGGTCGCGGACTTCGACGCGGCCGTCCGCGACCCCGCCCGTCCCGACCGCATCCGGCCGGTCTACGACTCGGGCGACCACCTCCACCTCGACGACGCGGGCATGTCGGCGCTGGCCGGAGCCGTGGACGCGACCGGGCTCGGCGGATGAGGGACATCAGACGGGCAGGCCCCAGCGGGGAGCGGGCGCGTTCGGTGTGACGGGCGCGATCGTGAGGTCCGGCCGGTCGCCCCGCGCCGTGATCAGCGCCGATTCGCCCTTGCGCAGCGGAAGTTCGAGGGTGCCGTCGTCGACCGTCCGGTACCGCAGCGGGTGTCCCCGGCCGTCCCGCACCTCGACCGCACCCGGGATACCGTGCCGTACGACGCAGGGCGCGCCCGCCTCGCTGACCAGGCGCACCCACCGGGTCACCCCGCCCCTGCGGACGGCGGACAGCAGAAAGGCCCCCTGGGTGCGGAAGTCGTGCACGGTGAGGTCCGCCCAGGCGTCCGGCGACGCGGGGAAGACGCGGATGGTCCCGCCCCAGGACTGGCACACCATGTCGTGCAGCGACTGGGCCGCCGACAGCGGGGTCTCGATGACCGGCCCGGACTCCTTGTACATGGTGTTGGCCTCGATGAACCGGCTCATCAGCTCGCCCAGGTACCTCAGGGCGTCCTCGCCCTTGCCGAGCAGCGCGGACATGGAGGCGGCGCCGGTGAAGGTGTAGCCCTGCAAAGCGCCCTCGAAACCGACCCAGTGGGCCAACGACCGTTCGATCAAGGCGCGTTCTTCGGGGGTACGGCCGGTCACCTCGTACAGCGGGTAGACCGCCAGCAGATGCGAGTAGTGGCGGTGGGACTTCGCGAACGGGATGTCCGCGCCGATCATGAATCCGTTCGCGTCGGTGGGATACGGCACCCGACGGGCCAGCACCTCGCGCCAGCGCGGCGCCAGGGGGTCGTCGATGCCGAGGAGGTCCGCCGTGTCGAGGAGCGTGCGGCAGCCCCAGGTGAGCAGCATGAGGTCGTAGTTGCAGTCGCGGGTGTCGCCGCCGTACTCCGGGGAGAAGGTGGCCGGCAGATGGAGTCGGCCGTCCGGGCCGGGCTCCAGGAAGTGCAGATAGTAGTTGATCGCCTTGCGGAGCAACGGGAAGAGGACGTCGCACAGGATCGACTCGTCCATGGTGTGGCGGTAGCTGAGCCAGACGTTGTGCAGGGCCCAGGTCAGGTTTCCCACCTCGGGGGTCGGCGGGTCCTGGCCCGGGATGCCGACGCCGTAGCCGGTGAGGGTGCCCGCGGCGCCGTTGACGAGGTGCGGGTCGGTGGTGCGCGGGATGCCGAGCGAGTCGGACCGGTACTGCTGGGCCACCTCCTTGGCCAGGTTGTCCCGGAACTCGCCGAGCGCTCTGGTGACGGCATCCAGTTCGAGATGGTTGGAGCCGTGGATCAGCCAGTACTCCAGTTGGACGTTGAGGTTCCACCAGGTGTTGGGCCAGGGCGTCGGCTCCAGCCAGGGGCCGCTGGTGGCCATCACGGGGGCGTCGCGCCGGGCCGCCGAGGCGAGCTTGTAGAGCTGGATCCAGTAGAAGCGCTGGATGCGTGCGTCGGGCAGGGAGAGGAAGCTCTTGCGGTAGTAGGCGTGCCACTCCGCGCGGTGGGTCGCCGCGAGCGCGTCGTAGGGGAGTCGGGCGGCGTCGCGGACCGCCTTCAGTGCCGTGGGCAGTGCTGTGGTCCGCGGGTAGGAGTGCGCCACGTGTGCGTACAGCGTCCGCCGGTCGCCCCGGGCGGTCTCCCGCCATGCCGTCACATGCTGTCCGCCCGACAACAGGGGCTGTACGGCGGCCCGGACGCCGTCGTGGTCGCCGGTCTCGGCGGGCGGGTTGCCCGTGTAGCCGTCGGGGAGGGGCTTGAAGGCGGCGCGCGGGCTGATCGCGTCCGCCGGGTGGAACACCCAGCGGAAGCCGCGCTCGCCGGGGCTCGCGGTGACCTCCACCGCCAGCAGCGAGCGGGAGGTGTGCACCAGGGTGCGCAGGGTGAGGGTGCCCCGGTCGGTGGTGAGCGTGCCGGTCAGCTCGGCGTCGTGCAGCCCGAGCCGCCAGTCCACGGCGGTGATGGTGCCGACCGGTTCGAGGGTGAAGTAGCCGATCGGCAGCCGCGCGAGCCCGAACAGCGAACCGAACTCGGGGCGGTGGTCCTGGACCTCGGAGTGCTGGACGTTGAAGCGGACGGCCCGCGTCGGTGCGTCGGGCTCGGCGTAGATGCCCGAGCCGAGAAGGCCGTTGCCCAGATAGGGGCCCTCGTACCAGGTCGTCGGCATCCGCTGCCAGACCAGGTCGGCGTCATCGAGGACGGTGCGCCAGGGGTCGGGTGCCCCATGATGCGGGCCGGGGGTGTCGGGGGTGGTGCTGTCGTCGCGGTCGGCCGCCGCGGCGGGGGCGGGCAGGCCCTGGGCGAGGAGTGCGCCGCCCAGGGCGGAGCCGGTGGCGAGGACGGTACGTCTGGATGGGCTGGACACGGTGGCCTCCAGGCGGCTCGGTGATTCATCGGAGCTATCCCGCGAAGCAACGTAGAGAAGGCAATGGATGTACGTCAATGAGCTGGGATACATCCGATGTGTCCAGCTGTACGGTGACGGGTGTCCGGGGATCGGGCGGCGTCCGCAGGGCCGAACCGGGCCGCCGCGCAGATCAGTTGCGAGCCACCCAGCCCCGTTCGTAGGCCTGCCAGCCGAGTTGCAGCCGGGTCGTCACCCCGGACAGCTCCATCAGCCGCTTCACCCGCCGTTGTACGGTCCGCAGACCCAGATCGAGCTGTTTGGCGACGCTCGCGTCGGTCAGTCCGGCGAGCAGCAGTGACAGGACCTCCAGATCGGTGTTGTCGGGGCCGTCCGGCGTCTGTTCGGTGGCGCCGGACGCACCGAGCCGCAACGGCAGCGCATCCCGCCACACCGACTCGAACAGGCCGGACAGCAGCTCCAGCAGTCCGCTCGCGTGCACGACCAGCGCGGCCGGCTCCGCGGTGTGCGTGGTGAGCGGAACCATGGCCAACGCCCGGTCGGCGACCACCAGTTTGGTCGGCACCGTGTCGATGACCCGCACCTGTTCGTCGCGGCTCAGCGCGGCCGTCAGCTCGGTGATCCCGTCGGGCTGGTCGAGCACCGCCCGCTCGACGACCACCCGGTAACGCACGCCCCGGGCGGTGGCCTGCTCCTCCGCCTCGTTCTCCATCCCCGTCACGGCGACCGCGGTGCCGGTGACGAGAGCGCACACCTCCTCGGCCGCACCGAGCTGGAGCTGCAGGAAGCGCTGGGTGACCGCGGCCGCGCCGATCACCACCTCGACCAGATCGTGCACCGCGGGTTCGGCGGCCGCCGCCCGGTACTCCTCGGCCAGCAGCGCCGCCGCCAACTCGGCCTGCTCCAGCTCGTGCCGCTGCTGGGTGAGCAGCGCGCCCAGCGCCACCCCGGGCGGCGCCGCCACCCAGCGGCCGGGCCGCGCCGACGACTGGGCCGCGAGGCCGTGGTGCTCCAGGCGCCGCAGCAGACGCTCGGTGTCCCCCTCGCCGAGTATCAGCCGCCGTGCGAGATCGGGCACATCGGCGGCGCCCACCGACACCAGTGCCCGGTACGCGCTCTCATGTGTCTCGTCCAGCCCAATCGCTGCCAGCATCAGCCGTCGTCCCCTCCCCTGAGACAAGACCTCGCGGTGCGCCGCATGGCGGAAAACAGCCACGGCGCAAACCCGCCTCGGAACATCATCGCCGTACCCCCGCTCCGTCTGCCAAGGTGGCGCCACAGAGGCGTTGATCACCACCCATGTCGTCGTCCGGAGGCCATACGGCCTGCACGGATGCCGACCGAGGGACCTTGGGGTCCTTGAAGACGTGACGGAGACCGGAGGCGTGCCGGACCCGTCACCACGGTGCCGCCGGGCGGTTCCCCGTGGGGGGTGGACCGTCCGGCCGGCCCGCCTCACCCCTCCGGCCTCGTATCACCGTTCGAGGCTCGACCGCCCTGCCGTCAGGGCGAGGTGGCACGGCCCGATTTTCCCGATGCCCCGTTTTCATACGCCGCGCGCGGTGGACAATTGGGGGCATGAGTCAGCAGGGGGAGAAGCCTGACGGCCACGAGGACGACTGGTGGGGGCAGCTGTACGACGACTCCACCGAGGACACCGGACCGGCCCCCGGGGCCGACAGCCTGGACGACCGCTTCGCCTCCGCGGCGGGCACGGTCGACGGGGGGACTCCTCCGTTCGAGGGGTCTTCGGAGGGTGAATCCGGTGCCGCCGCCGCCGACGACGACGACGGCGGCGGCGGTGGTGGTGCGCGGGGGAGCGGCCCCGTCCCTCGTCAGGGGCCCGTGCCGTGGGAGCCTCCGTCCACCCGTCCGCCCGGCCCCGTGACCTTCCCGCCCGGGCCGATGCCGCCGGGGTTCCGCGAGGTGGCCCCCTTCGACGGCTCCCCGACGGGGCCGTCATCCGCCCAGGTTCCGCCCCCGGACCACCCTCCGGCCGCCGTACCGCCGCCTCCCGCCCGTCCGCCGGCCGCCGTACCGCCACCCCCGGACCGCTCCCCGGCGCTTCCCACCGGTGCCGCCCCGGCGGGATCCGCTCCGGCCGTCGTACCGCCGCCCGGCGAAGCCCCGCCCCCTGCCGCCCGTCCGCCCGCGGAGGCTGTCGTCCCCCGCACCCCGGCCCCGGTCGACTACGTCGGCTCCGGACCGCCCACCTATGACGCCGAGCCCACCGCTCTCCCGCTCGCCGACCCCGACGGCCTGGACGACCTGGTCCCCGACACCGTGCTGGACGGCGCGCGCTACGGGGCCCTGACGCTGCGCGCGGCCTCCGTGCGCGGTGACTCGGCGCGCTTCCGGGGCGAGCCGCGCCGGGACTGCCTGCTCACCGCCCGCTTCGGCACCGGCGACCAGGCCCTCGTCCTCGTCGCCATGGCGACCGGCGCACGGGCCACGCCCGGGGCGCACCGGGCCGCCGCCCAGGTGTGCCGGTGGATCGGACGGGCCGTCGGACGCAGCCACGTCCGGCTGGCCGAGGACATCCGGGCCGCCCGGCGCGGCGACCTCAAGTCGGGCCTGCACCGGCTCACCGACCGCAGCCTGGGCCGGCTCCGCGCGAGCGCCGCCGAACAGGGCGTCGACCCCGAGGAGTACACCGCCGGTCTGCGCTGTCTGCTGCTGCCCGCCGACCCGGCCTGCCGCACCCGGGTGTTCTTCGGCGTCGGCGAGGGCGGTCTGTTCCGGCTGCGGGGCGGAGAGTGGCAGGACATCGAGCCCCGGGTGGCCGAGTCGGCGGGCGAGCCGGTGGTCGGGTTCGGCTCGCTGCCGTCCGAGACCCCCGAGGGAGACCGCCTCACCATGGACCTGGGCATCACGACGTCCCCGCACCCTGATGAGCCGTCCCCCGGGCTCCCGGTCCCGCCCGAGGGGAACGGACCCGTCGGGCCGCCCCGGGACCCCTTCCGCTTCCGTGCCTCCGTCGCCCGCCCGGGTGACACGCTCGTGCTGTGCAGCAGCGGCCTCGCCGACCCGCTGCGCGATGAGCCGCAGCTCGCCCGGCACCTGACACTTCGCTGGTCGACAGGCGGACCGCCGAGCCTGGACGCCTTCCTCGTGGACACCCGGGTGAGGGTGAAGGGCTACGCCGACGACCGTACGGCGGCGGCTGTTTGGGAGGCGTGATCGCGGTCACTGTGGATTGATGGACCCAAGGAGACGGAAGGGGTGCATGGATCCATGGCCAAGCAGAACGTCGCGGACCAGTTCGTCGACATCCTCGCCCGGGCGGGAGTCAAACGCCTGTACGGGGTGGTGGGCGACAGCCTCAACCCGATCGTGGACGCCGTGCGCCGCAACTCCGCACTCGACTGGGTGCATGTACGGCACGAGGAGACCGCCGCCTTCGCCGCGGGCGCCGAGGCGCAGATCACCGGGAAGCTGACCGCCTGCGCGGGCTCCTGCGGCCCCGGCAATCTGCACCTCATCAACGGTCTGTACGACGCCCACCGCTCCATGGCCCCGGTGCTCGCCCTCGCCTCCCACATCCCGTCCAGCGAGATCGGGCTCGGCTACTTCCAGGAGACCCACCCCGACCGCTTGTTCAGCGAGTGCAGTCACTACAGCGAGCTGATCTCCAACCCGAAGCAGATGCCCCGGCTGCTGCAGACGGCGATCCAGAACGCGATCGGCCGCAGCGGCGTCAGTGTCGTCTCGCTCCCCGGTGACATCGCCGACGAGCCCGCGCCCGACCGGTCGGCCGAGACCGCCCTCGTCACCTCACGGCCCACCGTGCGTCCCGGCGACGACGAGATCGCCCGGCTGGCGGCGATGATCGACGAGGCGGAGAAGGTCACCCTGTTCTGCGGCAGCGGCACCCGGGGGGCGCACGCCGAGGTGATGGAGTTCGCCGGGAAGATCAAGTCCCCGGTGGGACACGCCCTGCGCGGCAAGGAATGGATCCAGTACGACAACCCGTACGACGTCGGGATGAGCGGGCTGCTCGGCTACGGCGCCGCCTACGAGGCCACCCACGAGTGCGACCTGCTGATCCTGCTGGGCACCGACTTCCCGTACAACGCCTTCCTGCCGGACGATGTGAAGATCGCCCAGATCGATGTGCGGCCGGAGAACCTGGGCCGTCGCTCCAAGCTGGACCTCGCGGTGTGGGGCGACGTCAAGGAGACCCTGCGCTGTCTCATCCCGCGGGTGAAGGCCAAGCAGAACCGGCGCTTCCTGGACAAGATGCTGAAGAAACACGCGGACGCGCTCGAAGGCGTGGTGAAGGCCTACACCCGCAAGGTGGAGAAGCACGTTCCTATCCACCCGGAGTATGTGGCGTCGGTCGTCGACGAGGTCGCCGCCGACGACGCGGTCTTCACGGTCGACACCGGGATGTGCAACGTATGGGCCGCCCGCTACATCTCGCCGAACGGCCGTCGCCGCGTCATCGGCTCGTTCTCCCACGGTTCGATGGCGAACGCGCTGCCGATGGCGATCGGGGCGCAGTTCACCGACCGGAAGCGGCAAGTCGTGTCGATGTCCGGGGACGGCGGGTTCTCCATGCTGATGGGCGACTTCCTGACCCTGGTGCAGTACGACCTTCCGGTGAAGGTGGTGCTGTTCAACAACTCCTCGCTCGGCATGGTGGAGCTGGAGATGATGGTCGCGGGACTGCCGTCGTACGGCACCAGCGCCAAGAACCCCGACTTCGCGGCCGTGGCCGAGGCGTGCGGGGCGTACGGCATCCGGGTGGAGAAGCCCAAGCAGCTCACGGGTGCCCTGAAAGACGCGTTCCGGCACAAGGGGCCCGCTCTGGTGGACGTCGTCACCGACCCCAACGCGCTGTCGATCCCGCCGCGGATCAGCCGGGACATGGTGAAGGGCTTCGCGCTCTCCGCCTCGAAGATCGTGCTGGACGGCGGTGTCGGACGCATGGTCCAGATGGCCCGCTCCAACATCCGTAACGTGCCGCGTCCTTAAGGAAGTTCCTCCCCGCCCTGCGAGGGCGGCGGTTCGCGTACGACCGTGGCGGCAGCCGGGGGTCGGCCGATGGGACCGGCCCGGGCGGTCGGCGGCCCGCCCGGCGCGTAGTCCGTGGCCCTGCGTGACCGCCGGGATCGCCGCCGGCTCGCCCCGTGTCACGGTCCCGTCGTCGGGCAGCGGCGGCGCGGGCGCCCACTCCCGGGAAGCGGGGGATGTCCTGCGACAAGAGTCCGGTCCGGTGGGGCGCCCCGGGCGACCCACGGGCGGGTCGGCGCCGGGTCACCGGGACCGGGCGTATCCGGACGCGCCGGTTCGACTGTTGACGATTCGACAGGACTGGCGACTGCCGCACGGGGCATGGATCCCCCTGAGGCGTTCGGTCAGGAGGGGAACCGACAACCACGTACAGGCGGGGGTCATGAAGAGGCGAGCACGAGGAGGCGGTCCCGCGACCATCGGGGCCTTCTCGGCGAAGAAGACGGAGGAGACAGCCGACGGTGCGAGGGGTTGCTCGCCGGGCGCCCAGCTCAACCGCAGGCTGGGACGGGCGGACTTACGGGCCGTGCCCGAGGCGCGCAGGGCACTGAGGGAGCTGCTGACGCACTGGGGGAAGCCGGGACGATCCGAGATAGCCGAACTGCTCACCAGCGAACTGGTCACCAACGCACTCGTCCACACCGACCGCGACGCGGTCCTGACGGCCACCGTCTCATCCGACGGACTGCACGTGGAGGTGCGGGACTTCGTCCGGCGCAGACCGCATCTGCGGATGCCGACCACCGACGACGGTACACACGGCCGGGGGCTGGTCCTCGTGCAGTCCCTCGCGGACGCGTGGGGCGTACGGGCGCACGGGGTGGGGAAGGCCGTGTGGTTCGACCTCGACGCGGAGGCCGCCTGACACCGGAAGGGGGGCGCGGCAGATGCCGCGCCCCCCTTCCGGTGAAGACGTCCGGTCTCAGCCGAACTGCTGTTCAAGGTCCTTGAGCTTGCGCTCCAGGGAGTCCAGCCGCGGCAGGGCCATGGTGTCGTCCTCCGCAGTCAGATCGACCCTGATCGGGTCAGCGGCGGAGCTCCGGACGGGCTGGAGCGAGGGGCGGCTCGCCGAGGGCAGTTCCGCCGCGGGTAGGGCAGGCTCCGAAGGTACGGGTGCGGAGGCGCGCTCCACGGTGGTGACGTCCACCTGACGTCCGCCGTTGCCGCCGGTCAGTGCGCGGTGGCCGCGGCTGAGCGCCTTCAGCTGAGCGCGCTCCAGGCGCTGCTGCTCGCGTCGGCGCGAGCGGTTCTGCTCCTTCTCGCGGCGGTCCTCGCGGACCTCCTCGACGGCCTCGTCCAGGCTGCGCACGCCCTCCAGCAGCATCAGCGACCAGGCCTTGTACGTCTCACGCGGGGCCCGCAGCCAGCGGACGATGCGGATCTGCGGCAGCGGGCGCGGCACCAGGCCCTGCTCACGCAGCGCGGCACGGCGGGTCTGCTTCAGCGCGCGGTCGAAGAGCACGGCGGCCGACATGGACATGCCTGCGAAGAACTGCGGCGCGCCCGCGTGGTCGATACCCCTCGGCGCGTGCACCCAGTTGAACCAGGCGGAGGCGGCGGCGAACGTCCACACCAGGATGCGGGAGCCGAGCGCGGCGTCACCGTGGCTGGCCTCGCGGACCGCGAGCACGGAGCAGAACATGGCCGCGCCGTCCAGGCCGAACGGGACCAGGTACTCCCAGCCGCCCGTCAGCCCGAGGTTCTGCTGGCCGAAGCCGACCAGGCCGTGGAAAGAGAGCGCCGCGGCGACGGCGGCGCAGCAGAAGAGCAGTACGTAGGAGGCGGTGGCGTAGATGGCTTCCTTACGCCTGCGGCGCTCCTCGGCGCGCTCCCACGAGTCGTCCGCGCTCGCGTTCTCCCCGGAGGAGCGCTTTCCGCGCGCGAGCACCGCCACCGCCGCCACCGCGCCCAGGAGCAAGACGGCGCCCGGAAGCAGCCAGTTCAGCGATATGTCGGTCAGTCTCATCTGGGGTCCCTTGCATTGGGATAGGGCGTAACGCCCGCCATAGTGGCCCAATTCCACCGGCCCTCAGGGGGTTTCGGGGCAAGAGGCCGCCAAGGAAGTGCAAGGGGATGCCCAGGGCGGCGTTCTGCTCGAACTGCCGCTTGAGGGGCGGGAGTTGAGTTCGAATAAGACTACCCGGACGGGTGGTGCCACGGAAAGTTCCCGAGACGAGTGGGGAATTTGTGAAACACCTGTGAGTCCGAGTGGGGTCTTGTTCAAGTGGATCTTACGGCACGCGGACGGCTCCGCCTGCCGGGGTCCCGGGCGCATCGGGGCGCTGAGGCGCGCTCAACTCGCGGCGAGCGCCGTCAGCTTGGCCACCCGCTCGGCGTCACCGGTGCGCGGGCAGGTGACGCACGTGTCCTCGGGGCGCAGGGTGTAGAAGAGGCAGCAGCTCACGCGGTCCCGGGTGGGCAGCGGGGGTCCCTCCGGACCGGCCAGTTCACGGAAGGCGGCCGAGCCGGCGTACGGCTTCGTGGCGCCCGGCAGCAGCAGTTCCAGCTCGCGCATCGCGCGCCGCTCCTCCCCGAGCAGCCCGCCGACGTACCAGAGGCCCTCGACCAGCTCGTCCGTCGCCATGCCCCACAGGGCCCGCCCCCGGCGACGCATACGCGGCCCGAAGCTCGCGAGCACCGGCTCCAGGTGCTCGGCCACGGCCGCCCGCACCTCGGACCGCAGCGCCTCCTCGTCCGCCACGACCCGGGCCCCGGGCAGCCCGGCCGCCGGGTCGTCCGGCAGGCACGCGAACGTGTCGGGCCGCACCGCCATGCGGCCGAGGCCGCGGTGGAGGGAGGCGTGCTCCACGGGCAGGCGGGGGACTCGGCGCAGCAGGAACCACGGCACGGTGATCAGCAGGCAGGCCGGCCATGCGTAGCGGCGCAGCCCGAAACTCGCCACGACGTCCGGCCGGGCCCCCTGCCCGTAGTCGCGCAGCACCTGTGCCTCGTCCTGGGCCAGGAACGCGTCGAGGGCCGCCTCGTCGCGGGCGAGGAGGGCGGCCGGGAACCAGCCGTCGCCCTCCGGGACCGCCTCGCCCGGGCCCAGCTCCCCGACGGTCAGGGCGGGGAACGCCTCGCCGAGTCGGGTGTACGCCTCGGCGAGCGCGGACGAGGGCAGTACGGAACGAGGCGACAGAGGCATACGGGACCGCCGTTTCACGAGTCTTCGTAGGTAAGGCTTACCTTATCGAAGATGGTGAGCGAGGGAACCGGAGCGTAAGGTGCCTAAGGTGCTTTCCGAGCGGTAACAACCCCCGGAGGGGTCCGCCGTACTGCCCAGCACCGCCAGGACCGGAGGAGGAGCCCGTGGAGCAGGCCCGTTCGCGCCGTGCGGAGGGCTCCGCCGAGACGTGGGTCGCGGACGCGGGGGCGGAGACCGCGCAGGTGCCGCGGCCCGGATCCGGGGACGAGGTCCGTGAGCGGGGCGCCGCCGCGGGCGCCACGCGCGGCGAGCACACCCACAGCGAGCCGGCGATCCCGCGTCCGCGCCTGAAGGAGCGGCCGTACGGCGACGAAGAGCCCCACGGCGGCCGGCGGCCCGACGGCGGGCAGCTGCCGGTGCGCGGGGAGCGGCCCGGCACGGCACACGAGGGGCCCTTCGACGGGGTGCCGTCCGGAGCGGGACGTCCCGTCGTGCAGCGAGCCTCCGTCCGCCGCCAGATCCTGGACGCCCTGCGCACCGCGCTGGTCGCGGGGGAGCTGACGCCCGGCGAGGTGTACTCGGCCCCCGCGCTCGCCGAGCGGTTCGGGGTGTCCGCGACCCCCGTGCGTGAGGCGATGCAGCAGCTCGCGCTGGAGGGGGCGGTCGAGGTCGTACCCAACCGTGGCTTCCGGGTCGCCGTCCGCGGCGCCCGCGAGCTGGCCGAACTGGCCGAGATCCGAGGGCTCATCGAGGTCCCCGTGATGCTCCGGCTCGCCTGTACGGTGCCCGCCGAACGCTGGGCGGAACTGCGCCCGCTGGCCGAGGCGACCGTCCGGGCCGCGTCCTCCGGCTGCCGGGCCACCTACGCCGAGTCCGACCGCGCGTTCCATCGCGCGGTGCTCGCCCTGGCGGGCAATGAGCAGTTGGTGCGGCTCGCGGAGGATCTGCATCGGCGTGCTCAGTGGCCGCTCGTCGGTGGTCCCGGCACGCGTGGGCGGGCCGACCTGGTCGCCGACGCGGCCGAGCACACGGCCCTGCTGGACGCGCTGGCCGCGCAGGATCTGGCGGTGGTGCAGTCCTTGGTGCGGGAGCATTTCACCGGGGCGGCCTGACCGACGCCCCTGGCCTTGGGACGGTCGCCGGGGAGGGAACTGCTCCGGTGGTTCGTCGCGTACTGCCCGGTGAGGGACGAGGGTCGTCCCACGGGGGAGCGACGATGATGTCCGACGCGGAGCGGCGGCAGCGGAAACGACTCGGCGGCGGTGCCGGAGCCGGGCGGCACAGGGCCCGGGGGCGAGGCCCGAAGCGATGGGTGTCCGCCGTGGACGGCCCCGGCGGACCGCTGGCGTTCGCGGTGCTCGTCGCCGCCGCCGTGCTCCTCGCCCGGGACCCCGAATTCCGTATCGCCGTATGGACGTTCGTCAGGGGCCTGTGAGCGGACGGCCGTCAGCCGCCGTGACCGGTGGCCGTCTGGGAGAAGCTGTCGTGCCAGGCGGCCTTCGCGCCGGAGTCGCCTATGCGGTACACGTCGACGACGGCCCCGGTGGCCACCACGACGGACAGCACGGCCGCCGCGACCCGTACGAGCGCACCGCCGCGGACCGTGCCCGGGGTGCCGTCCGGCTGCGCGGCCGTCCGGCGGGTGGTCCACCAGACGACCGCCGCCAGGACGAACAGGCCGGCGGCCCACGGCAGCAGCCCGTCCCCGAGCTCGGCGTGCCGGCGCACCAGCGGGTCGCTGTCGACGTGCCGCTCCAGCCACTCGCCGGCCTGGGTGGTCAGGGGCACGGTCACCAGGGACACGAACGCCAGCATGGGCAGCAGCGGCCCCAGCCGCCGCGCGGCTCTCGGCCACACGGCGGAGAGCACGAGAGCCAGCGCGGTCAACGGGACCAGGACGACGACGAAGTGGACGAACAGCACATGCGCGGGCAAGCCGTTGACGAGACTCATCGGTGTTCCTCCGGGAGGCGGCCGAGGGGGGTGGCGGCACGGCCCGAGTCCGTGTCCGCCGATCGGCGCGCCAGCCTGGCACAGCAGCCTCTCAGCTTCTTCTGAGAGAAAAACCGGAGAAACCGGACCAACCTGCCTCAGCCGGACCGGGGGAAAAGGCGGTCTGCCCGCCCGTGTCCCCGGCTCGGTCCGCTACGAGGCGGCCGGTCCCGCCGCCGGTGTCACCGACGCCAACTGTCGGGCCAGCCATGTCGGTACCCCGCCCAGGAGGCGGAACAGCCGGCCCGCCTCCGCCCGCAGCCGGGAGGCGTCCGGCTCGTCCTCCGCATCCGCGAGCGACGCCAGCGCCGGCGCCGTACCGACGAGATAGCCCAGCTCTTCACGGATCCGCAGCGATTCCGTGAAGCCGTGCCGAGCCTCCGTCATCTCGCCGTCGCGCAGGGCGAGTCCGGCGAGATGCCGCCAGGTGAAGGAGAGCAGCAGCGCGTCGCCGTGCGCGGAGGCACCCGCGTGGGCGCGCCGGTAGGCGGCGCGCGCGGCCTGCGGGGAGCGGGCGAGGTTCTCGGCGAGGAGCCCCCGCCGGAAGTCCAGCAGTGCCCGGCCCGGGGCGCCGGGCGGGATCAGGGCCGCGGCCCGGCCGAGGGCCGCCCGCGCCTCGTCCGCCCGGTCCCGTACCCCGTGCAGCGTGGCCGCGTAGGCCAGTTGTCCGCGTTCACAGGCGGCGGCGCCCCGCTCCTCGTCGCTGTGGGCCTGGGCCTCGGCCGTACGCAACGCGTCCTCGGCCTCCTCCCAGCCCTTCTCCGTGTACAGGCACCGCTCCACGAACAGCGAGGCCCGCTGGAGCGAGGCCTCCGCCGTCTCCGGTGGCAGAAGTGCCGCCGCGTCGGCCCAGCAGGCGCGTGAACGCAGCCGCCACACCGCGGTCTGGAGGGGATCGTCGCCTGCGGTCGTTCCGGTACCGGACATGGCGGTATGCGCCACGTTGCCCTCCCCGAGCACGCCATTGAGCTTTGAGTGGTGGCGGCATTCCAGCACCAATCGCGGTACCGGGCCAAGGGGGTGGGTGAAGGATTTCACAAAGTCGTGGGACACCGGGGGCGCTCGGTGCCACCGGTGCCCCAGTGCTGTGACCTCAGCTCATGCGCAGCGCGAGGAAGAAGTCGAGCTTGTCCTCCAGGCGCGAGAGGTCACGGCTCGTCAACTGCTCGATACGCCCCACCCGGTAACGCAGTGTGTTGACGTGCAGGTGCAGCCGGGTCGCGCAGCGGGTCCAGGAGCCGTCGCACTCGAGGAACGCCTCCAGGGTCGGGATCAGCTCGGCGCGGTGCCGGCGGTCGTAGTCGCGCAGGGGCTCCAGCAGGCGGGCCGTGAAGGCGCGGCGTACGTCGTCGGGGACGAACGGCAGCAGCAGGACGTGCGAGGCGAGTTCGTGGTGGCCGGCCGCGCAGACCCGGCCCGTGCGGGCGGCGGCGACCCGGCGGGCGTGCCGCGCCTCCTCCAGGGCGCCCCGCAGCCCCTCGGCCGAGTGCACGGCGGCGCTGACACCCAGCGTGAGCCGCCCGTCGTCGTCGAGACCCGCGGACAGCGGGTCGCGTACGGCCGCCAGCAGGGCGTCGGCGAGGACGCCCGGCTCGGACCCCTCGGGCTCCGCGGAGACCGCCGGGAGCGGGACGAGCGCGATGGCCTCGTCGCCGGTGTGCGCGACCGCGATCCGGTCGGACTGCTCGGGGCCGGTCGACCGGGGGTCGACCAGGATCTCCTCCAGCAGCGACTGGGCGACCGGACCGCCCTCGATCTCGCCGCCGTCCCACTCGACCTGGGCCACGACCACCTGCCAGAGCGGGGCCGCGCCCAGCCCGGGCAGCAGCACGGGCGCGGCGACCCGAAGCCGGGCCGCGATCTCGGCGGGCGCGGCCCCCGTCTGAAGGAGCTCCAGGACCTCCTGGGCAAGCCGCCGCCGCACGGTGCGGGCCGCGTCCCGCCGGTCCCGTTCCACCGCGATCAGCTGGGTGACGCCCTGGAGCAGATCGAGCCGCTCGGCGGGCCAGTCCCCGGCGTCCGCCTCGACGGCGAGCACCCAGTCCGACAGGACCGTCTCCCGCACGTCCCGGGCGGCGCCTCCGGGGCGGCCGGTGCTGCCGTGGATCGGGAACAGCGAGTACGCCGTCGTACCGACCGTCGCCCGGTGCGGTTCCCGGCGGCCGGCGCGCGCCGCCGCGAGGTGCTCGGCGGCCAGCGCGGCGCACACCTCCACGGGGAGCTCCGGCGCCGGGCCGGCGATCGGCCGGCCGGTGGGGGAGAGCACCCAGGCGCGCAGGTCCAGGTCGGAGCCGAGCAGGTCCAGGACGACATCGGGGCCACCGCCCGCCGGACCCGAGGTCATCATCCTGCGGTGGCGGTCCACCACGGCCGCCAGGTCCCCCGCCCGCTCGCCGGAGACCTGGCGCACCACATGCTCGGTGATCGTGGCGAACGCCACGGACTCGTGCACGGCGAACAGCGGCAGCCGGTGCCGGGCACAGGCCACCAGCAGATCGTCCGGGATGTCGCCGAGCTCCGCCTCGCCCACGGCGAGCGCCGAGACGCCCGCGCTCGCGAGAATCCGGACGAAGGGCTCGAAGTCCTCGGTGTCGTGCCGCCACGCCAGGCCCGTGAGGACCAGCTCACCGCCGGACAGATAGCGGCTCGGGTCCTTGAGGTCCGTCGTCATCACACCGCGCACGGTGCGGTCCAGCTCGTCCTCGCCGCCGAGCAGCCGCAGCCCCAGCGCGTCGGTGTTCAGCAGTGCGCGCAGGCGCATGTCTCGTCGCCGCCGTTCTTGTCCAGAAATCCACGTTCGGTCAGGTGAGGGCCCGGCGGGCGGGTCCTCGGGCTCCGTGAGGAGGTTCCCCTCCAGCCCGGAGTGCGTGCCCACGGCTTCCGGAGGATGTGCTCGGCCTCCGAGGGCAGCCCCAGGGCATTGCCCGGGACTTTCGGAAGCTGGGCTCGCGATCTCCTCCGGCAGGCGTCGTGTTTCCAGAGGAAAGCGGAGAGGTTACTGATGGCCTCCGTTCATATGAATCTACAAGATGATCGCCCTGGCCAGCCAACTCCTTCATGGTTTCGGTGACTGACCGTGGCCATGGACCCGGCGGTGTACTGAGTTCAGACCGCGTGAAACAGGACATGAACGAGCCGGGCCCGCCGCTCCCGATCTGGCTCGAAATCCACGCCTCAAGAGACGATGAAGAGAGCCGTTCATGGACTTCCTTCGCCCCGCGACCTGGGACGAGGCGCTCGCCGCCAAGGCGGAGCACCCCACCGCCGTGCCCATAGCAGGGGGCACCGATGTGATGGTCGAGATCAACTTCGATCACCGGCGGCCCGCGCATCTGATGGACCTGAACCGCATCGGCGAACTGTACGAGTGGGAGACCGGCGACGACGCCGTACGGCTCGGCGCGTCGGTCCCGTACGCGAGGATCATGGAGCATCTGCGGACCGAGCTGCCGGGCCTGGCTCTCGCGTCCCACACCGTCGCCTCGCCCCAGATCCGCAACCGCGGCGGCGTCGGCGGCAACCTTGGCACCGCCTCCCCGGCCGGCGACGCCCACCCCGCCCTGCTCGCGGCCGGCGCCGAGGTCGAGGTCGCGTCGGTGCGCGGCTCCCGGATGATCCCGATCGACGACTTCTACACCGGCGTGAAGCGCAACGCGCTCGCCCCGGACGAGCTGATCAGGGCCGTCCATGTGAAGAGGGCCGACGGACCCCAGCAGTACGCGAAGGTCGGCACCCGCAACGCGATGGTGATCGCCGTGTGCGCGTTCGGTCTCGCCCTGCACCCCGGGACCCGCACCGTCCGCACCGGCATCGGCTCGGCCGCACCGACCCCCGTCCGCGCCCGGGTGGCGGAGGAGTTCCTGAACGCCGCACTCGAGGAGGGCTGCCTCTGGGACAACGGCGAGATCGTCCCCCCGTCCGTCGTCCGGCAGTTCGCGCAGCTGTGCTCGGCCGCCTGCAACCCGATCGACGACGTCCGGGGCACCGCGGACTACCGCCGTCACGCGGTCGGCGTCCTGGCCCGCCGCACCCTGATGTGGACCTGGGAGTCGTACCGCGGCACCGCCCGCACCGCGAAGGGAGCTGCGTGATGCGTGTCAACTTCACCGTCAACGGACGCCCGCAGGAGGCCGACGACGTGTGGGAGGGCGAGAGCCTGCTGTACGTGCTGCGCGAGCGGCTCGGCCTGCCGGGCTCCAAGAACGCCTGCGAGCAGGGCGAGTGCGGCTCCTGCACGGTCCGTCTGGACGGCGTGCCGGTCTGTTCCTGCCTGGTGGCGGCGGGGCAGGTCGAGGGCCGGGAGGTCGTGACGGTCGAGGGCCTGGCGGAGTACGCGGAGGAACGCTCCCGCTCCACCGGCGCCCGCGGCACCTCCCTCGACGAGGCCAGGCGCTGGGAGGCCAAGAGCAGCGACTCCGTGGCCGGCGAGCACGCCCGGTTGTCCCCGATCCAGCAGGCCTTCATCGACGCGGGCGCCGTCCAGTGCGGCTTCTGCACCCCCGGGCTGCTGGTCGCGGCCGACGAGATGCTGGAGCACAACCCCAACCCCACCGACGCGGACATCCGCGAGGCACTCTCCGGCAACCTGTGCCGCTGCACCGGCTACGAGAAGATCATGGACGCGGTCCGCCTGGCGGCCGCACGGCAGTCCGAGGGGGTCTGACGATGCCCAACGGCGCTCCCACCAAGATCACTCAGCACACCCAGGGCGGCATCGGCGAGTCCACTCTCCGCCCGGACGGCACCCTCAAGGTCACCGGCGAGTTCGCGTACTCGTCCGACATGTGGCATGAGGACATGCTCTGGGGCCAGATCCTGCGCTCCACGGTCGCGCACGCCGAGATCGTCTCCATCGACACCAGTGAGGCCCTCGCCACGCCCGGCGTGTACGCGGTGATGACGTACGACGACCTGCCGACCGAGGTGCGGCACTACGGCCTGGAGATCCAGGACACCCCGGTCCTCGCCCACGGCAAGGTGCGCCACCACGGCGAGCCCGTCGCCGTCGTCGCGGCCGACCACCCGGAGACCGCGCGCCGTGCCGCCGCCAAGATCAGGGTCGAGTACCGCGAACTGCCCCTCGTCACCGACGAGGCCTCCGCGACCGCCCCGGACGCGATCCTGGTCCACGAGAACCGTACGGATCACCATTCGGGCCACGTCCCGCACCCGAACATCGTCCACCGCCAGCCGATCGTCCGCGGCGACGCGGAGCGGGCGCGTCGGCGGGCCGATGTGATCGTCGAGGGCGAGTACCACTTCGGCATGCAGGACCAGGCGTTCCTCGGTCCCGAGTCCGGTCTCGCGGTGCCCGCGGAGGACGGCGGTGTCGACCTCTACATCGCCACCCAGTGGCTGCACGCCGACCTCCGCCAGATCGCGCCCGTGCTGGGCCTGCCCGAGGACAAGGTCCGGATGACCCTGGCGGGCGTCGGCGGCGCCTTCGGGGGCCGCGAGGACCTGTCGATGCAGATCCACGCCTGTCTGCTCGCGCTGCGCACCGGGAAACCGGTCAAGATCGTCTACAACCGGTTCGAGTCCTTCTTCGGTCACGTCCACCGTCACCCGGCGAAGCTGTACTACGAGCACGGGGCCACGAAGGACGGCAGGCTGACCCACGTCCGATGCCGGATCGTCCTCGACGGCGGCGCGTACGCCTCCTCCTCCCCGGCCGTCGTCGGCAACGCCGCCTCGCTCGGCGTGGGCCCGTACGTGGTGGACGACGTCGACGTCGAGGCCCTCGCCCTCTACACCAACAACCCGCCCTGCGGCGCCATGCGCGGCTTCGGCGCGGTCCAGGCGTGCTTCGCCTACGAGGCCCAGATGGACAAGGTGGCGAAGAAGCTCGGCATGGACCCGGTGGAGTTCCGGCGGCTGAACGCGATGTCGCAGGGCGCGGTCCTGCCGACCGGGCAGGTCGTCGACTCCCCGGCGCCGGTCGCCGAGCTGTTGCGCCGGGTCAAGGCGATGCCCATGCCGCCGGAGCGCCAGTGGGAGAGCTCCGAGGGCGCGGACATCCGGCAACTGCCGGGCGGACTGTCCAACACCACGCACGGCGAGGGCGTCGTCCGCGGCGTCGGCTACGCCGTCGGCATCAAGAACGTCGGCTTCTCCGAGGGCTTCGACGACTACTCCACTGCCAAGGTCCGTATGGAGGTCGTCGCGGGCGAGCCCGTCGCCACCGTGCACACGGCCATGGCCGAGGTCGGCCAGGGCGGCGTCACCGTCCACGCCCAGATCGCCCGCACCGAGCTGGGCGTCAACCGGGTGACGATCCACCCCGCGGACACCCAGGTCGGATCGGCGGGTTCGACCTCCGCGTCCCGGCAGACCTACATGACCGGCGGCGCCGTACGAAACGCCTGTGCGCAGGTGCGCGAACGGGTACTGGAGCTCGGGCGCCGCCGGTTCGGCTCGTACCACCCCGCCTGGGCCACCGCCGAACTGCTGCTGGAGGGCGGCAAGGTCGTCACCGACGACGGCGAGGTGCTCGCCGATCTGGTGGACGTCCTCGGCGACGAGGCCGTCGAGATCGAACGCGAGTGGCGGCACCGGCCGACCGAGCCCTTCGACCTGCGCACCGGCCAGGGCAACGGACACGTCCAGTACTCCTTCGCCGCGCACCGCGCCGTGGTGGAGGTGGACACCGAACTGGGCCTGGTCAAGGTCATCGAACTGGCCTGCGCCCAGGACGTCGGCAAAGCGCTCAACCCGCTGTCCGTCGTCGGCCAGATCCAGGGCGGTACGACCCAGGGCCTCGGCATCGCGGTCATGGAGGAGATCGTCGTCGACCCCAGGACCGCGAAGGTGCGCAACCCCTCCTTCACGGACTATCTGATCCCCACCATCCTCGACACCCCGACCATCCCCGTCGACGTGCTCGAACTCGCCGACGACCACGCCCCGTACGGGCTGCGCGGCGTCGGCGAGGCACCCACCCTGTCGTCCACCCCGGCGGTCCTCGCGGCGATCCGCGACGCGACGGGGCTGGAGCTGAACCGGACCCCTGTGCGGCCCGAACATCTGACCGGCACCGCATAGGCCCGCTCGTGCCGCCGCCGGGCAGCATCCGTGCCCCCTGGGCCACCCCGGCGCCGGCGCACCCGCAGCACCACCGTTCGTCTCGGGCCGTCCCCCGGGTCGTGCACCCTTCCCAAATCCCGTTGACCGCCGAAGACGGCCCGCGGGTGCCCCTGTGAACCTTGGGAGACGGCACCATGACCCAGCAGTCCCTAGAGCCGAGGACCACCGCCGAGGACGCGGGCGCGGGAACCCGCGTCCCGGCCGGCCGGTCCTGGCTCGACCGGTACTTCCACATATCCCGGCGCGAATCCACCGTCGCACGCGAGGTGCGCGGCGGCGTCACCACCTTCATGGCGATGGCGTACATCCTGCTGCTCAACCCCCTGATCCTGTCCGGCCGGGACGTGGCGGGGGACACCCTCGGCCGACAGGCCCTGATCACCGCGACCGCGTTCGCGGCGGCCCTGACCACGCTGCTGATGGGGCTCGTCGGGAGGGCGCCGCTCGCCCTCGCCGCCGGACTCTCCGTCTCCGGTGTGCTGTCCTCCCAGGTCGCCCCGCAGATGACCTGGCCGCAGGCCATGGGCATGTGCGTGCTGTACGGCGCGGTCATCATGCTGCTCGTCGTCACCGGCCTCCGCGAGACGATCATGAACGCGATCCCGTTGGCGCTCAAGCACGGCATCACCATGGGCATCGGACTGTTCATCGCCCTCATCGGCCTGTACAAGTCCGGATTCGTCCACCAGGGCAAGGCCACCCCGCTCAGCCTGGGTCCGGCGGGGCAGCTCGCCGGCTGGCCCGTCCTCCTCTTCGCCGGCACCCTGCTGCTGATCTTCATGCTCCAGGCCCGCGAGATCCCCGGCGCCATCCTGATCGGCATCGGCGGCGGCACGGTCGTCGCCGCGCTCCTCGACGCAACCGGCGTCGTCAAGGACGGCGCCTGGGCGGGCGGGCCTCCCGAGCTGCACGGCGGCGCGGTCTCGATGCCCGACTTCTCGCTCTTCGGGCATGTGGCGTTCGGCGGCTGGGACAAGGTCGGCACGATGACCGTCGGCCTGATCGTCTTCACGCTCGTCCTCGCCGGCTTCTTCGACGCGATGGCCACCGTCATTGGCGTGGGCACGGAGGCCGGTCTCGCCGACGACAAGGGCCGGATGCCGGGGCTGTCCCGGGCCCTGTTCATCGACGGCGCGGGCGGTGCGATCGGCGGCGTGGCGGGCGGCTCCGGGCAGACCGTCTTCATCGAGTCCGCCACCGGTGTCGGCGAGGGCGCCCGCACGGGTCTCGCCTCGGTCGTCACCGGGCTCTTCTTCGCGGCCTGTCTGTTCCTCACCCCGCTGACGGCGATCGTCCCGCAGGAGGTGGCCTCGGCCGCACTGGTCGTCATCGGTGCGATGATGTTGATGAACGCCCGGCACGTGGACTGGAGCGATCGCGCCACCGCGATCCCGGTCTTCCTGACCGTGGTCCTCATGCCGTTCACGTACACCATCACCACCGGCGTCGCCGCGGGCGTCGTCGCGTACACCGCGATCAAGACCGCCCAGGGCAAGGCCCGCGAGGTCGGTGCCTCCATGTGGGGGCTGACCGTGGTCTTCCTGGTCTACTTCGCCCTCCATCCGATCGAGAACTGGCTGGGCGTCCACTAGCGGCCCCCTCCGTCGTCCCCCCATACCGCCAAGGAGACCGAGAGATGCTGGACATCGCCGACGAGCTGCACCGGTGGGCCGCGCAGGGACGCGACTTCGCCGTCGCCACCGTGGTGGCGGTCGGCGGCAGCGCGCCCCGCCAGCCCGGCGCCGCCCTCGCGGTGGATGCCGAGGGCACGGCGATCGGCTCGGTCTCCGGCGGCTGTGTGGAAGCCGCCGTCTACGAGCTGTGCCGGCAGGCCCTCCAGGACGGCGAGAGCGTCACGGAGCGCTTCGGGTACAGCGACGAGGACGCCTTCGCCGTGGGGCTCACCTGCGGCGGTGTCCTCGACATCCTCGTCACCCCGGTCCGGGCGGCCGATCCCGCGCGGCCGGCGGTGGCCTCCGCGCTGGCCGCCGCGGCCGCCGGCTCCGCCGCGGCGCTCGCGCGCATCGTGGCGGGCCCGGCCGAGCTGCTGGGCCGGGCGCTGCTGGTACGCCCGGACGGCGGGTACGAGGGCGGCTTCGGCGCCCACCCGGAGCTGGACCGGACGATGGCGGCCGAGGCGGGCGCCTTCCTGGAGGCGGGCCGCACCGGCACCCTGGAAGTCGGAGAGCAGGGCTCACGCTGCGGAGCACCGCTCACGGTCCTGGTCGAGTCGTCCGTCCCGGCGCCCCGCATGATCGTGTTCGGGGCGATCGACTTCGCCTCCGCGCTGGTCCGCATGGGCAAGTACCTCGGCTACCACGTCACGGTCTGCGACGCGCGCCCGGTCTTCGCCACCCGCGCCCGCTTCCCGGACGCCGACGAGATCGTCGTGGAGTGGCCGCACCAGTATCTGGGCCGCACCCGGGTCGACGCGCGCACCGTCCTGTGCGTCCTGACCCACGACGCCAAGTTCGACGTACCCCTGCTGAAGCTGGCACTGCGTCTGCCGGTGGCGTACGTCGGCGCGATGGGCTCCCGCCGCACCCACCTGGACCGCGCCGAGCGCCTGCGCGCGGTCGGCGTCACCGAGCTGGAACTGGCCCGGCTGAGGTCCCCCATCGGCCTCGACCTCGGCGCCCGTACCCCCGAGGAGACGGCCCTGTCCATCGCCGCGGAGATCGTGGCGGCCCGCCGCGGCGGCACCGGCGTCTCCCTCACCGGCGCCCACACCCCGATCCACCACGACACCGCCCGGGGCACGGTGCGGGGGATCGGCTCGGTGGCCTGACCGTCCGCAGGCACGCCTGGTGTCGGCCTCAGTCGGGCTTGCGGGCCAGGAGGTACCCCTGCGGGGTGTTCTCCCGCTCGTCCGCCGCGCGTACCAGCCGGGCGACCTCCTCGAAGCCGGTGTCCGTCAGCAACGCGGAGACCTGCTCGGGCCGGACGCGGTAGACGTCGAGGGAGAGGTCGTGCCCGTAGGCATGGTCCAGGTGCACACACTCGTCACCGACCTTGAACGCCGTGAGGAGATGGCCGCCGGGTGCGAGCACACGGTGGAACTCCCGGAAGTACGCCGGAAGTTCATGAGGGTGGACTGTAGGGGCCGCCACTGACATCGGCGGCCGGATCCAGCCGCAGCAGTCCGTCCACCGCTCGCCCGAACATCCGCCGGGCCAGCCCTCCGAGCGGCGGGTCGAAGAGCCCCGGCAGCCCGCGTACGGCCAGTTCCTCCCGCCACAGCACGCGCGAGCGCTCCTCGTAGTACGGCCGGATCTCGATCTCCGCCCAGCCGGTCACCAGCGTGCCCCGTTTCTCCAGGCGGCAGAGTGCCGGAGGCCGCCAGACGGTCACCTCCATCGTGTCGTCGAAGGCGAACGGGCCGACGCCGGAGCGGGCCACGAACACCGTTCCCACGGCCGTCGGCGGCGGCGTGAGCACGGTCACCCGGGTCAGCGGCACCACCTCCGCATGGCGCGGCCAGTCCGTGAGCCGCCGCCAGGCCTGGTCGGCGGGGAGCGGAACAAGGCGTTCGAGGCAGAAGAGGACCACCGGGGGATCGTACGAGGCGGGCACCGGGCACCGGCGGCCTGACGCGCTCCCCCTGGCCGGTTCCGCCGTGGCCCCCTACCGCGTCCGCGCGCCCGTACGTCACGATGAGCGCGACCCGCACCCCGGCCGGAGGCCGCCCGTGGATCGCGAACAGCACGACGAACTGGACGGGTGGCAGCGCGATCCCCACCCGCACTACGCGCGCGCCCGACAGACCGAGGGCCTCACCCGCGTCGCCGAGCTGGACTGCCGGCTGGTCGCCCGGGACGCCGACGTACGCGAGGCGCTGCGACGGCCCGAGGACTTCTCGTCGGCGGGCGCGCTGCGGCCCGACGTCCTGCCCTCGCCCGCCGCGCTCGGCCGCGGCTTCGGCGGGCGCCCTGATCGGCACCACCGTGCTGCATCTCCTGCGCCACCCGGACCAGTGGCGGCTGCTGTGCGCGGAGCCCGAGCGCATTCCGGCGGCCGTCGAGGAGGCCGCCCGCTACGACAGCCCGCTGCAGGGCTTCCGGCGGGCCACGACCCGGCCGGTCACCCTGGCCGGCACCGAACTCCCCGCCGGGGCGGTCGTCTTCGTCGCCTTCGGGGGTGCAGGCCGCGACGGCGCCCGGCATCCGTGCCCCGACGCGTTCGACACCACCCGCGCTCCCGTCCGCCATCTCGCCTTCGGCCTGGGCGTGCACGGCTGCCCCGGCGCCTCGCTCGCCCGCGAGCAACTCTGCAGAAGTCTCACCGAGTTGACCCGCCGGTTGCCGGGACGCGGCTCGCCGACGACCGCCCCGTCACCATGCGCCCGACCCTGATCCACCGCTCGCCGCGGCAACTGCACCTGGCCTGGTGAGCCCGGCGGGCCGACGTCAGGGGCGGTACACCGTGCCCGGCTGGGCCTTCCCCGGGGCCAGCAACTGGGGCACGGTGACGAACACATACCCCCGTTCCTTGAGCGCGTCGATGATCCCGGGCACCGCGGGCACGGTGCCCGGATACAGATCGTGCAGCAGGATGATCCCGTCCCGGGACGCCTGCTCCAGCACGCGCTTGCGGATCAGGTCCGAGTCGCCGGTCGCGTAGTCCTTGGCGGTGACGCTCCACAGCACCTCGGAGAGCCCCATCTCACGGCAGATCCGGTGCACGGTGTCGTTCGTACGGCCCTGGGGCGGACGCATCAGGGTGGGCTTGCGCCCGGTGAGCTGCTGTATCGCGTCGTCCGGCTTCTGCAACTCCTCGCGTATCTGCTGCGGCGATATCTGGGTGAGGATCTTGTGGTCCCAGGTGTGGCTGGCGACCTCGTGTCCCTCGGCGGCCATCCGCTTGACCAGTTCCGGGTACTTCTCGATGTGCCGCTTGCCCAGCAGGAAGAAGGTCGCGGGCACCTTCTTCTCCTTGAGGATGTCGAGCAGCCGCGCCGAGTTCTCGCTGGGCCCCGCGTCGAAGGTCAGCGCGATGCACTTGGCCTGGCGGCAGTCCACGGTCCCGAACCGGGCCGGAGCGCCGGCGGCGGCGTGGGTACGGACGGTCGCCGGCGCGGTGGTGTGCAGGGTGGTGCACCCCGAGAGCGCGAAGGTCATGGTGGCGAGAAGGGCCGCGGTCGCAGGCAACCCGACTGCACGTCTGTTCGTCTTCCCCGTTGAAAGCATGCGGTGACTATACATGTCGGCTATACACGGCATGTATAGCGAGGGTGCCGCTCCGGCCCCCGCACGGCCACCGCCGTGGCCGCCCGCCCGGATGTTGCGCAGGGGCGGGGGATCGCAGCAGGGCGGCGGCGAGGAGGAGAGAGACGGCGACGAGGCACGCGCCGATACGGAAGGCGAGCTGGTAGCCGCCCGTGAGCGCCGAGGCGGTGCTTGCCCCGTCACCCAGCAGGGCATCCGTGCGCGCATTGGCGAGCGTGCTGAGGACCGGGAGGCCGAAGGCGGCGCCGATCTGCTGCATGGTGTTGAACATGCCGGAGGCGATCCCCGAGTCCTGGGGTGTGGCCGCTGACATCGCGAGCGTGGCCAGCGCCGGCATCGCGAGTCCGAAGCCGATGCCGAGCGGCAGCAGCGCGGGCAGGACATCCACGGCGAAGCTGCCGCCCTCGGGTACGCGGCCGAGCGCGGCGAGACCTGCCGCGATCAGTGAGAGTCCCGGGAGGACTACGGCACGGGGACCGAAGCGTGCGATCAGCTTGGGCGCGAGGCCGAGGGACAGGGCGCCGATCGCGACCGAGACCGGGAAGATGCCGAGGCCGGTGTGTATCTCGTCGAAGCCGAGCACCTTCTGCAGGTAGAGCACGCACAGGAACTGGAAGCTGAACATCCCGGCCAGCATGAGAGCCTGGAGGCCCATCGCTCCCGAGACGTTGCGCGGGCGGAACACACGCAGCGGCAGCAGCGGGTGGGGAGCCTTCGCCTGTCGGGCGACGAATGCCAGGAACAGGACGAGCGCCACGCCGCCGAAGCTCAGCGTGTGTGCGGAAGCCCAGCCGTAGTCGGTGGTCTCGACGATCGTGTAGACACCGAGCATCAGTGCGGAGGTGACCAGGAGCGCGCCCGCCACGTCGGTCCCCTTGCCGAGGCCGACGCCCTGCAATTTCCGAGCGCGTCCCAGATCTGCGCGGCGATCCGTGGCTCGGTACGCCGTGTCGCGGTGTAAGCGCCGCCGATCGCGTCGTACAGCCGTGCACCGAGCACCTCCAGTTGCTCCTCCGGTGTCACCTTCAGTCCCTTCGCTCGTGACGCGAGTTCCTTGTCGATGGCCGCCACCATGGCGTCAGCGCGATCACGCCGCTCCAGTAGCAGGCCGCGCAGCCGGCGCAAGTGCGCCACCGCGTCGGTGGACGGGTCGCCGACGAGTTCCGCGACCTCCCGCAGCCTGAAGCAGGGGTACCCCCAGAGCACGCACACTGACGTCGCAGGGGCCGCCCTCCGGGCGGACGACGGGAGTTTGACGACAGGACCTAGCGGGATGAAAGACAAGGGAACGAAGGAGAAAGCCGGGAAGAGCGCCACGGCCCAGCTCGAGCAGCTGGGTCTGGGCGAGTTGTACGAACAGGCAACCCTACGTCACTCCGTGCGTGTCCGACCGTTCTTGAGCGCCTCGTAATAGTTGCTGCAGGGGAGTTCCAGCTTGAACACCAGGCCGTACCGCTTCCGGATGGCGGCGACCGTGGCGGCCTTCGGGTCACGGACCAAGCGGGACACCGGCGGATCGTCCACGAGGCCGGCGTAGGGCTCCTCGACCAGTCGGCGCGAGGCGCCGCCGCATGTCGTGTCCCAGGTCAGCGTCTGCCCGGGGACGGCCAGCCGGGTCGGTTCCGTGGCCTGCGCGCCCTGAGGGTTCGGCCCGTGCCCCCGGTAGTAGGCGACGAGCTGCTTTCCGTGATCGTCGTGCGTGAACGGGGATGGGACTTCCGGATCCGGACGGCCCGGAAGGGCGTGGTCGCCCACGGTCAGGATCCGGTCGAGGGCGTCGCCCACGTGTCTGGGGTCGGCGCCGTAGTAGGCGGTGATGTTCATCGAGCAGACGACCTTGTAGTCGTCGGTCTTCTGCTGGAAGAACCAGCCCGGTCCCGATCCCGGCACGCACACGTCGTGCATGACGACCAGGCCGAGCGACAGGGCCGTGCGGGGGGTGTACGCCCGCGCCACGTCCCGAAGCCGTTGCTCCGCCCGCTCCCGGGCCCGCACCGCCTGGCCGCTCTCCCCGACGCGCCCCCGATCTTCGGGTGGAACGACTGAGCCGACAGGCCGTTCTGGTTGATGAGCGGCCAGTCCTTTGACGCCCGGCTGCCTGCCACCCGAACCGGATGAGGCGGCGCGGATCGACGGCTGCGGACCGTTCCGCAGCTTCCTGCTGGTGATCCTGCCGCTGACCCGGCCCGCCCCCGGCGCACTGCTGCTCGTCGCCGACCTGGCCCTGGCCGGCCCGGGACTGTTGGGTGCGCCCGTCGTCGGACTACGGGCCTGCGGGCGCCCGGAGTCGCGCACCGGCTGGCCGGCGGCACTGCGCGCGGCCGCGCGGACCGTCTCGTGCTCTGGACCACACACCGGGGGCTGAGGCGGGACCCTGCGGGTTTCCGTACCCGTACGGGATGACGGAAGCCCGGATGCGAGGATGAGGCGCCATGACAGCAGGGCGGTGTTCTCGCACGCTACGGGCCGCGGTGTTCGCGGTCGCCTGTGTGCTGCTCGCCGCCCTGGGCCACGTCCTGATGTCCGGCCGCGATGTCCCCGCGTGGGCGCTCGGCACGGGCGTGGCGGTGACCGGTGCCGCGGGCTGGTGCCTGGCGGGACGCGAACGCGGGCTGCCGCTGATCGTGACGGTCGTGGTCGCTGCCCAGACGGCCCTCCACTCGGCGTTCACGTTCGCTCAGCCGATGTCCGGGGGTCAGGTCGACACGGGCATGAACGGCATGCCCGGCATGGGCTCGACAGACATTGGCTCGACAGACATGGGCTCTATGGACATGGGCGCGGGCATGGCGCCGATGCGTATGGGCTCCATGGACATGAGCCGTACGGACGCCTTGGGGCACCCCATGGGCGGCTCCTGGTCGTCCGGCATGGTCGCCGCCCATCTGCTGGCCGCGCTGTTGTGCGGACTGTGGCTGGCGTACGGGGAGAAGGCCGCGTTCCGCATCCTGCGGGCCATGGCGGGCCGGCTGGCGGCGCCGCTGCGGCTGCTGTTCACCCTGCCCCGTACCCCGGACCGCCCCGGCCCGCGGGTCCGTCGCCGTCGCTCGGAGCGCGCGCCGCGTCTCCTCCTTCTCGTCCACGCGATCATCTCCCGGGGTCCGCCTGCGGGGACCGCTGTCGTCTGACGACAGCCGGCACCCCGAGGCCGCTCCCGCGCGCCTCGGGCCTCGGCCTGACGCCGACGCAGGGCGCCGTAGCCGCGAGGCCGGTTCGTAGCCTCGTGCACACGTCCGAAGGGCGGTGCGCCGACGCGTCGTAGGGCCGTCTCCCCCTCACCGGACCATCCGCCCGCGCGCCTGCGCGCACCCGGAGCGGATCCGGATGACCGAGAAGGACACCAGGTGATGACCCCTGCCCTGCCCGCCTCGCGTTGCCGCCGCGACACCACGGCCTCGATCGACGAGTCGATCACCGCTTGGGCGCTCGCCGCCCGCGCCGGCGACACCGACGCGGTCGAGCGCTTCGTCCGTGCCCTGCACCGCGACGTCCAGCGCTATGTCGCCCATCTCTGCGCCGACCCGCAGGCCGTCGACGACCTGGCGCAGGACACGTTCCTGCGTGCGCTCGGCAGTCTGCACCGCTTCGAGGGCCGCTCCTCGGCGCGTACCTGGCTGCTGGCCATCGCCCGCCGCGCGGTGATCGACAGCTACCGGTACGCCGCCGCCCGGCCGCGCCTGTCCGACGTACCGGACTGGCAGACGGCCGTCGAACTGACCCAGCCGCAGGACCTGCCCGGCTTCGACGACGGCGTCGCGCTGCTGGACCTCCTGGCGTCGCTGCCGGACGAGCGGCGGAAGGCGTTCGTCCTCACCCAACTGGTCGGGCTGCCCTACGCGGAGGCGGCCGAGATCAGCGACTGCCCGGTCGGCACGCTCCGCTCCCGCGTGGCCCGCGCCCGGACGACCTTGATCCGGCTCCTGGACGCGGAGGCCGACAAGCACGAGGAGGCCGAGCCCGCCACCCGGGCGGGCTGACGCCGGGGCGCGGCAGATCCGGGTGCCACTCCTGCGACCGCGCGCGCCGGGAGCGGGAGTGGTGTGCTGGATACATGACCGGCGATGCCGGTGCCGGAGACAGCGTCCCTCTCGTTCTCCTCTGGAAGGGTGCACACCATGTCCACGCAGACCCCTGCCAAGCCTTTGTCGGGCCGTGTCGCGGTCGTCACCGGAGCGTCCAGCGGCATCGGCGAGGCCACATCCGAGCACCTCGCCGCCCTGGGCGCGAAGGTCGTCGTCCTGGCACGGCGTGCCGACCGGCTGGACGACCTGGTCGGAAGGATCGAGAAGAACGGCGGCAGCGCCCTGGCGATCGCCGTGGACGTGACCGACGCGGCGGCCGTGCAGGGGGCGGCCGACCGGGTGGCAGCGGAACTGGGCGGTGCCGACCTGCTGTTCAACAACGCGGGCGTCATGCTTCCCGCCCCGATCGAGGAGCTGGCCGCCGACCAGTGGCAGCGCCAGATCGATCTGAACGTCACCGGTCTGATGCACGTGATCGGCGCGTTCACGCCTCAGCTCGTCAAGACGGCCGGGGAACGCGGTGTCGCGGACCTGATCAACACCTCGTCCATCGCGGCGCAGAACATCTTCCCCAACTTCGCCGTCTACTCCGGCACCAAGGCCTACGTCACCCATCTGTCCCGGCACCTTCGTGTCGAGCTGGGCCCGAAGAACGTACGTGTGTCGGCGATCGAGCCCGGCATCGTCGGTACGGAACTTCAGGACCATGTGACGGACGTGGGTGCGCTGGAGTGGCTCGCGGGGTCCAAGGAGTCGATGGAGTGGCTCAAGCCCGAGGACATCGCGCAGACCATCGGTTTCCTGGCCGCCCTGCCGCCGCGCGCGAACCTCCAGCAGGTCACGATCATGCCCACCGCACAGCCCAGTTGATCGGCGGATCCGCGTGGACGGGCGCACGGCGCGGGTCCGCGCCGCTGGCTCGTGGCGCGCGGACAACCCGAGGCTCCCGCGGGGCGGTGGGCGGCGTCACGGTCGTGGCAGGCGTGCCAGGCCCTCTGGTCGAAACCGGAGAGCGCGTCATCTCGGTCGCTACGGCCGACATGGCCGCCACTGTGGTCGACATCGGCAACTGCTCGGGCTACCCGCTGCCCGAACCCGTCAAGGTCGCGTTGTTCCTCGGCGTGTCAGGACCAGGCTCCACCGGAGCTCACATGCTCGCGTCCACCGCTCCGGCCCGGGCCTGCTTCGGACGGGTGGCCATGGCCCTCAGCGTCTCGAAGGCGGCCGCCGTCGGGCTGGCCGGTTCGGCTTGATAGACCACCAACTGCTGGTGCGGGGCCCCGTTCACCGTGAAAGCCGAGAACTTGATGTGCAGATCTCCGACCTGGGGGTGTCTGAGATGCTTGCCTTCCTGGGACTTGCTCTTGACGTCGTGCAGTTGCCAGATCGCGGCGAACTCCGCGCTCTGGGCGGACAGTTCCGCCACGACCTCGGCGATGCGGGCGGAATCCGGGTCGTGGCCGTAGGCGGCCCTGATCTCCGCGACGCAGGAGTGCGCGGCTCGTTCCCATTCCTGGTAGAACTCGCGCCCTGCCGGGTCGACGAACACCATACGGGCGAGGTTGTCGAACTTGTCGAAACCGCTGTGGAGGGCCGTGGCCAGGGAGTGAGGATCGTGCCGGCGGCGTCGACGACCACGGCGTCGCCCGCGTCGAGGTGGGGGCCGACGGCGGTGATCGTGTCGCCCTCGACGAGGAGGTCGCCGCCGTCGATGACACCGAGGCCTGGGTCCATGGTGACGACGGTCGCGCCGGTGAACAGGATGCGCCGCCGGTCGGCGGGCCGCCGCCGGAGATCTTCGAGTATGGCGGCGCTGGTGGTGTCGTTGAGGTTCATGAGGGGTCTTCTTTCGGTACGGCGGAGAAGGCGGGGGAGGAGAGGCTGCACGCGGGTGAGGACTGAGGGGCCGGGACGGCTGGTGGGCCGGGGCGAAGGTCAGCCGAGCTTCATGACGTAGCCCGCGTGGTGCAGTTCGTCGCCCTGGAACTCGCCGTAGGTCCAGAAGCCGAGGTCGTCCAGGTAGTCGATGCGGTCGCCGTCGATCCAGTAGCGGCCCTGGTAGGCGTGCGGGCGCCCGCCCCGGGTCTCGTCGTAGCGGCCGTCGGCGGTGAGCTCTTGGTGCAGGAAGTCGTTCCGGTCGATCCAGACGCCGAGGCGCGGGCTGCCGGTCAGGTCCGTGGCGGCCGGGAAGCCCGTCTCGGGCGCGGTGGCCCGGCCGGGGACGTCGGTGCCGTCCCACAGGACCGGGCTGCCGGCCGCGACGAGTGCGCGGACCTGCTCCGGCCGGGTCAGGAGGGTGGCCACCGCGCTCGGCGCGTCGTCGGCGAGTTCGTCGGGCACCACCAGGAAGTCGGAGGTGTTGCCCGGGGTCAGCGTCGCGACGCACTCCGGGCGGCGGCTGCGGCCGCGGGCCAGCGCGATGGCGTCCATGACGGCGGGGACGATGGTCGTGACGGTGCCGTCGACGACGATGGCGTTGTCGTCCCCGGCCGCGGTGACGATGCCAGGGCCGACCCCCGCGATCAGCGAGCCGACGAACAGGATGTCGGCGCCGACCATGGCCCCGATCAACGGGTCCATCGTCAGGATCCGGGCATTCGTGAACAGGACGGGACGCCCCTCGTCGTTCGAGAGGATCTCGTCGAGGGCCTCGGGGTTCCAGCTCACGGTGCCGGTGTCGGTGATGGTCATTGCGTGCTCCTCGGTGGAGTCGCCTCATCGGTGTGTCCGCTGCGGGAGTGAGCGTCGACGCGAGTCCGAGGCGAGTCTCCGGCGGCCACCACGGCCGCCTGACCATCAGGTTCGTCGCGCGGTGGGGCCGGAACCAGGCCGCTCTGTCCCTAGGTGTCGGGCACCCACGATCCGGCCGGCTCGCGATGGTGGGTGCCCGGCACCCAGGAAGCCCTCACCTGGGGAGACGGCGGCCTGGTTGCCACCGGTCGCCGGGCCGATCGTAGAAGCATGACCAGCAACGACACGCCCCGCGACCCGCACCCGTACGTCGGGATGTGGGTGACCGCTGACGGATTCATCCGCCAGGAACTGCTGCCGAACGGCCGCTACGACGAGGCTCGTGGCAACCGCCCGAGTGCCTACACGGGCAGCTACACCGTCACCGGCAACCACCTCGACTACGTCGATGACACCGGCTTCACCGCCACCGGTGACGTCCGCGACGGCGTTCTCCACCACGAGCACCTGGTGCTGTACCGCGAGGGCGACGAGGGCGCCGGGCGGGAAATCCGACCGCAACCAAGGTCCACGGGTGAGTAACCGCCTCCACCACCTCGCACGGGGCCGCACCTGTGGCTTCTGAGTTCCTCTGCTCTGGCGACAGCACGGTGAGTGGTGCGGGATTGCGGCTGGTCCAACGGCACATGGCTTGGCTGCGGCGAGACCGAGAAAAGTCAGGTAGTTGCGGGGATCGCGCTCGTAGCGGGGACGAACTCACCATGCTCGTCGGCCTGGTGGCCGCAGGACGACTGCACCCGTAGATCGGCCTCCAGGACGACTGCACCCGGACCGGCGAAGTGGTCTGCGCCCTACGCGACCGCCAGGTCCGCGGCAACGCCGTCCTGGTCACCGACGCCTGACAGCCGTGACGGTGCCGCGCGAGGGGAACTCCATGCTGGCAGGGGCCGTGTCCGTCCCGGTCCGTTCGACGCCCCGGAGCCGACCTGGCCGGGCCGCGCACGCCGGGAGGTCCGGCCGGGTGATCCAGCGCGAGAGCGGAGTGCGCCGGCCGGGCCGATCCTCCGGCCCGGCCGGTGCCAGCACCGGAGTGCCGGCGCCACGGCAGTGCGACCGCCGCACACCGGATGCCGCTCAGCTGCGTCATCAGCCCCGATCGGGCCCGGCGGCAGCCGAAACGCGCCGCAGGGACAACGTGCCCAGGCAGGCGAGCGCGAACACCACCGTCTCGTAGAGCAGCGTGTGGAAGAACGACGTCGCAGCGCTGCGCCGTTCGGCCCCGCCGGTGACGGCCGGCTGGGAGGCGAAGAACACCATCGCGCCGACGGTCAGGCCCAGCGAGCCGGCCACCTGCTGGACGGTGGTCAGCATGCCGGAGGCCGAACCCGCGGCCGCGGCGGGCACCTGGGCCAGCAGCATGCTGAACGCCGAAGCGGTGAAGACTCCGAACGCGGCCCCGCCCACCAGCATCGGCGGTGCCAGTTCCCAGGGTGTGGCCCGCACCCCCACCCCGTGCACGATCAGGGCCAGGGCAAGCATCGAGACCGACACAGCGGCGGTGCAGTACACCAGGATGGTGCTCCCGTAGCGGCGGGCCAGCCGACCCGCGACGCGTGAGCCGACGGCGGTGGTCACCGCGAAGGGAAGCTGGGTGACTCCCGCGACCAGAGCGGAGTGTCCGAAACCGGCCTGGAGGTAGACCGAGAGCAGGAAGAAGAACGGCGGCACACCGGCGAAGAACGCCAGGACCACGAGCAGGCCGAGGCGGACCGTGCGGTTGCCGAGCAGGCGCAAGTGCAGCAGCGGGTCACGGCCCCGGCGTTCACGGTTGACCTGGGTCCAGCAGAACAGGGCCAGCACGACGACAGCAGCCGCCAGCGAGACCCAGGACCATGCCGGCCAGCCCTGCTGCCGGCCGACCGCCAGCGGAAACATCAGCAGGGCGAGCCCCGCGACGATCAGCGCGACACCGGCCGGGTCGAGTCGCTCACGCGTCTGCCGGGTGCTCGGCGGGATCGCGCGGACAGCGCACAGGGCGGCCACACCCACCGGGAGGTTGATGGCGAAGACGAGCCTCCAGTCCAAGCCGAACAGGTGTAGTGCGATCAGCAGCCCGCCGAGGACCGGCCCCACCACGGTGGCTGATCCGATGGCCGTACCGTAGCTGCCGAAGATCTTGCCCCGGCTGCTCGGCGGGAACTCCACCTGGATGACGGACAGCACCTGCGGGGCCATCAGTCCGCTGCCGAGCCCCTGGACGACCCGGGCGCCGATCAGGAACGCGCTGTCCGGCGCGAGGACACAGGCAAGTGAGGCGACGGTGAACACTGCCATTCCGGTGGCGAACAGACGCCGGTAGCCGTAGCGGTCGCCGAGCCTGCCCGCGGTGATGAGCAGGCAGGCGTACGCCAGCGTGTAGCCGGCGGCCACCAGTTCCACGGTACCGGTGCCGGCGTGCAGGTCACGCTGGATCGAGGGCACCGCGACGTTGACGATGGAGACGTCGAGGAACTGCATGAAGGTCGCGCACAACAGCACGGTGAGTGTGAGCCGCGGCCGGGCGAGCACGGGCCTCGGTTCGGGCGGACGCTGACTGAGACCGCTCTCCTCTTCGACGACGGTCGACTCCATGGCGCTTTCCTTCTATTTCTGCCGCGCAGCGGCGCTGGCGCCGGCGGGGTGACCGGCGCGGGCAAGGACATGTCGGCGCGGACCGGCCCGGTCACGCGCCACGGCGGGGGGGGGGGGGGGGGGCGTGGGGGTCGCGCCGGGGGCCCCCCGCGGCCACAGGGCGGACCCCGCGGGGGGGGGCGGGGTACCCCCGCCGCC